>JABLXY010000002.1:351146-702293 GCA_013177795.1 Syntrophaceae bacterium | reverse complement strand
TGGCCGGGCTTCTCGCCTTCCTTCTCGATGAGCTTCTTCAGGCCCGGGCGCGCAAAGCGCGGATGCCCCGCCTTCTCCGTCCGGCCGTTGATCACCGCCTCGCTGCGCAGCCTGCGGCCGATCGTCTTCTCCATCTTCTGGCCCAGCCACAGCATCCGGTCCACGTCGTAGCCGTGCTCGATCCCCAGCTCGTCGATCTGCACCAGAAGATCCTCCAGGCAGATCAGACCCACGTAGCGCGGATCCTTGTAATAGTATTCGCCGGTGCCGCGGACCGGGCAGTCGTCCAGGAAGTTCGCCGGCTGGCCCCCCAGCCCTCCGAACGTCCCCTCGAACCGGCATATCCCCGCCTGCAGCGCCGCCAAAATCGACGACGAGGCGATCCGCTTCGTCTCGTGCAGGTGGCACAGGTGCGCCTCCGGGTTCGGCATCGCATCCAGGATCATCGAAAAATACCGGTACACGTCCGCCGCGTTGGCCGACCCGTCATGGTCTGCGTGCTCGATGTCAAAGGCCCCGATCGAGAACCACCGCTTCGTGAACTCCACCGCGTCCTCCAGCTTCGTCGCCCCGCTGATCGGGCTGCCCCATATCGTCGACACCGTGCCGCACATCTTGATCCCCGCATCCGTCGCCTTCTTGATGCAGCGCTCCGCCTCACGCCAGTACTGCGTCAGCGTCGTGCCCGAGTTGGCAAAGTGATGCTCCGGGTCCGTCGACACCATCATCAAAATCCGGTCCGGACCGTAGCCCTTCTTCTTCATCTCGATGGCCCGGTCCACCGCCGGCTCGCGGATCGTCACGCACGTCAAGGTCACGTCCTTGTCAATGTCGATCTTCGCACGGGCGCAGCGCTTCCTGAACCCGTCACTGCGCATGGCCTGCATCACCTGTTCGGCGTCGCGGAACTGGGGAATCCCCTCGGGGCTGCCCAGGTTCGTCACCTCCAGCTCCCGGCAGCCCGCCAGAATGCTCTCCTGGCCGTAGAAAATCTTGGCCGCCGTGGAGATGAACTTCTCCTCGTGCTGGAACCCGTCGCGGATCGTGATGTCGCCGATCATGACTTTCTTCGGCATCCGGGGAAAAATCTTCCAGAAATCGTATTCTGTCATAAAACTCCTACCTCCTCGAAAATTAGACTCTGCAACACAATGTTGTTTTGCACACCCTCAGGGGCGGCTTCACCTCTCGGGGCAAGCCGAACGGCTCGGCGACTCCCGCGCTGCCTCCCGGCGGTGCGGGCACGTCGGGCCGATTGCAGTCCGTCTCACTCTCCCGTTAAGCTCGGTTCGAGCTCTTCCGCGATGGCGGCCGAGCGGAACTCCCTACTCACCGATAAAGTTCGGTTTTCTCTTCTCCGCGAAGGCGGCCAGGGCCTCCAGGCGGTCCTTCGTGGGGATCGTCACCTCGTAGGCCTTCGACTCGAGGGGCAGCGCCACCCCGAGGCTCGCCTCGGTGCCGTAGTTGATGGCGAACTTCGCCTGCGCCACGCCGACGGGGCCGTTCTTCGCGATCTCGCGGGCCAGCTCCAGGGCCGCGTCCATCAGCTTGTCGGGCTCCACGACCTTGCTCACCAGGCCGATCTCGAGGGCCGTCTTCGCGTCGATCCGGCGGGCCGTGTAGATGAGCTCCTTGGCCTTGGCCACGCCCACGATCCGGGGCAGCCGCTGCGTGCCGCCCGCGCCGGGGATGATGGCGAGGCTCGTCTCGGTCAGTCCCATCAGGACGTTGGACGAGCAGATGCGGATGTCGCAGGCCAGCGCCAGCTCCGTGCCGCCGCCGAAGGCGAAGCCGTTGATCGCGGCGATGACGGGCACGCGGACGTTCTCGACGGCCGTGAAGGTGTTGCGGATCGTGAAGATGAAGCGGCGGACCTGGTCCTGCGTCAGCGTGCGCCTCTCCTTCAGGTCGGCGCCCGTGGAGAAGGACCACTTCTTGGGGTCGTCGCCGGCCTTGGCGCCCGTGATGATGATGCACCGCAGGCTCAGGTCGAAGTTGGCCTCGCGGATGACATCGGCCAGGGCGGCCAGCAGGTCGAAGTTGAAGCAGTTCATGGCATCCGGACGGTTCAGGGTCAGAATCAGGATGCCGTCGTCGGTTTTTTCTTGCAGCAGAATGTTGGACATGACTACCTCCCTCTCTATCTCGTTCCCTTTTCTTCGATTGCACAAACCGGGAAGGGGCCCCGGCCCGTCGGGCCGGGGCTTTCCTTCCGGACAAGTCGGATCGCGTGAATTAGACCTTCAGATCGCCCCAATCGGTCTTGCCGGCGGGCACGCGGTAGCAGAGCTCCAGGGCACGGGCCAGCTTGTCGCGGACCTCGCTGAAGGCGATGACGCCGTCGTGGAACAGCAGCGCGCCGGTGAGGAAGGGGTGGCCTTCCGCGTCGTAGCGCTCGCGCATCATCTGGCGGAACTTGGCCATCTCCTCCTCGTTGACCTGCTGCCCGCGGTCGATGATGTTCTTGCGGCGCACGGACTCGACGATGAAGCCCGCCGTCTCGCCGGACATGACCGTCGTGCGTCCCCGCATGTTCGTGAAGCAGAAGACCGGCCGGAAGGCGCGGCCGCACATGCCGTAGTTGGCGGCGCCGTGGTCGGGGCCGATGACGTACTGGATCTTCGGGACGTTGAGCACGGAGCAGGTGCGGACCATGTCGGAGCCGTACTTGCCGATGCCGCCCCACTCCTCGGCCTTGCCGACCATGTAGCCCGGCGAGCCCTGCAGGAACAGGACCGGCAGGCCCTGGTTGCCGCAGCGGATCATCCACTCCGTGGCCTTGCGGGCCGCCTCGATGTAGATGACGCCGTTGGCGTTGGAGGCGATGAAGCCCACGGGCAAGCCCTTGAGCCACATCTTGCCTGCCACGATCGTGTCACCGCGGTTCAGTCCGTAGGTGGGCTTGTACTCGTGGATGTAGCTGTCGTCGGCCAGGCACTTCAGGGTCTTGCGGATGTCGATGAAATGATACGTGTTGATGGGCGTGTCGCGCATCATCTCCTTGAAGTCGAACCTGGGCTCGACGGTCTTGCGGCGCTCCACGTAGAGGGTCTGCGGGGGCTCGAAGTCGATGATGTCGCGCAGCTTCTTGATGCCCTCGTCCTGGCTCCTCACGAAGTGGTCGCAGCCGCCGGAGTGCTGGGTATGGACGTAGGCGCCGCCGAGGTCCTCGGCCGAGACCGTCTCGCCGATCGCCGACTTCACCATGGGCGGACCGGCCAGGAACGCGAAGGCCAGCTTCTCGATCATGATGGACTCGGAGGCCAGGTAGACGATGTAGGCGCCGCCCGCCGTGTTGCCGCCCGTGGAGAGCGTGTACTGGCGGATGCCCATGGCGGACATGCGGCACATGTTGTAGAACATGCTGCCGAAGTGGCCGTCGTCGGCGAAGCAGCCCAGCTGCAGAGGCAGGTTGATGCCGCCGGAGTCGGCGATGTAGACGCAGGGCAGGCGCAGGCGCTCTGCTATCGCCTGGGCCCTCATGTGCTTCTTCAGGGTGATGGGGAAATAGGTCCCCGCGGCGTAGCGGTTCTCGTTTGCGAAGATCATGCAGTCGCGGCCCTGGATCGTGCCGACACCCGTCACCAGGCCGCCGCCGGGGATGTGGCCGCGCTTTTCGGACTCGTAGATCTCGCCGCCGTAGAGCTTGATCTTGCCGATGTTGTAGCCCGCATCGATCCCGACCTCGAAAAACTCCGTCCCGGGGTCGATGAGCTGTTTGATGAGGTCGCGCATGGGCTTCTTGCCCTGCTTGGCCAGTCGGGCAACCTGCTCCTCGCCGCCGATGTTGTAGGCCTCCTCACGGTGCTTCATGAGGATCGCATCCTGCTCTTCCCAGTGCTTCAGGTTGCTCTCACGCTCCGCTGCAAGCCTCTCGGCCCTCGTCATTTTCTTCTCTTCTGCCATGTGACTCCTCCTCTCTCCTTGAATAGAACGACAGACGTCGAATGTCTGTAGTCGGCAAAAGATGTGAAAGAACGGATGGTTGGGTGATTCTCGGCATGGTCCCCGCGGCGGGTTCTGCGGGCCCGCCCGGGCGTGTTCTGAAAACCGCGATTGCTTAACATTGAACGTCGCAAAAATCAAGAGAAATCGAAGGACCGGCGACGTAATTTTCTGCCCGGGGGCTGTTCGTTTTTTGACACGGGGCGGCAATTGTGATAACCAGACTCATCCCGAACCGGAAAGGACGAAGAATCGCATGCCGGGCGGTCCCTTCCCCGAAGCCGAGGTGCGCTTCGGAAAGCTGCTGGCCCTCATCGAGACGCTGCGCGACCCCGTCAGAGGATGCCCCTGGGACATCCGCCAGACAAAGGCCGATGTGGGCCGCTACCTGCTGGAGGAAACCTGCGAGGTCCTCGATGCCGTCGACCGGAATTCGCCTGCCGCGATGCGGGAAGAGCTGGGGGACCTGCTCTTCATGGTCCTCTTCCTGGCCCGGATCGCCGAGGAGGAAAAGATCTTTGGAATCGATGGGATCCTGGACGAGATCACGGCCAAGATGATCCGCCGGCACCCCCACGTATTCGGCGATGCGCAGGTCGAGGACGCCGCCGAGGTCAAGCGAAACTGGGACCGGATCAAGCGGGACGTGGAGAAGCGGGGCGAAGGGGATGCCTCGATCCTCGCCAGGGTGCCCCGGTCGATGCCGGCGCTGCCGAGGGCGCAGAAGCTCACCGCCGAGGCAGCGAAGGTGGGGTTTGACTGGGACTCCGCCGAGAGCGTCATCGAAAAAATCAGGGAGGAATTGGCGGAATTGAGGGAGGCCCTCTCCGGGCCGGACCCGGACCGCGTCCGCGACGAGGTCGGGGACCTCCTTTTTTCGATCGTCAACCTGAGCCGCCACGTGAAGGTCAATGCCGAGGAGGCCCTGCGAGCGGCGAACCGGAAATTCGAGGAACGCTTCCTTTATATAGAGCAGAGGCTCAGGGAACGCGGGAAGGACCCCGCATCGTCCAGCCTGGAAGAAATGGACGCCCTGTGGGAGGAAGCAAAAAAAGAGAAGCTGTGAAGGTGAGAAGTTGAGAAGTTGAGAAAAGACAGGAAATCAGACCGACCATGGAAAACGTCAATCTCAAATTTTTCCTGTGCGTGATCGGGATGGTCCTCGTCCTGGAGGGGCTGCCCTATTTCGCCTTCCCTGAAAAGCTCAAGTCCCTCTACCTGAAGATGCAGGAAGCCTCGGACACGTCCCTGCGGATCATGGGGTTTCTGGCCATGATCATCGGCCTGCTGCTCGTCTACTTCGGCACGAGCTGACATGCGACCCGTCCCGACGAAAACACCGAACAATTTTCTTGACTTTCCTCTTCATTTGCAGTTATTTGCATTGTCGCGGAGTAATGAAAGAACGGAATGATTGATAATGGGATTCCGGTCATCGGAATCTTTTTTTTATTCAATCCCCCATCATTCCGTCAGTCCCCATTGCCGCTTTTTTATGATGAGACTGCAAGATTTCGACTACACGCTCCCCGAGGAGCTCATCGCCCAACGGCCCGCACCGGACCGGGAGAGTTCCCGGATGATGGTGGTCGACAGGGGGACGGGCGGCCTGCAGGACCGGGTTTTTCGCGATTTCCCGGAGATGCTCCGAAAGGGCGACGTCCTCGTCATCAACGACTCGAAGGTGATCCCGGCGAGGCTCTTTGCCCGCAAGACGACGGGCGCCGCGGTCGAAATCCTCCTGCTGCGAAGCCGCGAGGGGGCGTCCTCGGCACGGTGGGAGGCGCTGCTGAGGCCCGCCAAGCGGATCCGGGCGGGCACGACGATGGAACTCGGCGGCGGGGACGCCGTCCGGGTTCTCGAGCGGATCGATGACCGGAAATGGGTGGTCGAGTTCCAGACCGACGAGCCCTTCGAGCGCTTCCTGCAGCGCCGGGGCCATGCGCCCCTGCCCCCCTACATCCGGCGCCCGAGGGACGGGGCCGTGTCGCCTGACGATCTCGAGCGCTACCAGACCGTGTACGCGAAGCGCCCGGGCTCGGTGGCGGCGCCGACGGCGGGCCTGCATTTCACGGAGGCCATCCTCGACGAGATCCGCGGCAGGGGAATCCCCGTGGCGACCGTCACGCTCCACGTGGGCTACGGGACCTTCACGCCGGTCGAAGTCGAGCAGATCGAGGACCACACCATGGACGAGGAGGTCTTCGAGATCAGCGCCGAGACGGCCGAGACGGTCAACGCCGCAATGCGCGTCGTCGCCGTGGGGACGACCTCCACGAGGGTCCTCGAATCCGCCGCCGACGGGCAGGGACGCATCCACGCGACCTCGGGCTCCACGGGGCTCTACATCTACCCCGGCTACCGGTTCCGGCGCGTCGGGGCGCTGCTGACGAACTTCCACCTGCCGAAATCGTCCCTGTTCCTGCTCGTCTGCGCCTTCGCCGGACGGGAGCTGATGTTTTCGGCCTATCAACGGGCCATCGCGGAGCGGTACCGGTTCTACAGCTACGGGGATTGCATGTTCATCACATGAAAGGCGAAATATTGGAGCAATGGAATACTGGAATCATGGGTTCGCACATTCTGAACGCAACATTCCAACATTCCATTATTCCATCACTCCATGGCATTTATGGCATTCAGCTTTGAACTAGTAAAAACCGACCCGGACACCGGGGCGCGCCTCGGGCGGATGACGACCGCCCACGGCGAGGTGCGCACGCCCGTCTTCATGCCCGTGGGGACGCAGGGGACCGTGAAGGCCATGACGCCGGACGGGCTCAAGGAGGCGGGGGCCGAGATCATCCTCGGCAACACCTACCACCTCTACCTGCGGCCGGGCCACGAGCTGATCCGGGACCACGGCGGCCTTCACCGGTTCATGCGCTGGGACCGCCCCATCCTCACCGACAGCGGCGGGTTCCAGATCTTCAGTCTCGGCCCCCTCCGGAAGATCACCGAGGAGGGCGTGCATTTCCAGTCCCACATCGACGGCTCGCGGCATTTCCTGAGCCCCGAGCGGGCGATCGAGATCCAGCAGGCCCTGGGGTCGGACATCATGATGTGCCTCGACGACTGCACGCCCTACCCCGCCGAGCGGGCTTACGCGGAGAGATCCATGGCGCTCACGCACCGCTGGGCGAAACGGTGCCGGGAGGCGAAGGGCGGCTCGGACCAGGCCCTCTTCGGCATCGTCCAGGGCGGTGTTTATCAGGATCTGAGGAAGGCGTCCGTCGAGGCGCTCTCGGCGATCGGCTTCGACGGGTACGCCATTGGGGGCCTCAGCGTCGGGGAGCCCAAGGCGCTCATGATGGAGACCTGCGCGGCGACGGCGCCCCTGCTGCCGGCGGGTCAGGCCCGCTATCTCATGGGCGTGGGGACCCCGGAGGACATCGTCGAGTGCGTGGGCCACGGGATCGACCTCTTCGACTGCGTCATGCCGACCCGGTGCGCACGGAACGGATTGCTATTTACAAATCGGGGAAAGGTTGTTATAAAAAACGCCCGTTACCGGACCGATCAGGCCCCGCTCGACGAGACCTGCGACTGCTACACGTGCCGCAACTTCTCGCGGGCCTATCTCCGGCATCTATTCACAGCCAGGGAAATCCTGGCTTTACTGTTGAACACGATCCACAACGTCCGGTTCTACCTCGCGCTCATGGAGCGCATCCGGGCGGCCATCGCCGGGGGTTCCTTCGCGGACTTCCGGCGCTCGTTCAGGGACGGGCGCGAGGAGGGCGACGCGGGCCCGGTCCCGGCGGGACGGGCGGACGAGATCATGAAAACCAACGAGGAGGACGAACCTTGACCAGCATCGCATACGCCATGGGAGGCACAGGGGGCCAGGGAGCACCGGGCGGGGATTTCGGATTCATCCTGATGATGACGGCGATCTTCTGCATCTTCTACTTCCTGCTCATCCGGCCGGCCCAGAAGAAGCAGAAAGAGACGAAGGAGATGATCGCGAACCTCAAGCACGGCGACATGGTCGAGACGACCGGCGGCATCCAGGGCAAGGTCGCCGCGCTCACCGAGGCCGTGGTGACGATCGAGGTCGCGCCCAACGTGAAGATCAAGGTCAACCGGGCGCACATCGCGGGCCTTGTCCAGAAGGCGGCGGAGGAATAAGGGCGAAGGGGGATCCGCATGTTCCAGAGCATCAAGCTGAGAGTCCTGATCGCGGCGGCGGTGGTCCTCGCCTCGGCGTATTTTCTCCTGCCCTCCGTCGTCCCGGAGCTGCCGGCATCGGTGAAGAACCTCTTCCCGAAGAACCGGATTCACCTCGGCCTCGACCTGCAGGGCGGGATGCACCTCGTCCTCGAGGTCGACACGGCGAAGGCCCTCGAGGGGACCGTCGAGCGGCTCGCCAACAGCGTCAAGGACGGCCTCATGGAGAAGCGGGTGCGCTTCCGCGGCGTGGAGCGCCGGCCGGACAACACCATCGGCATCGAGCTGCCGAGCCGGGAGGCCCGGGCGGACCTCGAAAAGCTCCTCGCCGAGCAGTTCCCCGACCTGGAGATCCAGTCCGCCGACCTCGCCGACGGGCGCGAGAAGGTCGTGCTGCGGCTCAGGGAGAAGCGCGTCGCCGAGATGAAGAAATCGATCGTCGACCAGAGCCTCGAGACGATCCGCAACCGCGTGGACCAGTTCGGCGTGACCGAGCCCGAGATCATCCCCCAGGGCGAGGACCGGATCCTGATCCAGCTGCCCGGCGTGAAGGACCCCAAGCGGGCCGTCGATCTCATCGGCAAGACGGCCCTGCTGGAGTTCAAGCTCGTCGACGAGGAGCACAGCCTCGAGGAGGCCCTGAGGGGCAACGTGCCGGCCGGCTCGATCCTCATGAAGGGCGCCCGCGAGAGCGGCGAGCGCAGCGGCGCCCGGCGCGACACGTGGTACCTCCTGAAGGAGCGGACCCTGCTGACCGGCCAGTCGCTCGAAAACGCCCAGGTGAAGATCAGCGACCGCTTCGGGGAGCCCTATGTGGCCATCAAGTTCAACGCCCAGGGGGCCCGGGACTTCGACCGGATCACCGGGGAGAATGTCAACCGCCGTCTCGCCATCATCCTCGACGGCGTCGTCTACTCGGCGCCCGTCATCAAGGAGAGGATCTCCGGCGGCGACGCGCAGATCACGGGGGCCTTCACCACGGAAGAGGCCCGCGACCTGGCCATCGTGCTCCGGGCCGGCTCTCTTCCCGCGCCGGTCAAGATTCTGGAGCAGCGCACCGTGGGGCCCTCCCTCGGGCAGGACTCCATCGACAAGGGGATCCGGTCCGTGATCATCGGCATGATCCTCGTCGGGCTCTTCATGGTGTTCTACTACCGGCTCTCGGGCCTCGTGGCGATCCTGGCGCTCGTTCTCAACATCGTCATCCTGCTGGGGGCCATGGCGCTCTTCGACGCCACGCTGACCCTGCCGGGCATCGCCGGCATCGTGCTGACCATCGGCATGGCCGTGGACGCCAACGTGCTGATCTTCGAGCGGGCCCGGGAAGAGCTGCGCCTCGGCAAGACGCCCCGGGCCGCTATCGAGGCGGGCTACGCACGGGCGTTCCTGACGATCCTCGACACGAACGTGACGACGCTGCTCGCGGCCGTGTTCCTCTTCCAGTTCGGCACGGGGCCCGTCAAGGGGTTTGCCGTCACCCTGAGCATCGGCATCATCGTCAGCATGTTTACGGCCATCTTCGTGACGCGGATCATCTTCGACCACGTGACCTGGAACCGGAAGATCAAAGCGCTGAGCATATGAAAGGCTTTAGGCATGAGGCTGTAGGCATCAGGGCACAGGGCCCGGTTTCGATACCCGCAACAAGGGAATCCCTCTTCCGTCCCGACGCCTGATACCCGACGCCTCGAGCCCGGAGATTGGAGATCACATGGAACTCATCAAGCCCGGAATCAATTTCGACTTCGTGGGAAAGATGCGGATCGCCGCCCTGGTTTCCGCCGCGGCCATCCTGATCAGCATCGTCTCGCTCATCGCGCACGGCGGTCCCAACTGGGGAATCGATTTCGCCGGCGGAACGGTCATCCAGGTCAAGTTCCAGAAGGACGTCCCGATCGACGGGATCCGCCGCTCGCTCGACGCCGTCAACCTCAGCGAGGTCACCATCCAGCAGTTCGGCGCCCGGGACGAGCACGAGTACCTGATCCGGACGGCCGAGTCGACGGAAGACCTCAAGGGGCTCTCGGGCCGCATCGAGGACAGCCTCGCGGCGGCCTTCGGCAGGGACGGCTTCGAGGTCCGCCGCGTGGAGGTGGTCGGCCCGAAGGTCGGCAGGGACCTCACGCAGAAGGGGATCATGGCCGTTGTCTTCTCCTGGATCGCGATGCTCGTCTACATCGCCTGGCGCTTCGAGTTCCGCTTCGCCGTGGGGGGCATTCTCGCCCTGGTGCACGACACGATCATCACCGTCGGCGTCCTTTCCCTGCTCCGGATGGAGTTCAGCCTGGTCATCGTCGCGGCGCTGCTCACCATCATCGGCTACTCCATCAACGACACGATCGTCATCTACGACCGCATCCGGGAAAACATGCGCAAGAACGTCCGGCAGGAACTGGCGCAGGTCATCAACGCCAGCATCAACCAGACCCTGAGCCGCACGATCCTGACGGTCCTCACCGTCGTGCTCGTGCTCGTCTCGATCCTCCTGTTCGGAGGGGCTGTGATCTTCGACTTCGCCTTTGCGATCCTCGTCGGCGTGATCGTGGGCACCTACTCCTCCATCTTCATCGCCAGCCCCCTCGTGCTGGCCTGGGAGCGGGCGAGACCCTCGAAACGAAAGAGGAAGTGAGACCTTGACCCCCCTGGAGGCCGCGGGCCTGACGATCTTCATCCTGGTGCTGCTCATCGGGTTCTTCGCGACCCTGCTGGGGCTGCCGGGGACACTCGTCATCCTCTTGGACGCCTTCGTCTTCGCCCTGGTCACGGGATTCGAGCGGATCGGCTTCGGGATCCTGCTGGCGCTCGTCGCGATCTCGGCCCTCGCCGAATCCCTCGAGTTCCTCTTCGGCGTCACCTGGGCGAGACGCTACGGGACCTCGAAGAGGGCGATCGCGGCATCGGTGGTGGGCGGGATCGCCGGCGCCGTCCTCCTGACGCCTGTCCTCCTGGGGCTCGGGGCCCTCATCGGGTCCTTCCTCGGGGCGCTTGCGGGGGCCTTCGCCGTCGAGCTCCTCGCCCAGCAGGAGCTCAAGCCGGCGGCCAGGGCCGGCTTCGGGGCCCTGGCGGGCCGCCTGGCGGGGCTCTTCGCCAAGGGGGCCTGCGGGCTTGCCATGGTGATCATCACGCTCATGGCCATCTACTCGTGAGAGAGACGAACGCATCATGACCTCGAACCCGAAAACCGCAAAGATCCGGGAGTACGCCGAGGCGATCATCATCGCCATCCTGATCGCCGCCTTCATCCGCACCTTCGTCGTCCAGGCCTTCAAGATCCCCTCGGGATCCATGAAGCCGACCCTCGAGATCGGCGATCACATCCTGGTCAACAAGTTCAGCTACGGGGTCAAGCTGCCCTACCTGCGCACCACGATCATCCCCGTCGGCCAGCCGCAGCGGGGCGACATCGCCGTCTTCATCTACCCCGAGGACAAGTCGAAGGACTTCATCAAGCGGGTCATCGCGGTGGGAGGCGACACGGTGGAGATCCGGGACAAGAAGCTCTACGTCAACGGCGAGGCCGTCGACGACCCCCACGGGGTTCACGTGGAGGACGTCATCTACCCGAGGTCGATCCAGCGCAGGGACAACCTGGGTCCCCTCAAGGTCCCCGAGGGGACCCTGTTCGTCATGGGCGACAACCGCGACCAGAGCTACGACAGCCGGTTCTGGGGGTTCGTCAAGCTCGAGGACGTGATCGGCAAGGCCTTCATCATCTACTTCTCGTGGGACAGCGAGAACAGCGGCGTGCGCTGGAGCCGCATCGGGAAGCTCTTGCACTGACGGCGCGGCGCGCCTGTCAGATCCGCCTGTTTCGCCGGATGCCCCCAACCCGGGGGGTTCCCGTGTGCCGACCCGCCTTCCCCATGGAGCGCGATCATGAACGGGTTGCTCTCTCGGCTGCGCCGCCTTCTCCGGAGCGTGATCGACGACAGCCGGAATTACAGCTGCTGGCCCATAGACACAGGGGATCCCCGCACGCCGGACGAAGCCGTGCAGCACGCCCCCAATCACCCCGAACCCGCCAATTCCGTTGAAAAAGACGGCTCTTTGCGATAGAGTCCCTCTCCATGAACGGTCGTTCCTTCAGGGCGATGGCGGCCATCCTGGGGCTCCTGCTGACGATCCTCGCCTGTGCGGGCTCCGACAGGGACGAGGCACCCGTCGCCGCGCGCGAGGGCCGGAGCGTCCCCGCAACCGGCGACATCCTCGTCGAGGGCTCCATCGGGGACGCGAGCAACCTCATCCCCCTGCTGGCCACGGACAGCGCCTCGCACAGCATCTCGGGGCTCATCTTCAACGGTCTGGTGAAGTACGACCGGGACCTCAACATCGTCGGCGACCTGGCCGAGTCCTGGGACATCTCGAAGGACGGCCTCGTCATCACCTTCCGGCTGCGCAAGGGGGTCCGCTGGCACGACGGGCAGCCCTTCACGGCCGAAGACGTCCTGTTCACCTACCGGCTCACGGTCGACCCGAAGACGCCGACCGCCTACGCCGGCGACTTCCTGAAGGTGAAGAAGGCCGAGGTCCTCGACCCCTACACGTTCCGCGTCACCTATGACAAGCCCTTCGCCCCCGCGCTCACGAGCTGGAGCGCCGCCGTGATGCCCCGGCACCTCCTGGAGGGAACCGACGTGACACGCAGCCCGCTGGCGCGCCACCCCGTCGGCACGGGCCCCTACCGGTTCAAGGAGTGGAAGACGGGGCAGAAGATCGTCCTCGTCGCCAACCCGGATTACTTCGAGGGCCGGCCTTACCTCGACGGGCGCATCATGCGGGTCATCCCCGACATGGCCACCCTGTTCCTCGAGCTCCGGGCGCGGGGCATCGACCACATGGGGCTCACGCCCCTGCAGTACACGCGCCAGACGGAAACCCGGTACTTCCGGACCCACTTCCGGAAGTACCGCTACCTCGCCTTCGCCTACACGTACATGGGGTTCAACCTCCAGAACCCGATGTTCGCCGACCGGCGGGTCCGGCAGGCCCTGGCGCACGCCGTCGACAAGGGTGAGCTCATCGACGGCATCCTCCTGGGCCTCGGCAAGGAGGCCACGGGCCCCTTCAAGCCGGGCACCTGGCAGTACAACCCGAACGTGAGGCGCTACCCCTACGACCCGAAGAAGGCCCTCGAGCTTCTCGCGGAGGCGGGGTGGCGGGACACGGACGGCGACGGCATCCTCGACAAGGACGGCCGGCGCTTCGAGTTCGAGCTTCTCACCAACCAGGGCAACGAGGTCCGCGCCAAGACGGCCGAGATCGTGCAGCGCCGGCTCGCCGAGGTGGGCATCTCCGTGAAGATCCGCATCATCGAGTGGGCGGCCTTCATCAAGGAGTTCATCAACAAGCGCCGATTCGACGCCGTCATCCTCGGCTGGACGATCCCCATGGACCCCGACCTCTACGACGTCTGGCACTCGAGCAAGACGGGCCCCAGCGAGCTGAACTTCGTCTCCTACAGCAACCCCGAGGTCGATGCCCTGCTGGAGAAGGGCCGCGGCACTTTCGACCGCGCCGAGCGCAAGCGCTGCTACGACCGGATCCAGGAGATCCTCGCCGAGGACCAGCCCTACATCTTCCTCTACGTGCCCGATGCGCTGCCCATCTTCCACGCGAGGATCCGCGGGATCGACCCGGCCCCCATCGGCATCGGCCACAACGTGATCCGGTGGTACGTGCCGAAGGAGGAGCAGAAGTACGTGATGACGCAGTGACCGGACGGAAGTTAGGAAGCGAAGAAGCGGTGAAGTTAGGAAGCTGAGAAGTACAGAAAGAGAATGAAGGGAACACAGGAAAGCCGTGGAGTGCCACCGGACCTTCCGCGCTTCTCAATTTCTCGACTTCCCAGCTTCTGAGTGTAAGAGGGACCGATGCTCTACATGATTCTCCTGATCCTGTTCTTGCTTTGCCTCGGGGTGGTCACGTCGAGTTTCCTGGCGGGATTCACGCCGATGGAGAAGCGCCCGCCCTTTTACCGGGACGAAGCGTTTCGCCGGCGGATGGAATGGTCCTTTCTGCCGGCCGTTGCCCTGGTCATCGGCCTGATCAACATCAGCCTGACCTACACGCTCGCGATCGGCGGGGTTGCGGTCCTCCTGTCCAATTGGGTGCTCAGGCCGCCGGCCGAGGCCTTGATCGTCGAGCCGCTCTTCCGCCTGTACGCGAGGGGACACGGGGATGGAAACGCACAAAACGCGTAAGACCCTCCGCACGCCGAGGCGCAAGAGCGCCCCGCGGGCCGTCAAGGCCCCCGAGGCGCCGAAGCCCGTCCTCGACCGGGAGCCGCGGGAGCTTCCCGTGCTTCTGCTCTACAACATCGACCCCGCCTGGGAACCGGCGGAGCAGGAAGAGGCCGTCACGGCGACCGTGGAACTCATCGATGCCCTGCGCCGGGTCGGCCATCCCGTCACGCCCGTCCGGGTCGACGACATGGACCTGCGGCGATTCCTCTCCCCCTACGACCCCGGCCGTTTCATCGTCTTGAACTGGTGCGAGGCCATCCCCGGCATCGCCCACAGCGACGCCCTGGCCGCCGAGATCCTCGAGGAGATGGGCTTCGCCTACTCGGGGTCGCCGCCGGCGGTGCTGCGGCTCAGCGGCAGCAAGGAGAAGGTCAAGGACGTCCTGCTGCGGGCCGGTGTTCCGACCCCGGCGGGCTGCGTCTGCTCGCCGGGGCAGCACGCCTCGTGGGACTGCTTCCCCGCCATCGTGAAGCCCCTGCGCGAGCACTGCAGCATCGGGATCACGCCCGAGTCCGTCGTCCTGGACCGGCCGGCCCTGCTGGAGCGCATCCGGTTCGTGGCGGAGACCTACGGGCAGCCCGCGCTGGTGGAGGAGTTCATCGACGGCCGCGAGTTCCGGGTGACGCTCTGGGGCAACGAGGACGTGGAGGTCCTTCCGCCCGTCGAGATGGAGTTCTCCGCCTTCGACGACCTGCGCGAGCGGCTCTGCTCGTGGGACGCGAAGTTCAACCCGGGCTCGCGCCCCTACACCGAGATCCGCACGATCGCCCCTGCCCCGCTGACCGCGGACGAGCTTCGCCTGCTGGAGGAGATCTCCCGGAGGGCCTACCGGGCCATGGGCATCCGGGACTACGCCCGGTTCGACTTCCGCCTGCGCGACGGGATCTTCTACTTGCTCGACCCGAACCCCAACCCCGACATCAGCGCCGACGCGAGCCTGGCACTCACGGCGGAGCTTGCCGGCCTGTCCTACGGGCAAATGGGCAGCCGCCTGGTGAGCCTGGCCGCGAGGCGCCACCCGGTGTACGGTGCGGGCGCGGAGGGCGTGCCCATCGGGGATCGGAAGTTCGGCGGGAGATGACCGGGCGCCCGGCCCGTCAGGCGATCGCGCCCATTCAGCTCGTGCCCGCGCCGGCGGTGCAGACGAAGCAATGCTCGTCCGTCACGATGCGCCGCCGGGCGAGCCTCCCGGGGTCGAAGGCGGTGATGTGCCGCGGGCAGGCCTCGTCGACGGGCAGCCCCGGGACCTGGTTGAAGTCGCAGTCGAACAGGGTCCCGTCCCACCGCACGCTGACCAGGTGCCGGCACATGAGCCCCTCGAGGGTTGCCGCGTTGAAGGCCCTGCGGACCTGGGCGAGGTAGCTTTCGAGTCCCCGGGAGCGGACGAGGAACTCCCGGAAACGGCCCAGGGCCATGTTGGCGAACGCGAAGAGGCCGTCGAAGACGATCCCCCGGGCTGCGAGCTCCCTGCGATACCGGTCTTCGAGTTCCCTCTGCGGGCCCGGCAGAATCGCCCCCGGCGGGTTGTAGACGAGGTTCAGGACGAGCCCCGTTCCCTCTTTTCCATACCCCAGGCTGTTCAACCGCCGGAGCACGGACAGGCTTTTCTCGAAGGTTCCCCCGCCCCGGACCCGGTCCACGCTCGCCCCGACAACGTGCGGCAGCGACGCCACCACCTCCACGCCCTGGTCACGGTAGAACTCCGGCAGATCCGCCATCGCCGGCTCCAGGAGAACCGTCAGGTTGGTCCGCACGATGACGTGGGAGCCGGCCGCACGGGCCCCGGCGACGAGGTGCCGCAGATAGGGGTTGAGCTCGGGCGCCCCGCCGGTGATGTCGACGGTCCGGATGCCGTAGCGGCTGACGGCGCGCAGGGCTTCGTCCATGACCTCGAGGCTCATGCGTTCCCCGCGGTCCGGCCCGGCGGAGAGATGACAGTGCTTGCAGCGCAGGTTGCAGACGTAGCCGATGTTGAGCTGCAGGATCGCGACATCGGCCGCCGTCAGGGGACCGCCGAGCGCCTCTCTGACCGTGTCGTCGAAGGAACGCATCTCTTGGCCTGTTCCGTCAAATCCCCCCTTCCCCCCTTTAAAGGGGGGAACTTGTGGTCTCCCCTTTTGAAAATGGGAGCATGATCCTTTTCCCCTTTGCGAAAGGGGGATGCCGGGGGGATGTAATCAGAGAAGGATCTTCTCCGCCGTGTTGCCCGCCTGCAGGCCGTGGATGAGCGCCGCACCGCCCCGTACGGCGGAGGCCGTGTGGACGGCTTCGGTGATGTGCTCCATGTCCATCCCCTCGGCGATGCACTCGCGCGTGAAGGCGTCGATACAGTACGGGCACTGGATCGCGTGGGCAACGCCCAGCCCGATCAGGGCCTTCTCGCGCTTCGTGAGGGCCCCGGCCTCGAGAGAGGCCTGGTACCAGTCCATGAATTTCCTGAAGAGCTCGGGCTTGTGTTTCCCGACCTCGCCGAAGCGCTCCAGATCGTCGCTGTTGTAATAGTCCGCCATGTCCAGCCTCCCGTGTCGTGGCCTTGTGCTTCATGGTACCGCCGGCCGGCCCGAAAAAAAAGGGCGAAATGCCGCCGGGGCCGCATTTCGCCCTTTTCCCCTTCGTCCCGTTCCGCCGTCGGCGCCCGTGCCCCTCAGATGGCCTCGATCGTGGAGGGGGGCTTCGTCGCCAGGTTGTACGTCACGCTCACCACGCCGGGCACGCCGTCGAGGATCCTGCCGGCGATCCGCTCGAGCTTCGGCCAGGGCAGCCGCGTGGGGGTGGCCTTGCGGGCATCGACGCTGTCCCAGCAGCGGACCTCGATCTGCAGGCCGAAGTCGCGCTTGCCGGCGCGCATCCCCGTGACCCGGTCCTCGTGGAGGATCGCCAAGTACTGGAACGCCTTGACCTTCGCGAGCTCCTCCTCGACGATGACCGTCGCCTTGCGCACCAGGGCGATCTTCATGGGCGTCACCTCGCCGATGACGCGGGCCGCCAGGGCCGGCCCCGGGAAGGGGATGCGGTCGAAGAGCGACTTGGGCAGGCCCAGGGCCATGCCCACCTTGCGCACGCCGTCCTTGCGCAGCTCGATGAGGGGCTCGCTGATCCTGTAGCCGAAGGCCTTCTTCGGGTCGATGCCGATCTGCTCGAAGACGTTGTGCTGGCGCTTGATCCCGGCCGCCGTCTCCTCGATGTCCGTGAGGATCGTCCCCTGCAGGAGCACCGTGGCCTTGCTCTTGAGCACGAGCTCCCGGAACACCTTCTTGTAGAACGTCTGGGTGATGGCCTCCCGCTTGAGCTCGGGGTCCGTGATTCCCTTCAGGGCGTCGAAGAAGGCGCGGCGGGCATTGACGACCGTCACGGGGATGCCGAGCTCCGCGAACAGGGCCTTGACGCGTTTCGGCTCCCCTTCCCGCATGATGCCGTTGTCGATGAAGTACGTCTTGAGCTTCCGGCCCAGCGCCCTGTGGGCCAGGGCCGTCACGACCGACGAGTCCACCCCGCCCGACAGGGCGCTGATGGCGATGCCGTCACCCGTGATCTCCCGGATCTCCCGCACCTTCTCGTCGATGAATGTCTTCGGTTTCAGATCCTTCGCCTTGATCTCCCTGTAGGCCATGTCCCCCTCCTCGAATGATGTTCCTGACGCCGGGCCCAGACCCTGCTGAAAGGTTACGGCTTTGTAACACACCCTCCCCTCATCTTCCAGCTTTTTGACGCCTGCGACGGACCGCCACCCCGCCGGGTCCCTCGGGCTGCGGCGCCGCCGCGTCCCTGGCCATGCGTTTGTCTCCGGCATGCCGGTGCAGGCCGGCCCATCCCGCCCTCAGGCCATGGAGAGGACGGCCTGCGCGATGGAAAAATAGATGAGCAGCCCCAGGATGTCCATGACGGATGCGATGAGGGGGTTGCTCGCCACGGCCGGGTCAACGCGCAGCCGCTGCAGGATGACGGGCAGGATCACGCCGAGGATGCTGGAGGTCAAGACGATGCTGACCATGGCCAGGGAGACGATCAGGGCGATGCGGGCATCGCCCTTGAAAAACCCGAGGACCCAGCTCGCCAGGCCCATGGTCGCGCCGAGAAGGATCCCGATTCCGACCTCCCGCAGCAGCGCCCCGAGCCACTGGCCCTCCCGGATGTCCCCCGTCGCCAGCGCGCGGATCATGAGCGTCGCCGACTGGTTTCCCGTGTTGCCGCCCGTCCCGATGAGCAGCGGGATGAAGAAGGCCAGGGCGATGGCCGAGTTGAGCGTGTCGGCCTGCGCCGAGAGGATCCCCGTCGTGACGACGCTGATCCCGAGCAGTGAGGCGAGCCAGGTCACGCGCTTCGTGTAGAGCGACAGCACCGACGACTCGCGGTAGCTCGCCTTCAGGGGATGCACGGCGGCCGATTTCTGGAAGTCCTCCGTCGCCTCCGCCTCGGCGACGTCGATGAGGTCGTCGACGGTGACGATGCCCAGGAGGATGCCGTTGGCGTCCACCACGGGCAGGACCGTGATGTCGTAGCGCGAGATCAGTTTCACCGCCTTCTCGCGGTCCTCGAAGGCGCCGATCCGGATGACCGACGCCTCCATGATGTCGGCGATCCGTTCGGCCGGCTTCGCGAGGATGAGCCGCCGCAGCCCCAGGACGCCCACGAGCTTCCACCGGGCGTCGGTGACGTAGACGACGTTGATCGTCTCGCTGTCCTTGCCCTTGAGGCGGATGTGGTCCAGGGCCTCGCCGACCGTCCACTCGGGCCGAACGGCCACGTAGTCGGGCGTCATGAGCCGGCCGACACTCTCCTCGGGATACCCGAGGATCTGCAGTGTCTCCTTCCGGTCCTCGGGGGTGAGCAGGTTGAGCAGCTTCTGGATCGCCTGGCCGGGCAACGCCTGCAGGAACTCCACTCGGTCGTCGGGGCTGAGGCCGGCGAGGATCGCCCGGGTCTCCTCCGCCGTCAGGGCTTGGAGGAGATTCGTCTGCGTCCTGTCGGACAGGTAGGAAAAGACCTCCGGGAGAATTTCCCGCGGGAGCAGTCGCAGCAGGACGATGCGGTCCCGCTCGCCCAGCCGCTCGAGGATGTCGGAGATGTCCGGCTCGGGGATCTCCTCGAGCAGTTCCCGCAGCTCCTCCCATTTGCGGTCGGCAAGGAGTTCCTCGATTTCCGGTTTCAGCAGTTCAAACGTCTTGGACATGGGGGGGCCGCCTTCGAGCAGGGACGATCGCATTCGGTGCGGGCGGTCCCCCGGCGGGACCGTCCCGCTCGCATCATAGGTGCCGAAAGGCATCCGGTCAAGGAATTTGCGGCCGCCGGCCGCGTACGGTGCAGGCGGCGGGACCGGTTCTCATCCCCGCTGGGCTCGCGCGGCGAGCGCCGCGATGCGCTCCTCCAGGGGCGGGTGGGTCATGAAGAGCCTCCGGAGGCCGGAGCCGGGGGACCCCGAGATCCCGAAGGCGGCCATCTGGTCGGGCAGGTGGGGCTGCTGCACCGTCTTCTGCAGGCGCTTCAGGGCTGCGATCATCTTGTCGCTCCCCTCGAGATCCGCACTGCCCGCGTCGGCACGGAACTCCCGCTGCCGGCTGAACCACATGACCACGAGGCTCGCCAGGATCCCGAAGACGAGTTGAGCAATGATCGTGGTGACAAAAAAGGCGGGCCCGTGGCCCCTCTCGGTCTTGAAGACCACCCGGTCCACGAAATGTCCCACGACGCGGGAGAAGAACATGACGAAGGTGTTGACGACGCCCTGGATCAGGGCAAGGGTGACCATGTCCCCGTTGGCCACGTGGCTGACCTCGTGGCCCAGGACGGCCTCCACTTCGCCGCGGGTCATCGAGCGCAGCAGCCCCGTGCTGACGGCGACCAGGGCGCTGTTTCGGCGCATGCCCGTGGCGAAGGCGTTCGGGTCGGGCGCATCGTAGATCGCCACATCGGGCATGCCGATCCCCGCGGCCGTCGCCTGGCGCTTCACGGTGTTGACCAGCCAGGCCTCGGTCTCGTCGGCCGGCTGCGTGATCACGCGGGCCCCCGTCATGCGCAGGGCGGTCCACTTCGACAGGGCCAGGGACACGAAGGCCCCCCCGAAGCCGAAGACGGCGGCGAAGACCAGCAGGTTCGTCATCTCGAGGGCGATGCCCTGCTCGTCGAGGATGCGCTCGACCCCAAGCAGGCGAAGCACGATGCTCAGGATCAGAACGACGGCCAAGTTGGTGATGATGAAGAGCACGACACGTTTCATGGAAACTCCTCCTGATTCTTAGGGGGGTCGCGTTTGCCCCGTTCTTTCTTGCAGAGCCGAAGCACGCCCCGCGGGCCTATTCCCCGCGGACGTAGGTTCCCGGCGCGTCGCCGAGCGGAGGGTACCCCGCGTCCTTTGCGCCCGTCGGCGGGGGTGGCACGGGCTCCCCGGAGAGCGCCGCCAGCCAGGAGACCCAGGACGGCCACCACGAGCCTTTCTGCGGCGGGTTCTGCTCCACCCAGCGGTCGGGGTCGACGTGGCGGTCCGATTCCCGCTTCGTGGCGATGCGGAAATAGGCCCGGTCGTTTCCGGGCGGGTTGACGACGCCCACGTTGTGGCCGCCGCTGGTCAGCACGAAGGTGATGTCCGTGTCCGCCAGGAGGTGGATCTTGTAGACCGAGCGCCAGGGGGAGACGTGGTCCGTCTCGGTTCCGACGACGAACAGGGGGATGCGGATGTCCCCCAGGGCGACCGGCTGCCCGCCCGCCTCGAAGCGCCCCTGGGCCAGGTCGTTCTGCAGGTAGAGGCGCCTGAGGTACTCGGTGTGCATGCGGTAGGGCATTCGGGTCGCGTCGGCGTTCCAGGCCATCAGGTCGTTCATGGGGCGGCGCTCGCCCATGAGGTAGTCACGGACGACGCGGGACCAGACCAGGTCGTTTGTCCGCAGCATCTGGAAGGCGCCCGCCATCTGGCGGGAATCCAGGTATCCCTGGTCCCACATCATGTTCTCCAGGAAGGTGACCTGGCTCTCGTCGATGAAGAGCGTGAGCTCGCCGGGCTCCGAGAAATCGGTCTGGGATGTCAGCAGGGTCAGGCTCCGGAGCCGCTCGTCGCCGTCGCGGGCCATCGCGGCCGCCGCGATCGCCAGGAGCGTGCCCCCGAGGCAGTACCCCGCGGCGTGGATCTTCGGCCCGGGGACGATCGCCGAGACGGCCTCCAGGGCGGCCATGACGCCGAGGGTCCTGTAGTCCTCCAGCCCCAGGTCCCGGTCCTCGGGGCCGGGGTTCTTCCAGGAGATCACGAACACGGTGTGGCCCTTCTCCACGAGGTGGCGCACCAGGGAGTTGTGCGGGGAAAGATCCAGGATGTAGTACTTCATGATCCAGGCCGGCACGATGAGGACCGGCTCCGGCCGGACCGTCTCCGTGGCGGGCGCGTACTGGATCAGCTCGATGAGCCGGTTGCGCAGGACGACCTTGCCGGGCGTCACGGCCAGGTTGCGCCCCACCTCGAAGGCCTCGGCCCCCGCGGGCTTGCGGCCCAGCACGGCCCGCCCCCAGTCGTCGAAGACGTGCTGGGCCCCCCGGACGAGGTTCCTGCCGCCCTGCTCGATCGTGGCGCCCAGGATCTCGGGGTTCGACCAGAGGTAGTTCGAGGGCGAGAAGACGTCGAGCCACTGCCGCGCCGCGAAGGACACGAAATCCTCGTGGCGGCGCGAGACGCCCTGGACGCCGCTCGTCGCGTTGTGCCACCACTGCTGGGCGAGCAGGAAGGACTGCCAGTACAGCTTGTATGGCCAGCGCTGCCAGGCCTCCCCGGTGAAACGCCGGTCCTGCGGCAGCGGCTCGATGCAGGGGGCGCCGTCGCCCTCGCAGGCGCATTGCTGCAGATACAGGGCGAGCCGCAGCGCCTTGCGCAAGGCCTTCTCGACGAGTTGGGCCTGCTTGGCCGGCGAATAGGCCAGGTGCATCAGCCAGTCCAGGTACGCCAGCGTCATGGAGGCCGGCGAGAGGCCGCCCGTCAGGCGCCCCAGCCAGGCGTGCACGAGGCGGTCGAGGTTGCTGCCCAGAAACGGCGTCGCAGGTGCCTGTGGCTTCGTGTTGCTCGTGTCCATCCTGTCTCTCCTTCGCTGAGGGTTTCCGAACAGAGGGCCGCAGCCGCTCTCGGCGAGGTTCAGCCCCCACGGGGCCGGCGGCTGCGCTCATACTCGTCGCGTATGGCCTGGAACTCGCGGTCGGCGATCTCCAGCAGACCCGCCACGGCGGCCAGACGGCGCCGGACGGCGGGCGGGATCGCCCGGGCGGACTTGTACTGGATGTCGTGCTCGATCTCCGCCCACGCGTGCTGGAGGATCGTCCGGACCTGGATCTCGGCGACCAGGCCCTCGTACCACCGCACGCCCTGAGGTTCCAGCTGCTCCGGGGCCAGCTCCACGAGGTAGTGGACGCTCCGGTACCCGAACCCGCCCGGCTCATCCCGCCACCCGGTCTTGTCGTCCCGCTCGATCACCCGGAAATTCTCCCGTATGACCGCATCGAGGTCAAGGACGGTCTTCGGGAAAAAGGTGATCACCCGCACGCCGGCCATGTCCGTCACCGTCTTGAGCAGTTCCGGGGCGCTCAGCGGGGCTTTGTGCGAGCCGAGGAGCCGCCGGAGCTTTCTCTCGAAACTCTCCACCGACTTGGTCCGCGCCTCGATCGAGTGGATCTTGATCGAGCGCCGCGTGATCGCCGCCGCGATCAGATGGCGGACGTGGACGCAGAAAGCACCGTAGAGCGGGCGCAGTTCCTCGTAGCGCCTGACGGTCTCCCGGAGGAGTGCCGACGCGTCGCCCCGCGTCGCCCCCGGGGCCCTCTTCGCGGCTTTCCGCACCACTCTCAGTCATTCCCTCCCTTCCCGGCGGGCACCCGGACCGAAGAGCGCGCCCTCACCCACTTCTCCGCGCCGACAACGAGGGAGACGGCAAGGGAGACCGCGACGATGACGGCCCAGTCGGCAAGCGGAAGGGGCGCGCTGTGGAACAGGGTGTTCATCCAGGGATGATAGGTGTAGAAAATCTGCAGCAGGACCATGACGGCCGAACCGCCGAGCACCCAGGGATTCGAGAAGAACCCCAGGCTCAGCATCGAGTGCCGCAGGGAGCGGCAGTTGAAGAGGTAGAACAGCTCGATCATCACGATGAGGTTGACCGCAACGGTCCGCGCCTCGGCAAGCCCGGCGCCCCCCTTCTTCTTCAGCAGGAAGAGGGCGAAGACGCCGATGAGCATGAGCACGCTCACCAGGATGATCCGAAGGATCAGGACGTTCGTCAGGATCGGGCTGTCGGGCTCCCGGGGCGGCCGCATCATCACGTCGGACTCCTTGGCCTCGAAGGCGAGCATGAGCCCCAGAAGGACCGCCGTGGTCATGTTGATCCAGAGGATCTGCACGGGCAGCACGGGCAGGGCCACACCCGTCCCTGCGACGACGGAGGCCATGATGACAAGGGCCTCGCCCCCGTTGGTGGGCAGCGTCCAGACGAAGAACTTCGTCAGGTTGTCGAAAATGCGGCGGCCCTCCTCGACGGCGGCCTCGATGGTGGCGAAGTTGTCGTCGGTGAGGACCATGTCGGCGGCCTCCTTGGCGACCTCCGTCCCCGTGATGCCCATGGCGACGCCGATGTCGGCCTGCTTCAGGGCGGGCGCGTCGTTGACGCCGTCGCCCGTCATGGCGACGACATGCCCCTTGGCCTGCAGGGCCTCGACGAGCCGCAGCTTCTGCTCCGGGGCGACGCGGGCAAAGACCTTGGCCCGCTCCGCCACCTCGATGAGCTCCGCGTCGGAGAGATCCTGCAGCTCCCGGCCGGTCACCGTGACGCGGCGATCGCCGTCGGCCCCCGGGTCTGTCAGGCCCAGCTGTCCGGCGATGGCCGTGGCCGTCACGGCGTGGTCGCCGGTGATCATCTTGACCGCGACGCCCGCCGTCTTGCATGTCTGGATTGCCCTCATCGCCTCCTGCCGGGGCGGGTCGATCATGCCCTGCAGCCCCAGGAAGGTCAGGCCCGCAAGGCCCTGGACCGATTCGAAGGCCCTCTGCGCCGCCGGCAGCTCTTTCCGGGCGAAGGCGAGCACCCGAAGGCCCTCTGCCGCCATGGCCTCGGCCGCCTTCAGGACCGAATCCCGGTCGAGATCACCTGCAGAGCCGTCGCGGGAGAGGGCCTGCGTGCACTGCTCGAGGACCTTCTCCACGGCCCCCTTGACGTAGGCGACGGGCGCCTTGCCCTCGCCCGGGTCGTGCAGCGTGGCCATGTAGGCCCTCTCCGACTCGAAGGGGATGACGTCGATGCGCGCCCAGGCGCCGCCCGTGCCGGGCTTCAAGCCCGCCTTGGCGGCGGAGACAAGGAGGGCCCCTTCCGTGGGGTCGCCCTCGATCCCCCAGCGCTCCTCCTTTTGAACCAGCCGGGAATCGTTGCACAGCAGCCCGGCCCGCAGGCACTCCAAAAGGGCCGCGGACGAGGCCGGGTCGGCCGGGGCGCCGCCCGCGCGGATCTCCCCTTCCGGCGTGTAGCCGCTCCCGGTGATCTCGTAGAGTTCCCCGCCGGCGCTGATCTTCTGCACCGTCATCTGGTTCTCCGTCAGGGTGCCCGTCTTGTCGGAGCAGATGACCGTCGTGCTCCCCAGCGTCTCGACGGCGGGGAGCTTTCGGATGATGGCGTGGACGTCGGCCATCCGCTTCACCCCGATCGCCAGGGTGATCGTCACGGCGGCGGGCAGGCCCTCGGGGATGGCGCTCACCGCCAGGGCGACGGCCGCCATGAACATCTCGAGGGCGGTGTGCCCCATGAACCATCCCGCGAAAAACATGGCAGCCGAAACGACGAGGATGACGACGAGGAGCAGCCGGCTGAAGTGGGCGATCTTCCTCGTCAGGGGCGTCGAGATCTCGACGGCCTCGGCGATGAGGCCCGAGATGCGGCCCGTCTCCGTCCGGTCGCCCGTGGCGATGACGATGCCGCGGCCCTGGCCGAAGGTCACCAGCGTCCCGGCGTAGGCCATGTTGCCGCGGTCCGCAAGGACCGTGTCCGTGGGCATCACGTCGACGTGCTTGGCGACCGGGACGGACTCGCCCGTCAGGGCCGACTCGTCGACCTGGAGCTCCCGGGAGACGAAGAGGCGGAGGTCGGCGGGGACCTTGTCGCCCGACTGCAGCAGGACGATGTCGCCCGGGACGAGATCGGCGGACGGCACCGTGTGCGGGGTGCCGTCGCGCAGGACGACGGCCTGGGTCGTCATCATCGTCATGAGGGACTCGATCGCGCTCTCCGCCCGTGATTCCTGGATGAACCCGACGATGGCGTTGACGAGGACCACGCCGAAGATGACCGAGGAGTCGACCCACTCGCCGAGGGCCGCCGTGACGGCCCCCGCGGCGATCAGGATGTAGATCAGCGGCTGGTGGAACTGCAGCAGGAACCGCATCAGCGGACCGGTCCTTTTCCTCGGCGTCACCCGGTTGGGACCGAAGCGGGCAAGCCGGTCGGCGGCATTGGCGGACGTCAGACCCCGCTCGAGATCCGTGACGAACTCTGCCGCCGTTTCCTCGACGGGGCAGCCGTGGCAGGGCTGTTCCGGCAGCTGCTTCAACATGGGGGACCTCTTCTCCTCGAAGGTAGACGGCTAGCGGATACGGGGTTGCCGGCCTCGAATGACGGGCCCGGACGCGTCAGGGATTTCCCGGTAACGGATGCCGGGGTCACGGGGGCGTTGGAGAGCCCGGGCCCGGATACAGGTCAGGCCGCAATCCGACGTGTGTCTGATGGCGGCCCGACCATCGGCAGAAAACCTCCGGAATCACCCTTCCGGACCCGTTCCCGTTCACTCGTTTTTACTACAGTAAAAAATAGAGAGGCCCCCTGTCAATGCTTTTCGGAATTGCATCGGGATTCCGGCGTCATGCTCCCCCGGGCCGGGACCCCGAGACCGCGGGGGCCCTCAGGCATTGTCCATCTCGACGGCCTCGCTGATCCGGTCCTCGAAGTCATGGATCGCGGCGTTGACGCGGGCCCAGGCGGCGAGCATCGGGACGCCCACCGGGTCCTCCACGAAATCGGCGATGGCCTTCCGGATCGAGCCGACAAAGGCCTCGACGGCCTCGATCTCGGCATGGCGGTCATAGGTCAGCCCGTTGATGAGCGACAGGGCGTGATACTTCTCGATGGTGACCCTTGCCTCCTGGATGTAGGAGGTGAGCATGGTCCGGAAGAACGCCTCGCTCATGACGATCCCGTCCTGGGTGAGGACCCGGAAGAGGGCCCGGGCGATGTCCCCCGCCATCCGCAGCAGGCCCTCGTTGGGCTTCTGCTTCCGCAGCACCTGGTGCTTGTGCTCGTAGGTCTCCGCCAGGTCCACCTGGCAGATCCGGTTGATCGACGCCCTCTGGTAGACCTCGCTCAGCAGCGACACCTCGAGGCCCCAGGTCGGCGAGATCCGGATTCCGCGCGCCAGGCTCGAAATCAGGGCGAACTCCCCCGACAGGGCGTAGCGGAAGTTGTCCAGGAAGGACAGGAAGGGGTTGAACCCCAGGATGCGGCGCAGCGTCCGGATCAGGGGGGTGTAGAAGAGACGGGTGACGCGGCCGTAGAGCTGGTCCGTCACGCGCGCGTAGTAGCCCTTGCTGAACTCGAAATCCAGGGCCGGGTGCGCCACGGGGAAGAGAAGCCGCGCCAGCATTTCCCGTCGGTAGTTGACGATGTCGCAGTCGTGCAGGGCGATGGCGTAGACGTCCCGCTCCGCGAGGATGGAGCCGAGGGTCATCCACACGGAGCGTCCCTTGCCGGGGTGATCCATGGAGAAGTCGTTCCGCACCAGCTCCCGGTAGAGCTTCCGCATCCGCGGGCCGTCGTGCCAGACGATGCGCACCGGGCACTTCAGCGCGGACATATACTCCCTGGCCTTTTCGAACTCCCTCGGCCCGGCCCGGTCCAGGGAGAGAACCACCTTGTGGAGATACTCCACGCCCTTCAATTCCTCGATGATCTTCGGCATGGAGGGGGTCTCGAATTCCGAGTACAGGGCGGGCAGCAGCAAAACGAGCTTCCGGCGGCGCGCGATCGCCTTGAGCTCGGCCTCGAGCTCCCCGACGGGCCGCTCCCGAAGCTTCTGCAGGGTCGTGATCATGCCGTGCTGCCAGAAATCAGCCATCGTCCACCTCCTCGTCCCAGATCCGGACCAGGTAGTCTTTCATCTTCTCGAACGCCAGGGCGTGCGCCTCGAAGATGCGCTCCGCCTCCTCGGGGTTCTTGTCCCGCACCTCGTTGATGAGGCTTGCCACCCGGGCGTTGTACAGCGGGACCATCGTGTCGAGGACCTTGAAGCGCTGCCGCGGGGTCGCGTGGAAATAGCGGGCGTAGCGGTAGACGACGCGGACCCACGACTCGACGGGCAGGACGAAGTCCTGCGTGCGCTCGACGGCGGCAAGGCCCCGGATCACCTCGAGATCCTTCGGCTCGACGATCCGCTGCCAGACGCCCGAGAAGTTCGCCCAGCCCGTCCGGAAATAGTCGATGAGGCCTTCCTGGTCGATCTCGAAGGGGGCCGGCTCCTGTTCCAGTTCCTCGCCGACCACGGGGACGTCGCGGGATCGCCGGACCCTCTGCCAGTGCCCGGCGTTGGTTTCCATGAGCTGGAAGATCGTGCCCACGACCTGGCGGAACATCGGGCCCAGGTCGGCCCCCGGGTCCTTTTCGCCGTGCACCTTGACTCCCAGCCGCGCCTGGCAGAGCTTGAAGCCGCCCACGACGGCCGTCGTGGTCATCCAGACGTCGATGCCGAAGCGGGCCACGTCCGTCTCCCAGACATCCTGGTCGAAGTAGTGCTTGGCGAGCCGCTGGGAGATCCCGAAGTCGCCCCCGATGGGCTGCCGCACGCGCTGCCCGTAGAGCGCCCGCGTGAGGTTGTAGGCGATCGTGTTGGTGATGGTGCCGTCGAGCTTGTAGCGCCGGTACAGGGGCGCGACGAAGTCGTAGCCCTTGAACACGGGGTCGAGCACGTTGCGGACCCACTCGGGTTTGATCGAGACGAGGTCGGAGTCGAAAACGGCGACCGCCCGGGCCCGGAGGAAATTCGCCACCTCGAAGGCGGCACGGAGGCCCGACCCCTTTCCCGGCACGCCCCGGTAGATCGTCACGATCTTCTTGATCTGGTAGGAATGGATCTGCACGAGGTTGGCGGTCTCACGCGTGTCGTCCGTCGACCCCCCGTCGGCGACAAAGATGACGCTCTTGGCCTCGGGGTAGAACCGCTCGAGCCCCTCGGCGACCGTCTGGATCACGTGGACGATGGACGAGCCGCTGAAGTAGGAGGGGATGCCGATCACGATATCGGCATAGCGGAGCTTCTCGATGGTCTTGCGCGCGTGATCCCTAAGGGTCGTTGAAAACCGGGGCAACGTTGTCGTCATGAACCGCTCCTCTCCCTGACCGCCCCTTCTCACCCGCTGTCGAACCGGTGGAGAAGGCTCAGGACCGCCTCGTTCCAGCCGAGGCTCCCCGGATGCCCCGCCCGGAGCAGGTACGGCAGCGCAAGGCCCTCGTACTGCCCGTCGGGATGCGGGATGAGCACGGGGATATCCACGGCGGCAAGCATGGGGGCATCGTTGGGCCTGTCGCCGATCCCGACGGTCAGGAGCTCCCCCGCCGCGTTCTCCCGGAAGATCTGCGTCACGCGCCTCACGGCCTCCCCCTTGTCCTGCCCGGCCCCGGCCAGGTGATGGAAGCGCCCGCCCCGCGTGATCTGCAGCCCCGCCGCCAGGGCTTCCTCCCGCAGGGCCTCGAGCTGCCCGCCGTCCTCCAGCAGGAACGGCTCCGAGAACTCCCTCTGCTTCGCCAGGAGGGCCTGCTCGGGGGTGAGGCCCGTGAGGGCCACCAGTTCCTCGAGGCTCAGGTCCGCCGCCCCGCGCAGGGCGTAGCGCGTTTTCCGCTCCTCGACGAATCGGCGGATCTCGGCGTAGGGCCTGCCGAGCGGAATCAGGAGATGCGATCCCCTCTCGATCGCACCGGGAATGCGGAAGCCCCGGTAGCCGGCGGGGAAGAAAATCCCCCCTCCGTTCTCCGCGGCGAAGGGCTCCCGGATGTCCAGATCCGCCTGCAGGCGCTCGATCTCCGCCCGGGTCTTGCTTGTGACGAAGACCAGGGGAATGCGCCGCGCCCGGATGATCCTGAGCGCGGGGGCGGCCCCTGCATGGGAATACCCGTCGTGGTCCAGGAGACTGCCGTCGAGGTCCGTGAAGATCAAAAGCAATCGGTTCATGGCACGCTCCGCGTTCCGGCACGGGTGCCCGGGCCGGCTTCGGCCGCAAAAAAAGCCGCCATCTGATTCTCATCAGATGGCGGCCCGACCATCGGCAAACCCTCCGGGATCGACGCCCCGGACCCGTTATCCATTATTCATCCTGATTTACCTTAGCGGATGGGATGCGGCCCTGTCAACCTTTTTGACGCCCCGGTGCGCGGCGTGGTAATCATGGATGCATACGCAAAAGGGATCCCTGCGACATGAGCCGTCTCAGACACTTCCGGACGCTCCCGGGCAAGACAAAGCGATCCATCCTTCTCAAGTACACCCTCTACCAGGTACCGGACACGGCCCTCGCATTCGTCGTGCTCTGGGCCCTCGTCGAGTGGGCGGGCGTCCCGCCCTGGCTCGCGGGCTGTCTCGCGATCCTCTGGATCCTGAAAGACATCCTCATGTTCCCCGTGCTCTGGCACTCCTTCGCCGGGACCGATTCCGCAACCCTTCACAGCCTTGTCGGGGCAGAGGGCGTGGTCACGAAGACCTGCGATCCCCACGGCTACGTGCAAATCCGCGGCGAGACCTGGAAGGCGGAACCGGCGGAACCGGCACGTCCCATTCAGAAAGGCACGCGCGTCGTGGTTGCCGGAGGGAGGGGTCTCACCCTCCAGATCACGCCGAGGGACGACCGCCGGCCGGAGTGACCCCTGCCGCCCGTCCCGCGCCGGCTCAGTCTCTCCCCTTCAGGGTGTCGAGCAGGAAGGCGCGCAGCGTACCGTAGTCGGCGGGCAGCTCGACGGCCCCGCCTGAAAATCGTCAGGCTTCCGCAGGCGGCCCCTGCGTCGTCTGTTTGCCTGCACGCCGGTATTTCAGAATCTGCCAGGCGGTGAGCGCAGCGTAGAGAACGGCTCCAATGACGTCCGTTGCCGTACCGGGAATGATGAGCAGGAGAGCGGAGAGTCCCATGAGCAGCCTCTGGAACCGGTTCAACGGTCCCCCTCCGATGTATCCGACCACGGTGGCCCCCAGTGCAGAGACGCCCAACACGAGGGTGACGGCGCACTGGACGAACCACAACCAGTCGAATTCAACGGTCTGGTCGAGCAGCCAGGGCATGAGCAGCACCGCGGGTGCGTAGATAAAGGCAAACGGCACGCAGGCCTTGGCGCTGGAGAGGCTGAAGGCACGGAAACCCGTCTTGAAGGGGTCGCTCCCGGCCACCCCTGCCGCCGCGTAGGCTGCAAGCGCCACGGGCGGCGTCACGTCGGCGAGAATGGCGTAGAAAAAGACAAACATGTGCGAAAGCAGCGGATGGATACCCCACTGCAGCAGGGCCGGGGCGGCGATCATGGCGGCGATAATGTACTGGGCCGTTGTGGGGATGCCCATGCCGAGGATGAAGCAGGCCAGGGCGGTATTGACGAGCGTGAAAAAGAGCGTGATGTCGCTGACCGTCGTCATTCCGAAAAACATGGGGTTGAGGATCTCGGCAATGTTATGGGCCACCGCGATGACGGCCGTGGCAAATTTCAGGCCGATGCCGGTGAGGGTCGTCGCCCCGACGATGAACCCCACGCAGGCGCAGGCCGCCCCGATGGCGATTGCGTTTTTCGTTCCTTCCTCCAGGCTCGTGAGGATTTCGCGGATGCGCATTTTGCTTTCCTTGTAGAAGACCCCCGCGCCGACGATGAGCATGTCGGTCCAGAAGGCGGCCAGTCCCGGATCGACCTCGAGGTAGAGCAGGGCCGTGAGGAAAGCCGAGATGCCGACGGCGATTGTCGTCGAGAGCCGCTCCGAGGTGCCCCCGAAATGATAGAGAGAGGCAGCGATAAAGCCAAACCAGCCGATGGCGAGTTTCACGTCCGTGAACGGGTTCACGCCAAAGAGCACGGGGGGCACGCAGAGGAAGAGCGGCAGCAGGAATGGCTTCGTCCTCTCGTGGACCTGTCCCGTGGCGGTGGCAAAGATGATGCCCCAGAAGGCAGCGAGGAACGGACTGGAACCGGTGATCAGCAGGTAGACGATGATGATGAGAGGCCCCACAAGAAGCCAGCGTTCTTTGAGCACGAGCCGGAGGTTGGGCAGCATTTCCCGGGGAAGACCCAGCAGGCCTGTCTTCTTGGCCTCGAGGTGGACCATCCAGCCCACGGCGAAAAAGTGCACGAACGCCGGCAGGACGGCGCATAGGGCGATCTTGATATAGGGGATCCCCAGAAACTCGGCCATGATGAAGGCGGCGGCGCCCATGACCGGAGGCATAATCTGGCCTCCTGTGCCTGCTGCCGCTTCGACCCCCGCCGCGAATGTGGGTTTGTACCCGACCCGCTTCATGAGCGGGATCGTGAAAGACCCCACCGTCACCGCATTGGCCACCGAGCTGCCGCTGATCGACCCCATGAACCCGCTGGCGATGACGGCCACCTTGGCAGGCCCCCCGGAGGACCAGCCGGCCAGAGCCATCGCGATGTCCATAAAGAGCTGCGCAAGGCCCGTCCGGGCGATGAAGAGCCCGAAGAGAACAAAATGGAAGACGAAGGTCGCGACGACACCGAGCGGGATGCCGTAGATCCCTTCCGTCCCGAGAAACATGTAATCGACAATCCGGGAGATCGAGTACCCCCGGTGGGCGAAGATGTCGAGCCCCGGGATGTCGAGGAAGTACGGGCCCAGGTAGCAGTTGATCAGGACCAGCATGGCGATGATCGGGAGCGGTGCGCCGATGCTCCGGCGGGCGGCTTCGAGGATGAGAAGGAATGAGAAGCTTCCCACGACGAGCTCGGCAAAATCGGGGCTCCCCGCCCGCATGCCGATGTTGTTGAACTCGAGAAACACGTAGACCGAGATCATGCAGGACATCAGCGCCAGGAAGAGATCGAAATACGGGACGTTGTCGGATTTATAATCGATCCTTCCGTGCCGGATCAGACCGTAGAGAGATAGGCCCCACTGCAGGAAAAACAGGGCCGTGATGGCGATAAAGACGCCCAGAAGGAAGACCCCCCAGAAAATCAGAGACGGGTTGAGGTCTACGAACCAGGAGCGCACATCCAGGTGCGTCCACCCAAAACCCGCCCCGCAGAGGATGAACGCGATCATGGCGGTGTGGATGGGAAAATCGACCCGGCCCGAGAGCGAATCGGGCAGGTTCTCACGCTGTTTGAAATAGAGGGAGAACCCGAAGGTGCCTATGGCGACGGCGGCGGCCGGGGCGAAAGACAGGCCGAATATCTCGCGGAAGACGGCGGTGTTGAGCATGGCCGCGCATCCCGCGTAGAGGACATCGTAGAGGAGGTGCTTGCCCCCCTTTCGATGGACCTCCTTTTTCATGCTGTAGACAAAGAACACCAGGGGAAGCACGAACGCCAGGTGAAACGCGCGGTGGCGCCATTCCTGGAGCACACCGAAGCCGGCCGTGTAGATGTGAAAGATCGAAAGAACGATGGTCATGACGAAAACGAGCTTCGCCGTGACGCCCGTGAGCCTGCGGAACCGCATCTCGGGGTCATACTTGGCCAGCGTGTCGATATCGTCCTGGAGTTCCGGCGACGAGATCACCTTCTTCAGCTCTTCTGCCATACGGATGTCCTCTTCAGCGTTCTGTATCCGGTGTCTGTGTTGTTGAACGGCCGTTCTTCCCTTCGTGTTGAAACGGGATGTGGCACTCCTCCCCTGCGGAATGACGGGTTCACTGCATGGCGTTCGGCAACCACAGGGCGATCTGGGGAAACAGAATGAGCAAGACCGCCGTGATGATCTGGGCGATGAGCATATGGAGCGCACCCCGAAAGATCACCTCGAGCGGCACGTCCCGGGCCACGCCGCCCACGACATATACATTGATCCCCACGGGCGGCGTGATGACTCCCATCTCGGTGACGACGACGATGATGACCCCGAACCAGACGGGGTCGAATCCCAGGGACGTGATGACGGGAAAGATGATGGGGATCGTCAGCGTGATCATGGCCAGCGAGTCCATGACACAGCCCATGAGGATGTAGATGATAATGACGACCGCCATGATCATGTTCGGCGAAAGCGGCAGCTCGCGCACCCAGTTTCCGACGTCGAAGGGGATCCGGGTGACAGCGAGGAAATGGCCGAAGACCGTTGCGCCCGCCACGATGACGAGGATCATGCAGGAGACCCGCGTGGTTTCGCTCAGTGCCCTGATGAATCCCTTCCATGTCAGGTTCCGACCGGCCAGCGCGATGAGAATCGTCCCGCAAGCACCCACGGCAGCGGCCTCCGTGGGGGTGAAGATCCCCATGAACAGCCCGCCCATCACGGCGGCAAAGAGGACGAATGTCTCTACGACACCGGCAAGCGACGCAAGCCTTTCCCGGACGGTACATTTCGGGGCCGGCGTGACCAATTCGGGTTTGAACCACGTCCAGACGAAGATCACGGCGATGAACAGCAGGGCCATCAGGACTCCCGGCAGAACCCCGGCCAGGAAGAGCTTGCCGACGGACTGCTCCGTCATGATCCCATAGACGATGAAGATTGTGCTGGGCGGGATCAGGATCCCGAGACTGCCGCCGGCGGCGACAACCCCCGTCGCCAGGGCTGGATCGTAATTGTACTTCTTCATCTCCGGAAGGGCGACCGCGGCCATCGTGGCTGCCGTGGCGCTGGTGGAACCGCAAATTGCCGAAAACCCTGCACAGGCCCCGATCGTGGCCACGGCCAGCCCCCCTCTCAGGTGCCCGAGAAACCGGTTTGCCGCGTTGAAGAGCCTGCCGCTGATCCCCGCGTGATGGGCAACCTGCCCCATGAGAACGAACAGCGGGATCACCGTGAGGGCATAAGAGCTGAACACGTTGAAGAAGTCATGCGCCACGAGCTGTTGCGCCGCTTCCCAGGAGACCAGATAGGCAAAGCCCAGCATGCCCACGAGGGACATGGCAAACCCCACGGGAATCTTGAGAAACATGAGGGCAATGAGGACAACGAGTCCGTAGAGACCGGCATCCGTGGGCGTCATGGCGTGGGCTCCCCGTCACAATCCGCTGCATGGTGCACCCATGCAGCATCAACGTATTGTCCAATCCCCCGCCCCCTGCGATTTCGGGGGCAGCGGGGTTGGCCGGGCAAACATGGCCGATGCGCGGCGTAAACGGTGCCGTTCACGCCAGGGGCTTGTCATCGGGAGGGCGATCGGCGGGTACGATCGGGCAGTACACGAATTCCCTCCCGTCGTTCATCCCCAGGGGTTTCTCGGTCCGGAGCAGCTCCAGCCAAATCCGGACGTTGTCCACGATGATGACCGTCACGAGCACAAGGATGACAATGCTGAGAACGGCGTTGAGCAGCATGTTTCGGGCCATGTAGGTCTGGACATTCATGATGCCGGCCACAAAGGTCGTCATCGACACGAAGGCGCAGGGAACGGCCGTGACCAGGGCGTAGACCTTCCTTTCGGAAATCCGGAGGATGATCGTCGTGCCGATGGCCAGGGCCAGCCCTGCGAGTGTCTGGTTCGTCACGCCGAACATGGGCCAAATCGTGGAGATGTCGCCGGTGTAAAGGATGTGCCCCCAGGCAAACGAAACGGCGGCGCTCGTCACGATCACCCCGGGCATCCAGTCGGTCCTCTTGATGGGCTCCCAGGCGTAGCCGATGAGGTCCTGGAGCAGGTAGCGGGCCACACGGGTCCCCGCGTCGATGGTCGTCAGGATGAAGAGGGCCTCGAACATGATGATGAACTGGAACCAGTACTTCATCGTGTGCCGCAGCCCCTCGCCGATGCTGGCGAACACGTGGGCCATGCCGACGGCCAGCGAAATCGCGCCGCCCGGCCGATGGGAGACGTCGAGACCGACCAGTTTGCTGAGTTCGGGCAGATCGACGACGGGCATGTTGAGCTTCGCGAAAACCGGCGCCGCCGTGTTGATCGCGAAGTAGTCGTTGGGGACGAGCGTCACCGCGGCCAGCAGGGCCATCAGGGCGACGAAGCCTTCGGTCAGCATGGCGCCGTACCCGACCATGGGGATCTGGCTTTCCTTCTCGAGCAGCTTCGGTGTCGTGCCCGAACCGATGAGGGCGTGGAACCCGGAGATCGCGCCGCAGGCGATGGTGATGAACACATAGGGCCAGACCGGACCGGGGATGATGGGTCCCCCGCCGTCGATAAACGGGGTCGTGAAGGGCATCTGCACCGCTGGGTTGACGAAAAAAAGCCCGATGGCCAGGGCCACGACGACGCCGATCTTCATGTACGTGCTGAGGTAGTCGCGAGGCGCCAGGAGCAGCCACACGGGCAGGGCCGCCGCGCAGAATCCATAGAGGGGCAGGAGCACCGAGAGGGTCTTCTTGTCGAAGGTAAACCATCCGGCGACGCCGGATTCAGCCACCGGCGCACCGAGGAAGACGGCGGCGCAAACGGCGATAACGCCAACCAACGAACCCGACAGAATGGCACCGGGTCGGATCTTGAACATGTAAACGCCGACGACCATGGCGATGGGAATCGTCATGGCGATCGTGAAGACGCCCCAGGGATTGTTGTAGAGGGCATTGACGACTGCCACGGCCAGGCCTGCCAGGGCGACGATGATGATGAAGAGGATGACGAAAGCGGTCGTCAGGCCGGTGATCTTGCCGACGTCCTTCCTGGCGATGACCGCCAGGGACTGACCCTTGTGACGAACCGAAGCGAACAGAATGATCATGTCGTGGACGCAGCCGGCGAAGACCGAGCCCAGCAGGATCCAGAAGAAGCCGGGCCCCCAGCCGTACTGGGCTGCCAGGGTGGGTCCGATGAGAGGCCCCGCGCCCGCGATGGCCGCGAAGTGGTGGCCGAAGACGACCCACTTGTTGGTCGGGACGTAGTCCCGCCCGTCGTTGCAGGATACAGACGGGGTCACGTTCCGATCGTCGAGCATCAAGACCTTGGCGCCGATGAACGCAGCGTAGTACCGATAGGCAAGCACAAACACGAGTATCGCGATGAGCATCAAATACAGTGCACTCATGCACTCCTCCATCCTTGAAAGGCTCTGAGAGTTTCGGGTTAGGGGTCAAGATGAATGTTCGGGAAAAGACTGGAATTCTAACAGCGAAGGATGGAGTAGCTTTGGCTGGGCACTGCAGGGTTCAGATCGTTTGAAAAGAAGGGATTGACACCGCGGGCGATGTACAGGGGCTGAACTGAAAGAACGACTGCGACCGAGGTCCTGAGTTCCGCCCTCTGGAGATTCGGCGAATTGGATTTATCCGCCGTCGAAATCTGCCTGTGGAGGACGAGATCACGATCCGTCAGGAGATCGTAGTGGAGAAACGCCAAGCCCACCGGCAGCGTTAGGGCAATGAACAGCAGAAAATGAGGGTGTTTTCTCAGTCGCTTCATCGTCGGATCTTCCGATGGGACTGTTAATCATGGTTTGAAATATTTGTCAAGCAATGGCCAATGAAGATGTTGTCTAACAATCTCCGCAGGCTTGATCCGGCCGAACCGCAGGCACGCTCCTCTATCCTTTTCAAGCCATCGCCTGTTTTCCTTCCTGCAGACATTCTCAGTCTCTCCCCTTCAGGGTGTCGAGCAGGAAGGCGCGCAGCGTACCGTAGTCGGCGGGCAGCTCGACGGGCTCCCCCGTTCGTTTCTCGAGGTCCCTCATGCTCTGCGGCACCTCGGGGGTGATGCCGAGCAGTTCGATAATCTCGCCGGGGAACTTTGCGGGGTGTGCCGTCTCGAGGCAGACGCAGGGCTCGGCGACGGGCCCGCCGCAGGCCTCGAGGTACAGCTCCAGGCCCCTCCATCCCACGGCCCCGTGGGGCTCCAGCAGGACGCGGTGCCGCTCCCAGACGCGCCGGATGGTCTCTTTCGTCTCCCCGTCGGAGACGCTCACGGAGAAGATGCGCCGGCGCATCTCCGCCAGATCGGGGTAGACGTGCACGACGCCCGTGCGGTCCACCGTGCCCCCGTAGAGCTCGAAGAACCGGGCGAGGTTGCTCGGGTGCCCCACATTCATCGCGTTGGAGAGGCAGGCCCGGGAGGGCGAGACCTTCTGGTATACCCCCGTCCGGAGGTAGTTGGGGAACTCGTCGTTCTCGTTGGTGGGCATGACGAGCATCCGCACGGGAAGCCCCATGCGCCGGGCGTACTCGCAGCCCAGGGCGTTGCCGAAGTTCCCGGAGGGGACGGAAAAGACGATCTCCTCGCCCGGGTCCGCCAGCTGGGCGTAGGCGTGGACGTAGTAGATGCTCTGCGGCAGGATCCGGCCGAAGTTGATGGAGTTGGCCGAGGTCAGGTTCAGGTGCGCGAGCCCCGGGTCGGAGAAGGCCTGCTTGACGAGGTTCTGGCAGTCGTCGAACTTGCCGTCCACCGAGAGGGCGAGGACGTTCTCCCCGATCGTGTCGAGCTGCTTTTTCTGCATCCCGCTCACCTCGTTGCGCGGGTAGAGGATGTAGACACCGATCCCCTCGACGCCCCTGAAGGCCTCGCCCACGGCGCTGCCCGTGTCGCCCGAGGTGGCGACGAGCACGTTGAGCCTGTTGCCGCGGTCACGCAGGCGGCTCATGAGCCTCGCCATCATGCGGGCGGCGAAGTCCTTGAAGGAGGCCGTCGGGCCCCGGTCGAGGCGCATGATGGTGACGCGGCCGTGGACCGGCTCGAGGGGGACGTCGAAGGTATAGGAATCCTCCACGACCTGCCGGATCACCTCCCTCGGCAGCTCGTCCCTCAGGAAGGCCTCGGCCACGAGAAAGGCCGTTTCCACGTAGGGCTTGCCCTTGCGCGCCAGGATGTCCCGGACGTCGAGCGCCGGGATGGGGTCGGGCATGAAGAGACCCTCGTCGGGCGCCTGCCCCTGGATCAGGGCCTCGCGGAACGAGACCAGCCCCTTGAACGGCGTGAGGCCGGGCACCCCCTCGAGGCGGCGGTTCGTGCTGTAGTAGCGGATTTTCGTCATGCGTTTACCTCTTTGCGGGCGGTTCCGGGCGGTAGGCCCGGATGAAGTCGAGAAAGATCCGGTGGTGCGCCATCAGGTCGAAGTGCCTGCGGTGAATGACGTGGAAAAACCGCTCGACGGGACAGCCTTCGATCGCAAGCGCGGCGAGGACACCCGCGGCGACCTCCCTGCGGATGGCATAGAAGGAAATCACGGAGATGCCGACGCCGGCAATCACGGCCTCCTTGACGGCCTCGGAGCTTCCCATCTCGGCGGCGACGGAAAAGCGGGACAGGTCCGTTTTGCCCGCCTCGGCGAGGCACCGCTCGAAGGTTTCTCGGGTGCCCGAGCCCCGCTCGCGGATCACGAAGGGCTCCTTCTCGAGCTCGCGGAGGCGGATGGATTTCCGCTTCGCCCAGGGATGGGACGCGGGGACGGCGAGCACCATCCGGTCGCGCCAGAGCGGCTCGGCCGCCAGCTTCGCGTTGGCCGATTCCTTGCCGATGAAGCCGATCTCGGCCCCGTTTGCCAGGACCGCCTCGATGACGTCGTTGCTGTCGGCGGCCCGCACGGCCGCCCGGATGCCGGGGTACCTTGTGCGGAACCCCCCCAATGCGTAGGGCAGGATGTAGGTGGCCGGGATGGTGCTGGCGGCGATCCGGATGTCCCCCTCCTCGGCGGCGCGCACCCGCATCACCCGGTCCACGGCCTCCTCGCGCAGCTTTAAAATCCGGCGTGCGTAATCGTAGACGACGCGCCCCTCGGGCGTCAGCGTGAAGGCCCGGCTGGCTCGGTTGACCACCTTCGCCCCCAGGGCGTCCTCCAGGTTGCGGATGTGCTTCGTGAGCGACGGCTGGGAGAGGTACATCCTCCTGGCCGCCCGGCTGAAGCTGCGCTCCTCGACGAGGTGCACCAACGCGTCGAGCTGCTGCATGCTGACGTTTCTCATCTCGGCCTGCATGGCCTGTCCCTACCATGACTCTTTTCGATAATCAAGGTGCAATTATGAATAATTGGAATTGGAATTATTCATAAAAGAGAGGTAATGGTAATGCGCTTTCTAACCCAATAGACGTGAGGGAGGCCCTCCGCATGGGTAACCCGTTTGCATCCCGCGCGGGAATCATCGCCGTCGGGGCCGTCATCGGGGTGACGGCAACGCTTCTGCAGTACTTCGGAAACCCGCCCAACATGGGTGTCTGCGTCGCCTGCTTCGAGAGGGACATCGCGGGAGGGCTCGGCCTGCACCGGGCCGCCGCCGTGCAGTACATCCGTCCCGAGATCACGGGCTTCGTGACCGGGGCCTTTCTCGCCGCGCTGCTCGCCAAGGAATACAGGCCCCGCGGCGGTTCCGCCCCGCTCATCCGCTTTTTCCTGGGCGTCTTCGCCATGATCGGCGCCCTCGTGTTCCTGGGCTGCCCCTGGCGGGCGCTGCTGCGGCTCGCGGGGGGCGATTGGAACGCCCTCACGGGCCTCGCGGGCCTGGCGGCGGGCATCGGCGCGGGAGTCGCATTCCTGAAATCAGGCTACAGCCTGGGCCGCGCGCAGGCGCAGAAGACGGCGTCGGGGTATCTCTTCCCCGTGTTCATGGCGGGGCTCTTCCTGCTTGCCGCCTTTCAGGTTACCTTTGCCGAGGGCGGCCCCATCTTTTTCAGCCAGAAGGGGCCCGGCTCGCAGCACGCGCCGCTGCTCGTCAGCCTGGGCGCCGGGCTCCTGGTCGGCGCCATCGCGCAGCGCAGCCGCTTCTGCACCATGGGGGCCCTGCGGGATGTAATCCTGCTGAGGGATTTTCACCTGATGAGCGGCGTGGCGGGCCTGCTCGTCGCCGCCTTCGCCATGAATCTCATCCTGGGTCAGTTCAAGCCCGGATTCGCGGGTCAGCCCATCGCCCACACGGACCATCTCTGGAACTTCCTCGGCATGGCGCTCGCGGGCCTGGCCTTTGCGCTGGCCGGGGGCTGCCCGGGCCGGCAGCTGTTCCTCTCCGGCGAGGGTGACCTCGACGCCGGCATCTTCGCCCTGGGCATGATCATCGGCGCCGGCGTGTCGCACAACTTCACCATGGCCAGCTCGCCCGCAGGCGCGGCCGCCTTCGGGCCGGCCGGCGTCATCACGGGCCTCGTGTTCTGCCTGGCCGTGGGGTTCACGATGCGGGAGAGGGCCTGATGCGCAGACCCGGGGCAACGGAGGGACATTTCGCCGAAAGGAGACCGTCATGAGCGCAACGCGAATCGATGCCCGCGGCCTTTCCTGCCCCCAGCCCGTCGTGCTGACGAGCAAGGCCATCGAGGCAGGCGCGGAGAGCCTGGAGGTCCTCGTCGACAACGAGGTGTCCAAGGAAAACGTCCTTCGCCTGGCAAAGCGGCACAGGATGCAGGCCGCGGTCCGCGAGGAAGGGCCCGATATTGTCATCGAAATCAAAACGTAGTATAAGCAGGAGCCAACCGGGGCCTTCCCTGCGGGACAGGCTCCGATTTATTTGGGAAGGAAGTCGACGATCCATGTTTTTCAAGTCCGGCAAAAAGAACGGTTTCGAGGGCGGCGGGCTCGTCCTGTTCGAGAGCGTGGAAGAGGCCATGGGCGGCGAGCGGGCCCTGAAGGCGGCCGAAATCGAAAACCGTCTCGTGGCGCCCCCGCCCGAGCTGCGCCGGGGCTGTGACCTGGCACTCGAGATCAATCTCGTGGAAAAGCCGGCCGTCGAGCGGGCGCTGCAGGAGCGCAAGGCCTCCTTCCTGGACATTTTGCCCATGCGGGGCGACGCGGAGCTGCTGCAGGTCGTCAAGGTGACCGACTTCGGCGAGGCCGTCATGGTCAAGGCGGGCAACATGAAGCTGACCTTCGACAAGGCATCGGGCGTCGTGCTGAACATCTCGGGCGGCGGATGCCCCGACATCCCCTACCTGCACGCCGAGATGCTGGGCTTGCCGCTGGAGCAGGCCCCGCGGCCGAAAGCGCTGGGCCGCACGCTCTGCGCCCTCATGCTGGACCGCGCCTACGAGCAGTCGCTCGAAATCCGGAAGAACGGCAACGGGTGAGGCCATGCTGCTCGTCTGCGGGACCGCCCCGCTCAAGACGCTGCCCCTGACCGAGGGTGATGCGAGGCTCGACGGGGACCTCCTGCGCATCGGCAGCGCCGAAGTCCCCTGCACGCAGGGCACGGCGGCCCTGGTGAGCGCCGCCTGCAAGACGCTGGAATACCTGGATCAGCCCCCGCCCCGGGTGCTGCTCGCGGGCGACGACGGGTCCGGCAAGGGCAGCCGGCAGCTCTACGAGCGCCTGATTGCCGATCTGCCCCGCCTGGCCCCCCGGGTTCTCCTGCTGCATTACATGCTGCCCATCATGGGGCTCATGCGCAGGGTCAGCGAGTCGGCCTCGAAGGCGCCGCGGCGTCCCTTCATGATCGCCGACGCGGCGGCCATGTACGCCGCCAAGGCGGCGGGGATCGCCCGCGAGTTCGACCTCTTCACGCCGGACCTCTCGGAGCTGGCCTTCCTGGCGGACCCGCAGGCCACCCACCCCGCCTACGTGAGCCGGCACCTCTTCGAGTGGGACAGCTCGCGCATCCCCGAGATGGTCGCGGCCGCCTACGCCAGCGGGAGCGCCGCCCGGACACTCGTCGTCAAGGGCGCGACGGACCACATCGCGCAGGACGGCAGGATCCTCGACACCCTGTCCGAGCCGGACGTGCCGGCCCTCGAGGCCATCGGGGGAACGGGGGACACGATCAGCGGGATGGTGGGGGCCCTCGTCCACGCCGGGTACGGCGAGGTCACGGCGGCCCGCATCGCCGTCCGGGCGAACCGCACGGCCGGGCTCTACGCCGGGGCCACGCCGGCGACGCGGATCCGGCAGGTCATCGAGGCCCTGCCCCGGGTCTTTGCCGATCACCTCGACGAGTGGGCGCGGCAGGCGCAAGTCGAAAGAGCGGAAAGGAGCGCATCGTGACGACGGAGAAGAAGATCCGCCTGACGGAGATGGTCCACGGGGCCGGCTGAGCGTGCAAGATCGGTCCGGAGGACCTGAGCAGAGCCCTGGAGGGGCTCCCCGTCATCAAGGATCCCAACCTGATCGTCGGCCTCGAGGGCAACGAGGACGCGGGCGTCTACCGACTGCGCGACGACCTGGCCATCATCCAGACGGTCGACTTCTTCACGCCCATCGTCGACGACCCCTACACCTTCGGGCAGATCGCCGCGACGAACTCCCTCTCCGACGTCTATGCCATGGGCGGCAGGCCGATCACGGCCCTGAACATCATCTGCTTCCCCCCGAAGAAGCTCGACATGTCGGTCCTGCAGGCCATCCTGCGCGGCGGGCTGGACAAGATGACCGAGGCGGGCGTCGTGCTCGTCGGGGGCCACAGCGTGGAGGACGACGAGCCGAAATACGGCCTCTCCGTGACGGGCGTCATCCACCCCGACCGGGTCCTGCGCAACCGCGGGGGCCGGCCGGGAGACAAACTGATCCTGACCAAGGCGCTCGGCACGGGCATCGTCAGCACGGCAATCAAGGGGGAGGAGGCCGCCCCGGCCCTCGTCGAACAGGCCGTCCGGGCCATGACGACCCTGAACCGCACGGCCGCCGAGCTGATGACGCAGATGCCCGTCATCCACGCCTGCACGGACGTGACGGGGTTCGGCATGCTGGGGCATGCCTGCGAGATGATCGAGGGAAGCGACGTGGGGCTGAAGATCAACGCCTCGGCCGTCCCCTACTTCGAGGGGGTGCGGGAACTCGTGGAAAGCGGCTACGTGCCGGGCGGGCTCTACCGCAACAAGAACTTCCGGATGCCGATGATCGACGTCGAACCGTCTTGCCCGGATTGGCTGCTGGAGATCCTCTTCGACCCGCAGACCGCGGGCGGCCTTCTCATCGCCCTGCCGGCAGGGGATGCGGAAACGCTTGTCCGGCGCATGCGCGAGGCCGGGATCCGGGATGCGGCCGTGGTGGGTGAAGTGATCGCGTCGCCGAAGGGGAAAATCATCGTCCGGTGATGCCCTGAACGGTCAATCCCCCTGCCTGAGCCTCTGGGCCTCCTGGAGGAGCTCGAACTGGCGCTGGCGGTTCTCCCTCGTCGCGGGCATGGGCTCGCGGGCCTGGGCCTCGAGGCGCTCCGCTTCCTGGAGCCGCCGCTGCCTCTCGAGTTCCCTCTCCCGGTCCCGCTCCTTCACCGTCCTGACCACCTCGTCGAGCTGCCGGTCCCTCTGCCGGATGGCCTCCTCGGCCGTCACGGCACCGGGAGGGAGCTGCGGTCCCGCCTGTTCCACGGCTTCCGGCGCAGGCGCGGCGGCCGGTTTCCCCGACACGACGGGCTGGGCCTGCACCCCCTTCGGGGGCCTGTCCGTGAGCACAACGGTCCCGTCCCGGTCGGTGTACTTGTAGATCGTCTGCGCGTCGGCCGCTTTGTGCACGAGGACACTCAACAGGGAAATGCAAAGCACCCACAAACACGACAAACAAACTCTCAACGCGGGCCTGGCAACTGCCACCTGTCCCCTCTCCTGCGCTTGATTCCCCTTGCCTCGTGCCTTTAGCCTGCCCCTACGGCATCTGCCTGAGCCGCTCGGCCTCCTCCATCAGCTTGCGCTGCCGGTTGATGTTCTCCTGGGTCGGGATGATGGGCTTCCTGGCCTCCCGTTCCAGCCGGTCGGCCTCTTCGAGGCGGCGCTGCCTTTCCTGCTGCTGCTCCCGCAGCTTCCGCTGCGCCTCCTCCTGCTGTTTGCGGATTTCATCGTCGGCGGCCTTTTTCATCTCCGCGTCGCCTGCCCCTTCGGGCTGCGCGGCCTGGTCGCGGACGCCCGGCCGGGGCATGGGGGCCGCCTGGTCACGGCTTCCCGGCACAGGCATCGGTGCTGCGCCTTGCGCCTCGGGAGCGGGCCTCGTGGTCCTCTCGGAAGGGGCGAGGTCCGATTCGTCGATGGTCTCGCCGCGCACGCCCGGAGGCGGGTTGTCGGTGATGACAATCCTGCCGTCCTTGTCGGTGTAGCGGTAGAGCTGGGCCGGGGTGTCGCCAGGCATCAACAGGACCAGGGCCCATGCCGAAACGAGGACGGCAGCCAACAGTCTCGCGGGGTGCTTTCTCATGGTTGTCTCTCCCTGTGGGTCAAGAGTAAGGCCTCAATGGGGGTTATCGAACGAATCCCTCATTTTCTTTAATGGTTTTGCCTCAATGTACCCCCAAGGCGCAAAAGAATCAATACGGCGGTTCGCACCCCTCAAGGGCCCTGCGGATCGTCGCGCCGCCGAGGACGGTCCCGCCGCTGTACAGGACAACCGACTGGCCCGGCGTCACGGCCTCCTGCGGCTCGTCGAAGACGACCGCAAGGGTGCCGGGGCCCGATTCGACCCGGCACGGCGCCGGCCTGTGCGCATAGCGGATCTTGGCATGCGCCGCGGCCGGCAGGGCATCGGCCAGGAGGTTCGGCTCATCCGCCTCGAGCCCCCCCGAGCGCAGGCGCTCCCTCGGGCCCACCACGACGAGGTTTTCCGACGGCTCGATGGCCAGGACGTAGAGAAGCTCCCCCCGCCCGGCCGACAGCCGCGCCCGCTGGCCGACCGTGTAGTGAGCGATGCCCCGGTGCGTGCCCACGACACGACCCCCGCTGTCCACGATCCGGCCGGGACCCATGCCGTGAAGGCGGGCCTCGAGGAACGTCCCGATCCCCCCCCGGGGGATGAAGCAGATGTCCTGGCTTTCCTCCCGATGCGAGACGGGCAGCCGTGCACGCCCGGCCAGTTCCCGGACCTCCTGCTTCGTGAATTCCCCGAGAGGGAAATGGATGCGCCCGAGGGCCTCCCGCCTGACCCGCCAGAGAAAGTAGGTCTGGTCCTTCCTGCGGTCCTTCGGCACGGCCAGGGCCGGCTTTCCATCCCGCGTGACGACCCGTGCGTAGTGACCCGTCGCCAGGCTGCCGTAACCGAGCTGCCGGGCCTTCTCGAGCACCAGCCCGAACTTGATGTCCCGGTTGCACAGCACGCAGGGATTCGGGGTCCTCCCCCGCCGGTACTCCGCCAGGAAGGGCTCGATGACGAGCCGCTCCAGGTCTTTGCCGAAATCAACCGCGTGGTGGGGAATGCCGAGCACGCGGCAGACCCTTGCCGCATCCTCCACTGCCCTCGGGCCGTAGCCCGCCTGCCCCTCGTCCTGCCTGAAAAGCGTGAGTCCCGCGATGTCAAGGCCCCGCTCGGCCAGGAGAAGGGCCGCCACGGAACTGTCCACCCCGCCGCTCATGGCCACGAGGATCTTCCCGGCTCTCTTCTGCTCGGTTGGCATCATGATCACCGACCCGGATCTTCTGAACCCATCGCCCGGTTCCCCGATGGCGTCCCGTTCCGCTGCCCCTCCCCCGTCACTTCTGTGGGAGTCTAGCGGCGGGCCGATGACGCGTCAAGGACGATAAAAAGGGCCTTGACCCCATGACCAGGAAATGTAAGATGGAGGGCGCTTGCAACCCGTCGCCGGGCGGGCGGCGTGCCGTTTCCGGATGCGTATCCTGTTGACAGGAGCCTCGAATCATGGGCGTCTCCAGGAAGTCCTTCCCGATCGACGCTGCCGGGCACCGGCTCCACGCCGAATGGATCGAGCCCCGGCCCGTCGACCCGGGCGCAGACGGGACGACCCTCGTCTTCCTGCACGAGGGGTTGGGCAGCATCGGCCAGTGGCGTGACTTCCCGTCACTCCTGAGCGAGAGAACGGGCCTGCCGGCCCTGGTCTACGACCGCTGGGGGTACGGCCGGTCGGAGCCCTTCACCCTGCCCCGCGGTACGGGATACCTCCACGACGAGGCGCTCGTTGCATTGCCGGCCGTCCTCGAGGCGTGCCGCGTGGGCGAGGCGATCCACGTGGGCCACAGCGACGGGGGGTCGATCGCGCTGATCCACGCGTCGAGGCATCCCGGCCGGGTTCGCGCCGTCATCACCGAGGCGGCCCACGTGTTCGTGGAGGAGGTCACCCTGGCGGGGATCCGCGAGGCCGTCGAGGCCTACGCGAAAACGGACCTCGGCAGGCGGCTCGCGCGCTACCACGGGGACAAGACGGACCTCGTCTTTCACGGCTGGGCCGACACGTGGCTTTCGCCGGCTTTCCGGGACTGGAACATCGAGGAGTGCCTGCCCGGCGTGCGCTGCCCCGTCCTGATCATCCAGGGCATCGATGACCCGTACGGCACGCCGGCCCAGGTCCAGGCCATCGAGCGGCAGGTCTCCGGGCGGGCGGAACCGATGATCGTCCGCTGCGGTCACACCCCCCACGCCGAGGCGCGGGATGAGGTGCTCGAGGCGATGGCGGCGTTCGTTCGGAAGTGCTTGAAAGAAGGCGGGAGGGTGAGAGGGTAAGAAGGCCGGAGAAGCAGCGGGGGGAGAGGAGAGGCATGGTCAAGGACAAGCAAAAGGACGAACCCGCCCAGGACCTGGCGGCCCTGAAGAAGCGCATCGCCGAACTGGAGCGGACGCTGCAGAACGAGCGGGAAACCTTCGGGACCATCATCCAGAAATCGCCCTACGGTGTCCTGCTGCTTGACGACAAGGGGAAGTTCCTCTACGTCAACCCCGAGTTCGTCCGGGTGACGGGTTACGCCCTCGAGGACATCCCCACGGGGAAGGACTGGCTGAGGAAGGCTTTCCCCGACGCGGAATACCGCCGGAAGGTCATCGAGACCTGGAAGTCCGACATGGCCGCCAACGTCAGGGGCAGCGCCCGGGTCTTCCGCGTCACCTGCCGGGACGGTGCAGTCAAGGTCCTCGAGTTCCGGGCTGCGCGCATCGACGAGCGCCGGGCCATGGTCATGCTCACCGACATCACGGACCGCAAGCGCATCGAGTACGCCCTCATCGAGAGCGAGGAGCGCTTCCGCATCCTCTCGGACAACTCCCCCGTGGGCATCGCCCTGTCGAGGCCCGACGGGGTGTTCGAGTACCTCAACCCCCGCTTCACGGAGATCTTCGGCTACACCATCGAGGACATCCCCGACAGCGAGACGTTCTTGAAGCGGGTCTTCCCGAACCCCTCCTACCGCGACCTGGTGCGGTACTTCTACCGCGAGGACCTCGAGAATTTCACGAAGAGCGGCAAGGTGGGCGAGCGCGTCGTGACGGTCCGCGTCCGGGGGGGCTCGGACCGGATCATCCACTCCCGGATGGTGGTCCTCGGCAACGGCAGGCAGCTCATGACCTACGAGGACATCACGGACCTCAAGAAGATGGAGGCCGAGCTGTTCCACGCGCAGAACATGGAGGCCGTGGCCACCCTCGCGGGCGGGATCGCGCACGCCTTCAACAACATCCTCATGGGCATCCAGGGCTACACGGCCCTGATGCTCTCGGAGACCAAGGCCGATCACCCGGCCTACAGCCGGCTCAAGCGGATCGAAAAACAGGTCAAGAGCGGCTCCGAGCTGACGAACCAGCTGCTGGCCTTTTCCAGCGGCGGGCGCTACGAGGTCAAGCCCTGCAACCTCAACGACATCATCGAGAAGACCTCGACCGCCTTCGGGCAGACCCGCAAGGACATCACCATCCGCAAGTCCCTCGAGAGCGACCTCTGGGCCGTCGAGATCGACCAGGTGCAGATCGAGCAGGTCCTCGTGAACCTCTACGTCAACGCCCAGCAGGCCATGCCGCAGGGCGGCGAATTGACCATCAAGACGCGCAACGTCACCCTCGACGAGGCCTACGTCCGCAACTACAAGGTCAAGCCCGGCAACTACGTCATGGTTTCCGTGACGGACACGGGGATGGGGATCGACGAGCGGACCAAGGAGCGGATCTTCGAGCCCTTCTTCACCACCCGGGAGATGGGGCGGGGGCGCGGCTTGGGGCTGGCCTCGGCCTACGGCATCATCCGCGGCCACCAGGGGATCATCAACATCTACAGCGAGGAGGGCGAGGGGACGACCTTCAACATCTTTTTGCCGGCCACGGACAAGGCGGCCGTCAAGGAGACGGTGCCGCCCAAGGGGCTCCTGGAAGGCAGCGAGACGATCCTCTTCGTGGACGACGAGGACGTGATCATCGACGTCAACCGGGAGATCCTCGAGTCGCTGGGCTACAAGGTCGTGGCCGCCAGGAGCGGCCAGGAGGCAATCGAGATCTACCGCAAGCTCCAGGGCAAGATCGGCCTCGTCATCCTGGACATGATCATGCCCGGGATGGACGGCGAGGCCACCTACGACAGCCTGCGAAAGATCAACGACGACGTCCGGGTGATCCTCTCGAGCGGCTACAGCAAGAACGAGCAGGCGAAGGCCATCCTCGAGAAGGGCTGCCAGGCCTTCATCCAGAAGCCGTTCAGCATCAGCGACCTGTCCATGACGATCCGGCAGGTGCTGGACAAAAAATAAGGCGGCCCCCCTTCCGGGAGGCCGCCTCGCTGCCGCGGGGTGCGGGTTGGGTCAGGACTTATCGCCCGCCGCCGGCGTGCCCGCCGAGGAGGACCCCTCCGACGCGGCGTCGCTCTTCGCGGCCGTCTCGCTCTTGTGGGCCGTCTCGCTCGACGGCGCCTTCCGCCCGCCGTAATCCGTCACGTACCACCCGCTTCCCTTCAGGTGGAACGAGGAAACCGACATCAGCTTCGTCACGGGACCCTTGCAGAACTTGCAGCTCTTCAGCTCGGGGGCCGTGATCGACTGCACCTCCTCGAACTCCCGGTTACATTTCCTGCAGCGGTATTCGTAGATCGGCATGATGAAACCCTCCTGAAAAAACTCGGCCGGCTCGAAACGGCGTCAGTTATAGGATTCCAGCAGGCTGTAGCGGCTGCTGAAGCAATCGAGCACGAGACTCATGTCCTTGTCGGCGACGGGGTCGAGCACCGTCCGCGTGATCTTGTCGACTTTCCTCTCCTCCTGCAGCCTCTCGGCGTGCGGGGCCTCGAAGTCGGCCAGGCCGCTCGCAAACCGGATCACGTGCACCAGTTCGTGCACGGCGATGTAGAGCATGAGCGACTCGAGACGGATGAAGGAGTGGGCCCTCTCGATGGCGCTCAGGATCCGGTTGTCCTGCAGGCAGATCCGGTACAGGTCGTACGTCCTGGGCTTTTCGGCCTGCTCCTCTTTACGGATCGAATATTTGCAGAGATGCGCGAAGGCCTTATCGTCGACCTCGTGCGACTCCAGATGGGCAAGCGTCTTCAGGTCGTAGCGCTGGGCTCTCATCTGCTCGTCGGTCAGGTGAAAATAGCGGCCGGCAAGCCGCTCCGCCTGACCGAACACCCCTTTGATCCTGGAAACCTGGAGGGGGCTGAAGTACATGACAGACAGACGCCTCCCATGCAAACTTCAAGAGTTCGACCGTAATATAAAAATTTTCCTCTCTTTGTCAAGCCTGTGGTGCCGTCGAGACAACCCGTCGAAACCGTGAGGTTTTTTCTTTATCGCGCCCGCTGGATTTCGCACACGAAGTCAGGATGTTCGACGTCACGAAGCACGGGGAAAGGTGCCCGTTTACAGCGGCCCCTTCTTGCTGCGGTGCGCCTCGAGGGACAACTCGATGACCCGCGTGATGAGATCCGTCTGGCTCAGCCCCTCGGCGGCGGCCTGGTGAAACAGGACCGTCGACGGCGTCATGCCGGGAAGGGTGTTGGGCTCCAGCACGATGACCCGCCCGTCACAGACGAACATGTCGATGCGCGAGTAGGCCCGGAGCCCGAGGGCCTTGTAGGCCCGGACGGCCGTTTCCTGGATCTTCCGCAGCATGTCGGCGGGCACTCTCGCGGGGGTCTTGTTCTCCCCCTGGCCATAGAGGAACTTGTCCTCGAGCGAGAGGATCTCCTGCGTGGGGATCGTCTCCGAGGGCGTCAGCGCCCGCGGCTCTTCGTTGCCGAGGACCCCGCAGGTCACCTCCATGCCGCTGAGGAACTCCTCCACCACGGCCACGTTGTCCCACTCGAAGGCCGACGCCAGCGCGTCGGGGATGCCGGCCGGGGAGACCACCTTCTTCACCGCAGTGCTGCACCCCTCACGGGTGGGCTTCACGACGCAGGGGAAGCCGAGTTCCGTCTCGATGCGCTTCAGGAGTTCGCCCCGCTCGGCACCCTCCCATGCGCGCCGGTCGACCGCCACCGACTTCGGGACGTCAATCCCGCTCATGGCGAGGACCTTGCGGGCCGTGAACTTGTCCATCCCGAGTGCCGATCCCAGGACACCGGAGCCGCTGTACGGAATCCCGAGCAGCTCCAGGAGCCCCTGGAGCGTGCCGTCCTCGCCGTACTTGCCGTGCAGGCCGATGTAGACGAAATCAACCCGGCTTTTCAGCGCCTCGTAGGGGAAAGGCCGGGCCTCCTCGGCGAGGTCGATCTCGATGTCGGCGGTGCTGTTCCGCATCAGGAGCTTCAGCGGGATCTCCCACAGGGCGCAGCGGCTGTCCATGAACAGGGGCACGGGGTCGAACCTCTTGCGGTCCATCTTGCTGAAGATGTTTCGGCCACTTTCGAGGGAGACCTCCTTCTCCGAGGACACGCCCCCCATGATGACCCCGACCCTGAGCTTTGCCGTGTTCTCTGCCGTCATTCGCCGTCCCCCGTCTTGGTTTAATGGCCGGAACTATATTTACAAATCGAAGTTCTGTCGAGCGTTTGTTTCTTTCTGAAAAATACCCCCTGCCACCCTTTCGAAAAGGGGGACGGGCGGGGTATCCCTCTGTGGTCTGCTCACAAGGGTCCCTTCTTCTCCCGGTGGATCCGCAGCCCGATCTCGATGAGCTTCGAGATGATCATGCCCGGCAGCATCCCCTGCTCGGCGGCCTGCTCGAAGAAGAAGGACGAGGGCGCCATGCCCGACGAGGAGTTCGGGTCGGTGATCAGGACGCGGCCGTCCTTGAGGACGAAGCCGTCGATGCGCCCGTAGCAGCGGAAGCCCAGCGCCTTGTAGGCCCGCACGACGTCCGCCTTGATCGTCTCCGCGATGTCCCTCGGGATCGTCTTGGGCGGCGTGAACTTCCGGCAGCGGCCGGGCATGTACTTGTCGTCGTAGGTGAAGAACTCGCTCTGCGGGTGGATCTCCGTGAGCGAAAGCGGCCGGGGCTCCCCCTCGTCCTCGAGCACGATGCACGAGAACTCGGTGCCGTCGAGAAACTCCTCCACGAGGACCGTCCGGTCCCACTGCAGGGCCGTGGCCATGGCCGCGTCGAGGTCTTCGGGCTTGCGCACCACGGTGACCCCGATGCTCGAGCCCTCGCGGACGGGCTTGGTCACCAGCGGCAGGCCGAATTCCCCGACGAGGCGCTGCCGGACGGCCTCGGGGTCCTCCTGCCAGTGCCGCTGCTCCACGGTCGTGCTCCGCGGCACCCCGAGCCCCTCTGCGCGCAGGATCTTCTGCTGGATGTCCTTGTCCATCCCGATGGCCGATGCCAGGATGCCCGGTCCCGTGTAGGGGATGCGCTGCAGCTCCAGGAGGCCCTGGATGCAGCCGTCGTCGCCGTACTTGCCGTGCAGGGCGATGAAGGCGAAGTCGATCCGATGTTTCAGGTCCTCGTAGGCGATCGGTTGGGCCTCCGCCGCGAGGCGCTCCGTGATGTCCGTCGTCGTGTTCTGCGAGATGAGCTGCCAGGGCAGGACCCACAGGCGGCCGCCCGGGTCCATGAAGACCGGGACCGGGTCGAACAGCTCCCGGTCCATGTTGTCGTAGACGTTTCGCCCGCTGTTGAGGGAGACCTCCCGCTCGGAGGACATCCCGCCGAAGATGATGCCGACGCGTAATTTCTCCATTCCGTCTGTCCGGTCTGTTCAGTCTTTTCGATCTGTCCCGTCAAATCCCCGCTACGTCATCCTCTCCCCGCGCAGGGGAGGATGGAGGTGAGGGGGGCTATTCTGCGCACCTTTTCACTCTCACACGCAGGCTCTACCGTCGAGGGAGAGGACGCTCGCTGATGAGATTGCGCCTCATGCCTTTTGCCCTTCGCCGTGCGCCTTATGCCTCTGTTCACAGATCCCACAGAAACGTCACGCCGCTGTTGGGGAAGATCCACTCGTCGTCGCTGATCCTCAACCGGATCCGCTTTCCCGCTTCCTTCGTCACCTCGGGGTAGGGGTGCTTGCCCGCGAAGAAGCTGATCTCGCGGACGTTCTTCAGGTTCATCCCCTCGTAGTTGAAGTCGATGTCCAGGCCCCGCGTCGGGTAGACGAGGTAGACGGAGAAGAGGTTGTTGCTCCGAAACTTCTTCGTCTCGATCTCGATCTTCATCCGGACCTGGCGGTTGAGCTTGCCGCGCAGCGAATCCCCGCCCCCGCACCAGATCTCGTAGCCGCGCTCCGTGGTCTCGGAGCGGATGATGGGGACGGCCTCGTTGTCCACGCAGACGCGGACCACCCGGAAGTCGCTCTCCCGGAACGTCTCGTCGCGCGTCGTGAGCAGCCAGCGGTACTCGCAGCGCGGGTCCTCGAACAGCATCGAGAGCTGCCGGTTGTTGAGCGCGCAGCCGATGAGAAAGATGGAGTTGCGCAGGCTCTTCGTGTACTCGATGTGCGTCGAGACCTTGAAGAAGTTCTCCGCCTGGGCGTCCTTCGCCCTCTCCGCCGCCGTGAAGTCGGAGACCTTGATGTCGTAGCGGAAGTGCGTCCGCAGCTCCAGCTGCCGGTCCTCCTTGCCGAAGAGCGTCTCGAACATCTCGTAGTAGATCGCGTCGCCCAGCTCGGTGCTTCGGGCCCGCGTCTGGAAGCAGCGGCGGATCACGCTGTCGATCCGGGAGATCGACTTGACCTCGTCCGGGATGAAGATGCGCCGCAGCCGCGGCTCGACGGCGTCCGCCCGGCCCTTCTGGATGAAGACGCGCGGGGCCCGCTTGCCCAGCGCGCAGAGCACCTCGTAGCTGATCGTCCGGGCCTTGGCGGCGATGTCGTTGGCCGGGATGTACTCGTCGCCCTGCCGGCCCAGCAGCACGACCTCGTCGCCCACCTCGCACTCGGGCAGGCGGCTCACGTCGAGGGTGCACATGTCCATGGAAACGCGGCCGACGAGGGGAACCCGCTTGCCGCGGATGAGGGCCTCGCCCTGGTTGGACATGATGACCCCGTAGCCGTCGCCGTAGCCCACGGGGATCGTGGCGATCCGGGTGGGCTTCTTTGTGACGTAGGTGCGGTTGTAGCCGATCCCGTAGCCCTTGGGGAACTCCTTGAGGAGAAGCACCTTCGTCTTGAAGCTCATCACGGGCAGCAGGTCGGCCTTCACCTTGAGGCTCTCGGCGGGGTAGATCCCGTAGGACATGATGCCGGGCCGCACCATGTCCAGGTGGAAGGGCTTGAAGTTCAGCAGGCCGCCGCTGTTGGCCAGGTGCTTGAGGGGGATGTAGATCCGGTTCTCCTCGAGCTTCTTCAGCAGCGCCTTGAAGAGCCCCCACTGCCTTTCGTTGTAGTCGTCCCCCTCGACCTCGCTCGAGGAGAGGTGCGTGAAGATGCCCTCGACGGCGAGATTGGGCAGTTCGAGGATCTCCTCGATCACCCGGAAGGCCTCGCTGTGGATCGTGCCGCCGCGGCCCATCCCCGTGTCCACCTCGACGTGGATGGGTCTCTTGGCATGGGCTTTCCTCAGCTTCTTCTGGAGCTCGCGGGCAAAGCCGACGTCCGAGACGGACGGGGTGAGGTTGTACTTGATGATCTCGTCGATCTCGAGGCCCATGGAAGGGCTCAGGATCAGGATCGGCGCGTCGATGCCGCCCACGCGCAGCTGGACGCCCTCGTCGGCGTTGGCGACCCCCAGGTACGTTGCGCCGTTCTTCAGGGCCACGTTGGAGATCTCGATGGCCCCGTGGCCGTAGGCGTCGGCCTTCACCACCGAGAGAATCTTCACATCGGGCCCCACGAGCTTGCGGATCTCGTGCCAGTTGTGGGTGAAGTTGTCCAGGTCGACCTCGACCCAGCTTCTGTAGTTGAGCCCGTTGCCCTTCTGTGCGCCCATGGCAAGCCCGCCCCGCCTCGCGTCGGTTCACATCCCGGAAATGACGGATGAATCCCCCGGGTGATGCGCCCGAAACGTTATCAGAAAATGCGGGGATTGCAAAGGGTCAAGATCGTTTCGGCCTTGACAAAGACGGGGGGATGGGTCTATAAGTTTCCCTCCGAAATCGACGGCATGCCGATGTAGCTCAGCCGGTAGAGCAGCTGATTCGTAATCAGCAGGTCTGGGGTTCGAATCCCCACATCGGCTCCAGGGAAATCAAGGGGTTAGCTAAGCATGGCTAATCCCTTTTGTTTTTCTGTGACCAAATTGTGACCGGTTTGCCCAAAAATGGTGCTTTCAAGCTGACTGATCGCTTGGGGATTGTTCTTTTGAAGAAGGTGAGAATAGACCTTTAAGGTAATGGAAGGGTCGGCATGTCCCAACCTGTGCTGGATGTAAGTAATGCTCTCGCCTTGTTCAATCAGATAAGATGCGTGAAGATGCCTGAGGTCATGGAATCGTATGCCCGATAACCCCGCCCTGCGAAGGGCCACCTTGAAATGCCGGTGAATCATATTCTGGGCATCAAGGGGCGTTCCCATGTCACTGGGAAATACAAGGTTCAGGTCGTTCGGAGGACAAGCCAGCTTCCATTTCCTCAGTTCCCGTATGACATTTGGGGGCAGATCGATTATGCGGATTGATCCTTTTGTCTTGGGCAAAAAGAAATGCCCGTGATGATATTAGTCAGTCCATAATTATATGGACATCTGTCGCGTAGAGGGCAACGCCAGTATCAGAGACTCAGCATGGCTGAAGATGCAATCAACGAACGAAATGCTTTTTCTATTATGGACTGCCTTATAAGTTCTGCGGATATGCAATTCCTGCCTGTCAAAGTCTACATCATCCCATTTCAGGCCTATTATTTCGCCCTGCCTCGCACCGGTCATAACCGCTAATAGCAGCAGGACACGATATTTGGGGTCTTCTTCTGCATCCACAAAGGACCGGATTTGTTCGGGAGAAAGGGATATGAAATTGACTCCCCCGCATGCCTGTCCGTTTTGCTTCTTGGGCCTTTCGGCATCTCTGACAGGGTTGCTCTCAATGAATCTGTGCCTGACCGCATAGGCCATGATCTGGTTTAGAGTGCAGATGATTCGCCTCAATGTGTTGAGGTTCATCCCCTCTGCTTGTCGCTTGGTGATGAACTTCTCGATGGTCGCCACAGATATGGTGCTAATGCGTAAATTCATCAGGTCATGGAAATGCAGTTTGAAAAGCCCCCTGTACATGTTCCAGGTCGTGATCCTTATTTGAGGCTTCTTGTATTCAAGCCAATCTTCTGCCACTTTAGAAAAGGCGGGGGTTTTCTTGTCATGCATGAATGACCGGCGGGCAATCCTGTCTTCGATCTCCCGCAGCTCCTTCCTCGCCACACTCTTGGTTGTCCCCGCCTTCAGTGTCTTCCGGTAACGCTTCCCGTGTTGGTCATAGCAGTCTATGACATACCGGCCTCGCCGTTTGGCTATGCAAGCCATTTTCAGTCCTCCTTTCTGATGGAATGATTGCTATATTTATATCTATCATGTTAGATATTGCTATGTCAATTTTTATATTGATTCTACCCCGCCGCTTTGTTAATGGAGTTATCTATGGAAGAAAAGAAGATGTTCGCCACCCGCATCAACAAAGACCTTCTCAAGAAGCTGAAGATTCTCAGCGTCCACCAGGAAAAGCCTATCAACTCCCTTTTAGAAGAAGCCATCCAAGAATTGCTCAGGAAATACCAAAAGACATCAAAAGAATCACCATAAAATCGCCCAGTTTTTTACATGACGGAGCAAGGGCATGATTTTGCGTATTGCGATCTTCTTTTCTTTGTGCGTTCTCCTCTTGGTTTATTCCTCCATTGCATTTAGTGCTGAATGGAAGTTAGTGGACGTTTATATAACCCGTGACCCTACCAAATTCGACAATTATCATTTTATCGATTTGAAGGGCGCAAAACGGATCGGTAACAAAGTAAGATATTGGCGTGCTCTTAAATCAGTTCCACATGGCTCATCTCTACCCAGCAATGATGAAGTGTCAAAGAACGCCTATATGGAATATTTTGAAATGGATTGTTCCAGAAAACGTTATAGGGACGTAACAACGGAACAGGAAGACCGGCCCGGTTATGTTACTGTATATCCCACTATTAGATGGGATAATATTAGACCTGATTCGACGGAAGAAAAAATCTTCAACGTGCTCTGCAAAAGAAAATAGCAGGGGCACCTAACCAGAATCACCTGTGAGTAGGTCGGTTGTGATTACCTTAGTCTATTGTCAAAGAGCACATATTAGGTACATAAGGTGTTCCCATCATGACAAAAAATAGACGCGGTAAAAATAGGCAATCACAAACACACACGCCCAAGATAAAATCCCAAAAATCAAGCCAGAAACAGCTCCCAGAAAAACAACTTTTTTTAACTGGTTTTTACCCCACTTGGAATAGGGTATGGGGATTCTTTGGACCCATCCTAACCATAGTAGGGTTGTATTTTTCTTTTTTCCCATCGATCGCTGTTATTCCTGGTAGTCAGATGGACCCATCAAATCCATTCTCTATACCATTCGAGATCCAAAATCCGAATCAATATGCAATAACAAACGTCAGGGTGGCCTTTGAGGCGACGCACTTTGAAGCAGAAAACGAACAAGGTGGAAAAATTATACTATTTAATTCGATATTTCTGGACACCCCCTTAATTCCGAAAATTCTCTCGAAGGGTAGAGTCCAGTGCTTCTTTAATAATAGCAGTATTCTCATTATGAAACCCAAGGTTCTAATGGGTACAATTAAAATCAAAATAAAATATGACCCTCCTTGGTTCTATTTCGGTGAAAAGTCTTTAGAGCAAAAATATGATGCATACATAACGCAAGAAGGTCGCCTGTATTGGATTGAGAGCATAAGCCATTGAATATGCCCACCAGTTCCTATGGGGAGACAAGGGCCATTATCTACCCCTACCCCCGATATGACAATTTGCTTTGCTAATATACATTTCACAAAAGGACCCTCCCATTGCCAGTGCCTTATAGGGGTACCCAGGGAGGGACCACCGGCATAGGAATATGTCATAATCGCCCCTAATGAGCCGAAAAACAAAAAGAGCATAACGACCCATCAAACCCATCAACAAAAACACAAACAAATGGATCAAGAATTCAAAAGTATTTCTGCGATTGTCCTCATTGTCGAAATGGTGAATAGCCGTAACAATCTAATATCCATATCAAGCACCAAAGATAAATTTAATTATTGAGTTATCTCAATAAGTTATGTATAAATGCATCACCCGCTGCTTACCCAAAACGAGACAAAAAAGGTTGACACTGCAATACAAAAAAAGAGTCCATTTCGTAGCGCGACCCCCTTGTAACGCAACAACCGGAAACATAAAAAAGGAGCCTTGTGCATCTGGGAATCTCCCCGGCAGGAAGTCATTGGAGGGGCCTCCTGCCAGGGAGCGTTGACGGATAACTCTCATGTTTGAAATCCGTCAAGATCGTTGAAGCACTTTTGACAAGCCGCGCCCGCAAATCCTTTTCCCGCTTCATTCTCCCCATGGGATAGTTGGGGATGGGGTAAGAGTCTGGGATGGGATTGGGGTAAGAACCGGGATAAGGGTAAGTAACAGGGTCTGTGCAAGTGAAAGGGACTGTTCCTGGACTGCACCCCTTGAGTTGGACAAAATGTGTTAGAGTACCGGGCAGGACCCCCGATCCCCACGAGGGGGAGAAAGGATCTTGCCATGAAGCCACGCAGAACCTTCAGCAACGAGTTTCAAGCGTCAGGTGATCGAAGAGTACCTGAGCGGGGTCAGCACGGCGGCGCAGCTGATGCGCCGTCACGAGATCTCGTCGGGGCTGCTGTATCACTGGAAGGATCAGTACACCAAGGGGCGCTTTGACAATCCTCCCAGTCACGAAGCGGCCCTGGAGGAGCGCGTCCGTCAGCTCGAGCAGCTGGTGGGCCGGCTCACCCTGGAGAACGAGTTTTTAAAAAAAGCCGTGCAGCGAAGCCTCGCACCGTCGAAGAGAAGCGGCGGTTCATCGCTGAGCATCGTGGCCTCGTCGAAAGCATCGAAAGGGGGTGCGAGCTGATGAACCTGCCCCGCAGCACGTACTACCATCAGTCAAAGAGCCAACCCGACGGGGAGAAAGCGCTCATCGCCCGCATCGAGGCCGTGATCGGGGAGTTCCCCGGCTACGGGTATCGCCGGGTGACCAAGGAGATGCATCGTCGAGGGTTCCGGGACAACCACAAGAAGGTGCTTCGCGTCATGCGCGAGCAGGGATTGACGCGCAAGCCCAGGCGCCGCTGGGTCCGCACCACCAACAGCGAGCATGCCCATCGGGTCTATCCCAACCTCGCGCAGAACCTGCTGGTCACGGGTCCCAACCAGCTCTGGGTGGCCGACATCACCTACATTGCCATCCTGAGCGGCTTTGTGTATCTGGCGGTCATCCTGGATCTCTTTGCCCGCAGGGTCGTGGGCTATGCGCTCTCGCGCAATATCGACACGGCTCTGTGCCTGGAGGCCCTCCGGATGGCCCTGACGCGTCGCAGACCCCCGGCAGGGGTCGTCCACCACTCGGATCGCGGGGTCCAGTATGCCTCCCGAGACTACGTGGAGGAGTTGCTTGCCAACGGCTTCCGGATCAGCATGGCCCGAAGAGGCAACCCCTACGACAATGCGGCAGCCGAGAGCTTCATCAAGACCCTGAAGGCCGAGGAGGTCTACCTCTGGGAGTACCGGACGATGGCCGATGTCCAGAATCGTCTTCCCACGTTCATCGAGGACGTTTATAATCGCAAGCGGCTGCACTCCTCGCTCGGGTATGTGCCGCCTGTGGATTTCGAGGAAATGTTCAACAACGCCAAGTCCTGTCCGGTTACCCTAACCGCAGCTGTCTAACCGGAGGGGGGCACTCCAGTTAGCACAAATTTGCATCGTGGTTTTTTCCAATGTTAGATAACGTGTGTTCGGTAAACTTCGCCGCTTTTCTGTTTTCTTTATTCCTATCAATGGTTTGCCTCGATTTTTGCTCTCTCAGAAAAATTATGCAGAGCCCGATTTTCACCCCAAACACAATATGTAGTGTCAAGGTCCATCACCCTCTTGCAATCTTGTGCCTCAATTCCTCGATGGTCAGCGGCCTGCCGCTCTGGTGCACCATGTCCGCCATCCCGATTGACCCCTTCTTCCAAAGATCCCACCTCGTTCTGCCGAGCACCTCTTTCTGTTTTTCCTCGTCCTGGTCCCGAAGTTAATCTTGGCATTTGACCTTTGCCGGAGCCTGTCCATTCATCGACGCCCGGATCCCGGCGTCTATCTTCTCCAGGGTGCTCCGCTTCTCCGGTGACAGATCCTCGACCCCGGCGAGCTCAGCGTGGGACTTGAACAAGGGAATTAAAGTGGACCGACAATCCCAATGAAACGGAGGCCCTGGAGGCGCAGGAGGCCCAGTGCGTATTCCGACGCAATCCGCCACCTGATTCCGATTGATTCCGCCACCCCATTCCGACGGAAGCCGCCACCCGATTCCGGTCGATTCCGCCACCCCCTGTCCGGAGCGCTGTGACGCTGGATAAATCTCCGTAAAGCCGGTACATCCTCCCGCAAAAACCCCGAGGAGGCGTCGATGCCGGCAGAGAGGTTGTCCATGCGCACCATTCGAGAAGTCCTGAGACTCAAACGGCAGGAGCACCTGCCCAATCAGCAAATCGCCGCGAGCTGCCGGATCGCCCGCAGCACCGTCCGGGAGTATCTGGAGCGAGCCGCTTTGGCGGGCCTCACCTGGCCCCTGTCGCCGGAGCTGGACGATGCGGCGCTTGATCGGCTGCTGTTCCCCCCGCAACCGCCGGTTGCTTCGGCGACACGCCCCCTTCCCGACATGGAGCAGATCCACCGGGAGCTGAGCCGCAAGGGCGTCACCCTGAGGCTGTTGTGGCTGGAGTACAAGGCGGACCATCCCGAGGGCTACCAGTACAGCCAGTTCTGTTTGCTGTATCACCAGTGGGCGGGCCATCTGGACGTCTGCCTTCGCCAGAGCTACCGGGCCGGGGAGAAGCTCCTCGTGGACTACGCGGGCCTGACGATGTCGATCGTCGACCCGCAAACGGGGCAGGAGAGCCCGGCCGAGCTCTTCGTGGCCGTCCTGGGGGCCAGCAACTACACCTTCTGCCGGGCCTCGATGAGCCAGAGCCTGCCGGACTGGATCGAGGCGCACAGGTACGCCTTCGCCTTCTTCGGCGGCGTGGCCGAGATCACCGTGCCCGACAATCTCAAGTCGGCCGTCACGAAGCCCTGCCGCTACGAGCCCGACCTCAACCCCACCTACCGCGACATGGCCAGGCACTACGGCACGGTCATCATCCCCGCCCGGGCCGGAAACCCCCGGGACAAGGCCAAGGTGGAAGAAGCCGTCCAGATGGTGGAGCGCTGGATCGTGGCCCCGCTTCGCCATCGCCGCTTCTTCAGCCTCCATGAGCTCAATGCCGCCATCGCCGAAAAGCTCGCCGCGCTCAACGAGAAGCCCTTCCAGAAGCTCGAAGGCACCCGCCGAAGCCTCTTCGAGGACCTCGACCGTCCCGCCCTCAAGCCCCTGCCGCAGGCGCCCTACGAGTACGCCGAATGGAAGAAGGCCCGGGTCAACATCGATTACCACGTCGAGTTCGAGCGCCACTACTACAGCGTGCCCTATCAACTGGTCAAAGAGCCGGTGGAGCTCCGGATCACGGCCAACACCGTGGAGGTCCTCTTCAAGGGCCGCCGCGTGGCCTCGCACCCGCGAAACGCCGCGCGGGGCGCCCACACCACCGAGCCTTCGCACATGCCCGAGGCCCATCGGCGATATCTCGAGTGGTCGCCTTCACGGATCATGACCTGGGCCGCCCGGACCGGGCCGATGACCGAGGCGCTCGTCACGGCCGTCCTGGAGTCCCGCCGGCACCCCGAGCAGGGCTTCCGCAGCTGCCTGGGCATCCTGAGGCTGGGAAAACGATACTCGCCCGAGCGGCTCGAGGCGGCCTGCGCCCGTGCCCTTGCCTGCCGCGCCCTGAGTTATCGCAGTGTCGAGAGCATCCTGAAGACCGGGCTGGATCGTCAGGCGATCCCTGAAACGCCGCCGTCGCCGCCGGCCGTCATCCACCCCAACATCCGCGGAAAGCAATACTACAACTGAAAGGACGGCGCATGCTCCACAACCAGACCCTCGACAAACTCCACGCCCTGAAACTCCACGGCATGGCCGATGCCTTCCGGGAGCAGCTCCAGAGCCCCGCCTGCGATCCCCTGAGCTTCGCCGAGCGCTTCGGCCTGCTCGTCGATCGCCAGTGGGACTGGAAGGAAAACGCCCGGATGCAGCGATACCTCCGTGCCGCCAGGCTCAAGCTGCCGGCCTGCATCGAGGACATCGACTTCCGGACGCCGCGCGGCATCGACCGCGCCGTGCTCATGGGGCTGGCCTCCTGCGACTGGGTCCGCCATCACCGAAACGTCCTGGTCACCGGCCCCACGGGCGTGGGCAAGACCTTCATCGCCTGCGCCCTGGCCCACAAGGCCTGCCGCGAAGGCTACCGCGCCCTCTACATCCGCTGCCCGAGGCTCTTCCAGCAACTCGCCCTGGCCCGCGCCGACGGCAGCTACGGCAAGCTCCTTGCCCGGATCGCCAAGGTCCATGTCCTGCTCGTCGATGACCTGGGGCTTGCTCCCATGAGCGACAGCGATCGTCGGGATCTCCTGGAGATCCTCGAGGACCGCCATGGCGGCGCCTCCACCATCGTCACCAGCCAGCTTCCCCTCGAGCTCTGGCACGACAACGTGGGCGATCCCACGCTGGCCGACGCCATCCTCGACCGGCTCGTACACAATGCACACCGAATCGAACTGAAAGGAGCTTCCATGCGAAAATAGAAGCAGGCTTGACCAAACCGGCTCGTTATGAGAAACACCAAACACCAGCGTCGCTTCGCTCCGAGCAGATGGCGGCTTCACCCGGAACAAGGTGGCGGCTTCGCTCGGAATCGCATGGCGGAATCAGCGGAATAGGCACCAGCGTCAATCGGTTGCCGGTCCAGGCCGAAGCACCTTTCTTTTTCCCTCGATGCGCGACTTTCCCATCTCCGGCGCCATCGGGGCTCTTCATTCTCTTCTTTCATCCGCGAGATTGTGATAGAGATCCGTAAGAAAGACGGACGGGATGCGGAACCGAGGGGGCGCGCTGCGGATTCGCCGCAAGCCCGCCTTCACGCGCGGCCCCGGACACGGGGCAAGGGGATGACGGCATGTCCCGGTATGATTTCGACATCGGCGTGATCGGCGGGGGGTCGGGCGGCCTGACCGTGGCGGCCGGGGCGGCGCGCTTCGGCGCAAAGACCCTGCTCATCGAAAAGGAGAACGCGCTCGGCGGCGACTGCCTCCACTACGGTTGCGTCCCGAGCAAGACCCTCATCCGGACGGCCCACGTCCGCCACCTCATGCGCCATGCGGCCCGGTACGGGCTTCCCGCCGTTGACCTGCCCCCCGTCGATTTCAGGGACGTCACCCGGCGGATCCGGTCGGTCATCGCCGCGATCCAGAGGCACGACTCCGAGGAACGGTTCTGCGCGCTGGGCGCGAGGGTTGCATTCGGGGAGGCGCGCTTCGTCGACGAGCACACCATCCGCCTCAACGGGCAAGTCCATTCGGCGAAGCACTGGGTGATCGCCACGGGATCCTCGGCGGCATCCGCACCCATCCCCGGGCTCGACAGGACGCCCGTCCTCACCAACCGGGAAATCTTCTATCTCGACAGGCTTCCACGGTCCATGATCGTCCTCGGCGCAGGCCCCGTCGGCGTCGAGATGGGACAGGCCTTCCGCCGCCTGGGGACGGACATCGACATCGTCGATGCGGCCCCTCAGATCCTCACCCGAGAGGACAGGGACATGGCCGAGACGGTCATGCAGGTCATGGAAGCGGAGGGCGTCCGGTTCCGCCTCGGCGCCTCGATCCTGGAGGTCCGCGACCTCGGCGATGAGAGGGAGGTCGTGATCCGGACGGGCGGGCAGACGGAGCGCCTGCGGGCCGAGGCCGTCCTCGTCGCCCTGGGGCGGAAGGCCAACCTGGAAGGGCTCGGCCTCGAGGCGATCGGCGTCGAATTCGACGGCAGGGGCCTCAGGCTCGACAGCAGGCTCCGGACGACGGCCCACAGCCACATCTACGGGGCGGGCGATGTGACGGGCGCCTACCCGTTCACCCACGCCGCGGGCTACGAGGGGGGGATCGTCATCACCAACGCCATCTTCCGCCTGCCGAGAAAGGCGGACTACACCTACATCCCCTGGTGCACCTACACGGACCCCGAGCTGGCCTCCATCGGCATGAACGAAAAGACCGCCCGGGAGGCCGGCATCAAGTACTCCCTGTGGACGGAGAACTTCCGGGACAACGACCGCAGCCTCGCCGAGGGGGAGCAGGAGGGGAAAATCAAGCTGCTGCTCGACGAGAAGGAGAAACCCATCGGAATCCAGATTCTCGGCCCCTCGGCCGGGAACCTCATCAGCGAGTGGGTGGCGGCCCTCAACGGCGGCGTCTCGCTCGCCACCCTGGCCGCCTCGGTCCACCCCTACCCGACCCTGGGCGAGATCAACAAGCGGGTGGCCGGCAACTTCATGGCCACCAAGCTCTTCTCCGACACGGTCAAGAGGGGGCTCAGGTTCTTCTTCAGCCTCAGGGGCAGGGCCTGCGAGAGCCCTTGAGCGGGCGGGCAAGCACACGGTCAGAGGGGAACCGGGCCGCGGGCGAGGCGGGTCAGGGCCTCACCCGGCGCGCCGGGCTGCCCGCGCCGGGGATGTCCGGTTCGGTCGTGCCGATCGTCCCCCGTTCCTGGACCTTCATGTGGCGGTACTGGATGTAGGCGTTGCGCACCGCGACGTAGGGGTCCAGGGCCGCTCCCTTGATCGCCTCGTAGTCGCCGATCGTGAGCGAGGTGTCGTTGATCGCCTGGTACCCGCGGACGGCCGTCCAGACGTACCAGGGATCGAGGTAGGACACCGGGTAGGCGAAGAAATCCCCCACCATCCCCACGGTGTCCCGGGGGCTCGAGGGGCCCAGGAACGGCCAGACGAGGTAGAATCCGTGGCCGATGCCGTAGACGCCGAGGGTCTGGCCGAAGTCCTCGTCCTGCCTCAGGAGGCCGACCTCCTCGCTGCCGGCCGGGTCAAAGAGGCCCGCCAGACCGATCGTGCTGTTGATCATGAAGCGGAACAGCTCCGTGGCCGCGCCGATGAAGTGGGCCTGCAGCAGGCAGTTGACGAAGCGGATGGGCGACCGCAGGTTTGAGAAGAAATTGCCCACGCTCACCCGCGCGGGCTCGGGCACGACGGCGCTGTACCCTTCCGCCACCGGCTTCAGGACCCAGAAGTACAGGCGGTCGTTGAAGGTGAACATCGCCCGGTTGAAGGGCTCCAGCGGGTCCGCGATCGTGACGGCGGCCGTGGACGGGGGCTCCGCCTCGTAGTCGAAGTCGTCCTCTTCCCCCTCGGCCGCCTCGGCCGGTTCGGCCTGCGGCGGCGCCGCGCCCGCCCCGTCGGAGACCGGGCGGACCTCTTCGGGGGCCGACCCCGGGGCGGCCGGTGCCGGGGCGCCTGACGCCAGCCCCGCGGCAAGCGTGTCGGGGGCAGGCTGCGGCCCGTGGGCACAGCCCGAGGCGATGATGACCACCAGTGCGAGGACGAGCGGGATGCGCCTCATGGCTCAGGATTTCTGCTCTTTGGCTCTCTTGCGCAGGATCTCGATGAGATCGGCCGGCGTGTTCTTGGCCAGGATTTCGTTGAACTGGGAGCGGTAGTTCATCACGAGGCTCACGTTCTCGACGACGACGTCGTAGACCCTCCACCGGCCGTCCTTCTCCTGCACGAGCCGGTAGTTCACGGGGATTTCCCTCGACTTCGCGACCACCCGCGTCTGGACCTCGACCCGTCTCTGGGCGATCGGGAGTTCCCGGTCGAACAGGACCTTCTCGTTGTCGTAGGCGAGGATCCGGTCGGCGTAGGTGTTCTCCAGGACCTGCTGGAACAGGGGCGAGAACTCCTTGCGCTGCGCCTCGGTCAGGGAGTTCCAGTGGCGCCCGAGGGACCAGCGCGACAGCTCTTCCTGGTTGAACATCCGGTTGTAGATGACCCGCAGCTTCTCCCGCTTCACGTCCTCCTTGAGCGTCTTGTCGCGGAGCACGTCGATCACCTGCGTGACCTCGGTGCGCAGCATCTCCATGGCCGTCGCGGCCTGCGCCGGCACCGTGCCGGCCGTCAGCAGGATCAGGCTCAGCGCGGCCGCGCAGATTCCCATCGTCTTCGTTTTCGTCATGGCTTCGCCGGTTCCTCCTTCTTCACGTCTCCAAAGGCATACTTGCTGATCAGGTCGGCCACATCCACGGCCGACTGGGTCTGGATGATCCAGTCGCCCGGCTTGAGGGGCTCGCCCAGTCCGCCGGGGTCGATGCTGACGTACTTGTCACCGATGAGCCCCTCCGTCCGGATCGACGCGATGGCGTCTTCGAAAATCTGGACGTCCTTCCGGATGAGCATCTCCACAATGGCCTGCTGGCTCTTCTGGTCCATGGCGAGCCGGTCCACCCGCCCGATCTCGATGCCGAACATGGTGACCGGGCCGCCGACCCGGAGGCCCGAAACCGAGGTGAAGCGAGCCGAGATGCGGTACTGGTCACCCTCGAAGAAGGCGACGTTGCCGAGCTTCACCGTCAGGTAGCCGACGCAGAGCAGCCCTATTGCAACGAAAATGCCCACGGTGGTCTCCATGGCATACTTTTTCATTTCCCATCCCCCTCGTTGATGCATCGAATGCGGGACACGACCTGCTGGGCCTGCCTTGCCCGGGATATCACGGAGTCGAGGTCCTCGTCGGGCCGGCCCTGGGCCAGGCCGGCAAGCAGGGTCAGCTCCACGCACGTGTCGGACTTCGAACGTTTCTGCGCCGCGGCCCAGATGTCCAGGATCGCCTGCTCCTGGGCCTGCAGGTCGTGCACGTACTCCGCCACGATCCCCTCCGCCTCCGCCCGGTCCGTCGAGGGCAGCACGGTGACGTACTCGTTGATGCTGTGGCGGGTGGAGAAGCCGCCGATCGCCGCGAAATGCCTGCCCAGGAACACGCCGAGGCTCCGGAGGGCCTCCTGCGATGCATCGTGGCCCAGGTGCGCCGCCACGTTGTCGAGCCCCTCCAGCGTGAACACGGCCACCGCGTAGGCATCCCCGAGGGCGCCCCCGCGCAGCTGCCCCTGGTAGCGGAGCTTGAACTGCCGCCGGGAGTGCAGGCCCGTGAGCTCCTTCTGCAGCCCCTCGAGGCTGTGCACCACCTCCTCCTTGAAGGGGTGCTCGAATTCCTCGAACTCCTCCGGCGTCCCCTGGAACACGATCCGCTTTCCGTAGAGGGCGAGGATCCGGTTCGAGATGAAGTACACGTCCGGGATCTCGTGGCTCACCAGGACGGCCGTGAATCCCAAGGTGCGCTGGTACTGGGCGATCATGCCCAGGATCGCGTTCTTGCGGACGGGGTCCTGGCCGGTGGTCGGCTCGTCGAAGAGCACGATCTGGGGGTCCGTCACCAGGGCCCTCGCCAGGGCCACGCGCTTCTGCATGCCCCCGGAGATCTCCGAGGGGTACTTGTCGACCGCGTCGGCGAGCTCCATCTGCTCGAGCCGGGCCATCACCCTCCGCCGGATCTCGGCGCGGCCCAGGTTCGTCGTCTCCTCCAAGGGCAGGGCCACGTTCTCGTAGACCGTCATGGAGTCGAACAGCGCGTTGCCCTGGAACATGTAGCTCATGGGCAAATCGCGCCTGCGGATCTTCTCCAGGGGGGTTCCCCGGAACAGGATCGTCCCCTCGTCGGGCTTGAGCAGCCCGATGATGTGCTTGAGCAGAACGGTCTTGCCCGTGCCGCTCAGCCCGATGATCGTCGTGACCTCCCCCTCGTAGATCTGCAGGTTGACGCGCTCGAGCACCGTCTTGTCGTTGAAGCGCTTCGAGACGTCCTTGAATTCGATCAGCGGGGTCGCCATGCCCAACCTGGTTTTCCTCTTTCACATCCCCCTGCCCTGCCCCTTTGCAAAAGGGGGACGCAGGGGGGTTTTCTAGATCAGCAGCGACGTCACCACGTAGTCGGCAATCAGGATCAGCACGCAGGAGATCACGACCGCCGCGGTCGTGGCCCGGCCGATGGCCCGGGCGCCGTAGCTGTCCGTGCGCATGTGCGCGAAGTATCCCTGGTAGCAGCACACGGTCGTGACGATGACGGCGAACACGATGGCCTTGACGAAGCCGTCGGTGACGTCCTTGAGGTCCACGCTCGCCTCGATGCGGTACAGGTAGGTGCCGGCGTTGACGCCCAGCAGCATCACCCCCGAGATGTACCCGCCGATGATCCCGACGACGTCGAAGATGGCCGTGAGCAGGGGGAAGCTGATGATCGAGGCCGCGACCCGCGGGCTGATCAGGTACCGCAGCGGGTCGATGCGCATCGTCCCCAGGGCGTCGATCTGCTCCGAGATCCGCTGGCTGCCGATCTCGGCCGTGATGGCCGACCCCGCCCGGGCCGTGATCATGATGGCCGTGAGCACCGGGCCCAGCTCCCGGATGAGAGACAGGGCCACCAGGGTGCCGAGGGCGCCCTGGGAGCCGAACTTGACCAGCGCGTGGTAGGACTGCAGGCCCAGGACCATGCCCGTGAAGAGCCCGACGAGCATGATGATCGGGACGGAGCCCGCGCCGATCAGCCACAGCTGCTCGAGAATCTTCATGAGCTGCCGGGGCCGGAAGATCTTCACGACGGCCAGGGAGACGAAGATGGTCGAGGCGCCGAGGTTGTTGACCCAGCTGATCGCCTTGCGGCCCAGGGCCGCAAAGGGGTCCGTCAGCCACCGGACCGGGTGACGGCCGGCTTCATTCCCGGCCATTGGTTCTGGCGTCATGGTTCGTTTCCCTCTTCCGGAGCGGCATGTCGGTCGGAAGCGCTTCGCCCCCGGACGTAAAACGGCTGCAAGCTTACCACAAAAGGCCTTGCTTGATAAAGCCCTTTGCGATGACGCACGGCGCCCCCGGGCCGGCTAGTCACCGACGGCCTTCCCGGCCTCCCATGCCCGGCCCGCGAACTCCCCCACCGTCCAGTAGCGGTTGTCGGGCATGGTGAGAAGGAGGGGGTCGAGCTTCCTGACGTCGAGCTTGCCCTCCGAGAGGCAGCGCTCGTCGGCGAAGGAGGCGACGATCTCGCCGATGTAGAGGTTGTTGGTGGGCAGCGCCACCGTCTGCACGAGCCGGCACTCGAGGTTCAGGGGACACTCCCGGATCATGGGGGCCGTCTTCGTCTCGCTGTAGAACACGTCGAAGACCTTCGACTTGTCGACCCTGCGGCCCGAGACGAGCCCGCAGTAGTCGGTCTTCCCGACGAGGCGCCTGTCGGGGACGCAGACGCTGAAGGTCCCGTTCTCCCGGATGCCCTCGTTGGTGTAGTGCTTGTTAAAAATGCCGACGGCCAGCATGGGCGGCGCCGCATTGACGCGGCTCACCCACCCCACGGCCATGAAATTCGCCCTGCCGCCCACATCCGTTCCCACGAGCACGACGGGCATGGGGTAGAGGAACACGTTCGTGCCGACGGAGATCTTCTGCATGGATTGACCCCTCCTTTCCCGATTTGACGTTTTTTGTACCATTTTCTCCGCGGCAGTGCTACGTTTCCACGTCATGAAGCGCCTGCCCGCAATCCTCACGGCGGCCCTGCTGGGGCTGCTTTTCGCACCGTCGACCGGCATGCCCGCCGACATGGCGCCGTTTCACGTCTCGAACCGCAGCCCTCTCGTGCAGATCTTCGGCCTGCCCGCCGCCGGCGATGCGCGGGTCCTGCCGGAGGGGCAACGGGAGCTGGCCCTCGCCCTCGATCTGGCCAATCACTTCATCGACGTGAGCGCCCGCCGCGAACAGCTCGTCCTCGACGGCGAGACGGTCCGCCTGAGCCTGGCGGGCCGCATGGGAATCGGGGCCCGCACGGAAATCGGGTTCGAACTGCCCTGGATCCGCCAGGGCGGGGGCTTCCTGGACGGGTTCATCGAGTCCTACCATCGGACCTTCGGCTTTCCGCAGGGCGGCCGCGACAAGGCGCCCGGGGGCCGCATCCTTTTTCAGTATCAACGCAACGGGGTCAACCGGGTTTACGTCGGCCGCTCGGGTTCCGGCATCGGGGACGTCCGCCTCGGGGGCGGGGTGCAGCTGATCGCCGACGGGGGCGAAAACCCGCGGGCCCTGGCCCTGCGCGCGAGCCTGAAGCTCCCCACCGGCAACAGCGGCGACCTGCACGGCAGCGGCAGCACCGACCTCGCGCTCTGGCTCGCGGCAAGCCGGGGGTGGAAGGCGGGCGGCGGTCACTGGGGACTCTTCGGCGGTGCCGGGGTCATGGGGATGACGGACGGCGATGTTCTGCCCGATCAGCAGAAAAACGCCGTTGCCCTCGGAAGCCTCGGGGCGGGCTGGCAGCCGCTTGCGTGGCTCACCCTGAAGGTCCAGCTGGACGGGCACACGGCGTTTTACCGGGACAGCGATCTCGCCGAGCTGGGTTCGGCCTCCGTGCAGGCCGTCCTGGGCGGCACGCTGCACGTCTCGGAGCGCACCGCGCTGGACATCGGCGTGGCGGAGGACCTGGCCGTCAAGACCGCCCCCGACGTGGTCTTCCACTTCGCCCTTCGTCACCGCTTCTGAGAAGGCCCCGGCTTGACAGGGGGGCCGCCTGCCGCTAGCCTGTCAGCAGCGGGATTCGGAATTTCCGCCGCCGGGAGCAAGGACATGCGCATCACAGACGGAAAGGAAATCTGCGGAGTCTGCGGGAAGGTGCCCTCGATCATCTACTGCGACGGCTGCGACAAGCCCCTGTGCCGGGCCTGCCGCCGGTTCGATATGTGGCAGCAGGGCTGCGGCTCCATCCCCACGAAGGTCTTCTGTCTGGCCTGCGCGGCCAACCCGTGGGTGAATCCCTGGGGCAGCGCCATGGATTAACAGGCAGGTGAAAAAGATTCATCTGCTGCGTTGCCCTCCGACCTCGTCGCTCAACGTACGCTCAAGTACGCCTCGCTCCTCGGCCTGTCAGGCGCCTTGCATCTGAACCTTTTTGACCAGCCTGAAGAAAACCTCATCCGGCAGGGGTCAGGGGCTCTTTTGAAGAAAATTTTTCTTGCCCCATAACCGAGACGCGGTCTTACTCGTCCCGCTCGAAGATCTGGTCCACGAAATGCTGGAAGGGCCCGGGGACCTTCGACTTGGCAAAGGCGACGACCTCGTCGATGACCTTCCGGGCCGCCTCGTCGCCGGCACCCGTGATCTCCCTGATCTTCTTCAGCAGCTCGTCCATGCCGTTCTCCTTGTGCACGATTTGCAGACTATCGGCCCGCGATCGCGGCGCACCGCTTGAAATCGAAGGCCATGAACGCGGCCTTCGCCTCTGCGGTGCGCGGGTCCCGGGGGCCCCGTTCCCTCATCAGCCTTTCCACGGCCCGCGCGGCCTCGAGTGCTTCGGCGCCCCGCTCCGGCGCGGTCACGAGGACCCCGAGCCTGTCGCCGTCCCCCCACAGGGGCACAACGGCGACTTCGCCGTCCCTGAAGAGATCCCTGCCCGCGGCATCAAGCCGATAGGTCGCCTGCCTGAAATGGGGGGCCGAAGGGTTTGCGTCCATGACCTTCACGGTGCCGTAGCCTTCGGCGGCGTCGGGGTTGACCTTCAGCACGAGGATCCCCGCGTCGGGCAGGGCCCGGTCGAAGCCCACGGGCTGGCGGTTCTCAATCAGGTAGTAATGGCCCCGGGCCAGGGGGATCTTGACGGCCAGGGTCTCTCCCCCTGCACTCAGGGGCGAGAGGAACGCCACAGCCGTCCCGCCCGGCTTCACGAAGCGGACCTGCTCCTTGGCGATCCACCCGAGGCGGATCTTCGTGAAGGAGCTGATCCCCGGAGGCGGGCTGCCCCGCTCCACGAAATGCTGGGACATGATGTCCCAGGGCCCCATGTAAACCGCGTTGTGATCGAAGGAGGGAAGACCTGCGGAAGCGTCAGACTGACGCTCGAAATCGTACAGTCAGGGGACCCGCCGCTTCCCGGCATCGATGCCGCCCAGGGCGTGGAAGAAATCGTGGGCAAACATGCCCAGGTGCGCGTTTTCGCACCCTACGAAGATGCCGCCGCGAAACGCCGCGCCGCCCCTCGACTGCACCGTTGCGTAGGCCAGGTTGCCCCTGACCCCCGTGAGCATCCCCGGGTTGGCACAGTAGCAGAGCATCCCGTATCCCTGCCCCGGCATGGTGCGGACGCCGGGGATGATGAGGATATGCTGATACCGGCCGAAGTCCACGTCCGCTTCCACGCCCGTCATGGCGTCCTCGATGAGCTTCCGCACCCGCCGGCGGTCCACCTGGAAGTTATACGGGCTCACCTTGTACAACGACAGCGGATCGGGCAGGTCCACCCAGCCCCGGAAGTCGGCCTTGACCCAGGCCTTCCCGTAGGACTGCTCCCGCACGTACCGGTCGAGATCCCCGACGGCCCGTCTCCGGATGTTGTCCAGATCGAACGAGGGCCTCGCATCCGGAAACCGCACGGCGACGGCCAGGACCCGCAGCCCCCCCGTCGCTTGGTCCGACTGCATTCCCAGCCCGTCATCACCCCCGGCGAAGGCCTTTGTCCCCGGCGCCGCCGAGAAAAGAAGCGCCAGGACGACCCATGCCGCGGCAACAGCGATTCTCTTCATGACCCCTCCTTTCCCCCGGGGCTCCGCCGCCCGCAACGTCTAGATGTCGAACGCCTCGCCCATGACGGGGACGCGCACCGTGCCGGGCAGGCCGTCTTCCGCCCACAGCCTCTGCGCCTCGCGTCCCCACATCTCGTCCGTCCAGCCCCAGCCGGGGTTTCCCTCGCCCTCCTCGTGGCCGCCCATGTGGACGAGCAGCGTTTCCTTCGGCCGGAGCACGCGTGCGACTTCACGGGCCGTGGCAAAGGACAGGTGCCCCGTGCTGAACCCCGCGTGCTCCTCGACGGTCCAGGAAAAGCAGTCCAGGAAGAGGTGGTCCGCCCCCGTCAGGAGCTCCGCGGCCTCCCTCTGCGGCCCCGTTTCGGGGTTGGTGATCCAGGTGTTGCTGCTGTCGAGATCCCAGAGGAGCACCGTTTTCCCCCTTTCGGTCTGCACGACGAAGCAGGCGCAGTTGTACATCCGGTCCTTGAAGTTCTCCGGGTTGATGTCGGCGCCGGCGTGGGAGACGCAGACGGGGGTGATCGAGATGCCGTCCGTCCCGAGGTCAATGGGGTCGAGGAGCGTCCCCGGCGGTTCGGCTTCCTTCGACGGCCGGCCGTCGAGGCAGCGGTACCACTCGTAGGAGAAGTTCTTCGCCAGCCACCTGCCGGTGCCTTCCCGGCACCACGCGGGGATCCTCGAGAACTTCCCGCCCCGGCGCCGGGCCGTGCGCCGCATCGTCTCGCCGAGGCGGTTGAGCTCGAGGCTGTGGTCCGGGTGCCAGTGCGTGAAGAGCAGCCAGTCCACGCGCGCCTCGTCGGCACGGAAGGTCTCGCGGAGGCTGTCCACCACACCCAGGCCCACATCGACGAGGGCGTGCCAGCCGATGCGGCCCCCGCCGTCACGGCCGACGAGGGAAACGGAAACGTTCGCCACGCGGTCCCTGCGCGCACAGCGCGGGCAGGGGCAGCCGAACTCCTGCAGAAAGGCGTTGCCGAACCCGTTGACGACCAGGGAATAGTTCATGGGCAGCTCCGCAGCCGGGGAATGATGGTTCGTTCCGTGTTTAACACGTTTTGCCCGGTTCGGGAAGGCGCGAGACGAAAACGAGGAGCGCCAGCGGGATGACGGCCACGGCGGCGAGCACCGGCCGGATGGAGAAGGCATCGGCAAACGCCCCCGCGATGGGCGTCATGGTGCCCCCCAGGCCGAAGGCGAATCCCATCATGAGGCTCGAGACCATCGACCGGCCCTTGGGGGCGAGCGTCTGCGCCAGGGTGACGCCCAGCGGGAGGGTCGCCATGATGAAAAACCCGGACAGGAAGATGAGCGGGTAGACCCAGGGGCCCTCGGCCCACACGAGCAGCAGCAGGCAGGGCGAGGCCAGGAGGAAGCTCGCGGCGAAGAGCCCGCGGAAGCCGATCCGGTCCGAGAGGTAGCCGAAGAGCATCCCGCTTGCCGTCCCGGCCAGCGTGAAGAGCGTGATCATGGCCCCCACGGCGACGAGGCTGTAGCCCTCCTGGACGTAGAGCACGGGCAGGTACGTGCGGAAGACGTGGGCGACGAAGGCGCGGAAGACCATGAGGAGCCAGATCAGGGCGATCCACTTCCAGACATGCCCGAAGGCCTCCCGCAGGGTGCCGAGGAACGTGTCGCTCTCCATCTTCTCCCCCTCCGGCACGGGCACCGCGAGGAACAGGTAGGCGAGGACCGCGAGCCCCGGGACCATGAGCCAGGGCATCGCCCCGAGTCCCAGGCCGCTCACGTACCACGTGATGAACAGGGGACCGACGGCAAAGGCGAAGGTGCCGCCCATGTTGAAGACCGAGTAGGCGAACCCGGGGCGCGTGCCCGCGTAGGAGTAGACCATCCCCGCCACGGAGGGGTGAAACAGGGCCGACCCGATGGAACCCAGGGCCGTGAGGCACAAAAGGACGGCATACGACGGGGCCGCGCCCGTGAGGGGGATGGCGGTCACCGAGAGGAGAATGCCGCCGAGGATGAAGAGTCGCGTGCGGTGCCGGTCGGCGAAGTACCCCACGTTGGGCTGGACGACAAAGGACAGGAAACGGCCCAGGCCGCTGATGATGCCGACCTCGGTGAGCGACAGCGCGAAGGCGCCGGCAAAGACGGGCAGCAGCGGCGTCGTGAAGGCGTTGAAGAAGTCGCCCGTGAAGTGAACGAGGGTCAGCGCGAAGAGGACCCGGACGTTGGCTTTGCGTGGCGGTTCGGTCATGGGCGCTGCTTTCGCTTGACGCGGCCCGACGATCTTACGGGTTCACGCCGGAACTGTCAAGAAAGGGCGTCCTGCCGGACCGGGCGGCTACTCGGCCTCATTCAGCTCCCGTGCCGCCTGCGCCATGAGCGCGGGGTCCCTCAGCGCCGCGAGCTGGGCGGGCGACTCCTGGAAATTCTCCAGGGCGTTGAAGAAGCGGTCCAGGACGTCCCCGCCGTAGGTGGGGATCAGGAAGATGTGCGTGTGGGGGATCCGCCTGCCTCGGGCGTACAGGAAGACGAAGTCCGGCTTGTAGGTCTTCATCATCCGGTTGGCGACGGTGTTGGCGGCCTGGAAGAGGTCGGCCGTCTCCTCCCCCGAGAGCTGGTGCCACCAGGGGACGTGTTTCTTCGTCAGCACCAGGCAGTGGCCCTTCGTGTAGGGGTGGATGTCGAGAATGACCAGCGCGTGCTCGGTCTCGTGGACGCGGTACGCCGGGGCCTTGCCGCTCACGATGTCGCAGAAGATGCAGCTCCCTTCCTTGCCGCCCGACATGGGATGCGCCTCCTTTCACCCGGCCCGACGGAACGATCCTGGCACGGGACTGACGCCTCTTTACACGGAACCATTCGATTCGGCAAGATCATTTTGCGCCGCCCCGCGCGAGTCGGCACAGAAGCAGCCGGCCCTGGGCGGACGGAGCCGCCCATGAACGCAAGGCCCGGCAGGCGGTCCCCGGTGCGGTGAGGCCGCGACCGAGTGTATCAATTTTGTTATTCGTCCGAATATCTGCACATAAATGTATCCAATTTTACCCCGCCTCCCTGCGCGCATAATCATTACATTCAATGATTTTGCATAATTACATTTATGTCATCCCGTGGCACCCTTATTGCCTGATGCGGGTTGTGCGGCAGGCCCGTGCGGGCCCTCCCCGGCAACACCACGGCATCGATGCCACGCCATAGCCCCGAACCACGTGGAGAAAACAAATCACGATAGAAGGAGAGAAACATGGAGATCACGGCAGTGTTTGGTTCGAACGTTTTCAGCGACAAGGTCATGAAGGAGCGGCTCCCCCGGGACGCGTACAAGGCCCTGAAGGAGTCCATCGAAAAGGACATGCCGCTTCGGCCCGAGATTGCCGAAGTCGTCGCCAATGCCATGAAGGACTGGGCCGTTGAAAAAGGGGCGACCCACTACACGCACTGGTTTCAGCCGCTGACCGGGATCACCGCGGAAAAGCACGACTCGTTCATCTCCCCGAGCACCAACGGCAGCGGGCACCTCGAATTCTCCGGCAAGCAGCTGATCCAGGGCGAGCCGGACGCGTCGTCGTTCCCGAGCGGAGGCCTGCGCAGCACCTTCGAGGCCAGGGGATACACGGCCTGGGACTGCACCTCCCCCGCCTTCCTCAAGGAGGATGCGAGCGGCAACGTGACCCTCACCATCCCGACCGCCTTCTACTCGTACAACGGCGAAGCCCTGGACAAGAAGACGCCCCTGCTGCGCTCCATGAAAGCCGTGTCGAAGCAGGCCATGCGCGTGCTCAGGGCCCTGGGCAACACGACGTCCAGCCGGGTTTCCTCCACCGTCGGCCCCGAGCAGGAATACTTCCTCGTGGACAGGAAATTCTACACGGAGCGGATCGACCTGATGCTGACGGGCCGGACGATCTTCGGCGCACCCGCCCCCAAGGGCCAGGAGCTGGAGGACCAGTATTTCGGCTTCATCAAGGACAGGGTCTCCGCGTACATGCACGATCTCAACCGGGAGCTGTGGAAAATGGGCATCACCGCCAAGACCCAGCACAACGAGGTCGCGCCCGCCCAGTACGAACTGGCCCCCCTGTTCTCGACGACGAACATCGCAACCGACCACAACCAGCTCGTCATGGAGACCATGCAGAAGGTCGCCCTGCGCCACGACCTGGTCTGCCTGCTCCACGAGAAGCCCTATGCCGGCATCAACGGCTCCGGCAAGCACAACAACTGGTCCCTGTCGACCGATGACGGGATCAACCTGCTCGACCCGGGCCACACGCCCGGCGAAAACAAGCAGTTCCTGCTGTTCCTGAGCGCCCTGATCAAGGCCGTCGACACCCACGCCGACATCCTCCGGGCGACCTGCGCCTGCGCCGGAAACGATCACCGCCTCGGCGCCAACGAGGCGCCCCCGGCCGTCATCTCGATCTTCCTGGGCGACGAGCTGACGGCGGTCCTGGAGAAGCTCTCGAAGGACGAGCCGGTCACCACGAAAGGCGCCCAGTACCTGAAGGTCGGCGTGGACACGCTGCCCGCGATCCCCAAGGACAACACGGACCGCAACCGGACCTCCCCCTTCGCCTTCACGGGCAACAAGTTCGAATTCCGGATGGTGGGGTCCTCCCAGTCCATCGCCGGTCCGAACGTGGCCCTGAACACCATCGCCGCAGAGGCCCTCGACGAGATCGCCACCCGCCTCGAAAACGCGAAGGACAAGAACGCCGAGGCTGCGGCGATCATCAAGGAAACGTACAGGAAGCACGGCCGGATCCTCTTCAACGGCAACAACTACAGCGAAGAGTGGCTGCAGGAGGCGGAGAAGCGGGGCCTGCCCAACGTGCGGAACTCCGTGGACGCGCTGAAGGCGCTGATCACCGACAAGGCGCAGAACCTCTTCGAGAAATACGGGGTCCTGTCCCGCAAGGAGCTGCATTCCCGCTACGAGATCTACATCGAGACCTACGCGAAGCAGATCAACATCGAGGCCCTGGCGGCCATCGACATGGCCAAGAAGCAGCTCATCCCCGCGGCCGTCGAGTATGCGACGTTCCTGGCCGACTCGGTCTCCAGCTTCAAGGCCGCATCGGTCGGTGCCTCCGTCCAGGAGGATCTCCTGAAGAAACTCGGTGCCCTGCTGGCGTCGTCCTACAAGTCCCTCGGCCGGCTCGAGGCCGCCGTGGCGGAAGCGAAGAAGACCGAAGACTGCGTCAAGAAGGCTGAGATGTACCGGGACGAGGTCGTCGGCGCGATGCAGGCCCTGCGGACGGACATCGATGCCATGGAGATGCTGGTCCCCAGGGACATGTGGCCCGTGCCCACGTACGCCGATCTGCTCTTCAAGCTGTAATCTCCGGCCGAAGCGGGGATCTCCGGTCTCTCCGGGCCGGAGATCCCCGCCCGGCTGGCGGCACACCCGCTCCCCGTCCCCCCGTCCCTTCCGGCAGCCGCTGCTGCGCAGGCCATCCCCCCGCTTACCATCGCACAAGTCTTTGGCACGCACGTTCGGGGCTTCCCGTGACGGTCATGGAACGCGCCGCGTCCATGGGGAAACGGCGGCGCCGCCGGCATCGTGCACCACCCGACGGCCGCCGCGTGCGAAGCCGGCGGACGCGCAGGCCGCTGTCAAAACACGGGAGATCCGCGGCAGGCCGCGGGGGCGGCTTCCGGTGTCCCGGGACCGGGCTGTCCGGGAGGCGGCCGCACCGCAAGGCGGCGACACACGTCAGCCTCGCCCGGAATCCGCTGTTTCTCCTTGACAAGGGCCGCGCGGATTCACTAAGGACAAAAGAGCACTCGACACCATTTCCCAAGGAGGGGGTAGCCCGATGAGGAACCATCGATGGATCATGACCTTCGCGTTTGTCGGCGCCTTTGTGCTCGCCCTGATGCCTGCTGCGGTCCAGGCGAAGACGACGATCAAGCTGGCCCACGTCTGCACCGAGGAAGACATCTTCCACATCCAGTCCGTGAAATTCAAGGAGCTGGTGGAGAAGCGCACCAATGGCGAAGTGGAGATCCGGATCTTCCCCAACAAGCAGCTCGGCGGCAAGGAGGAGGACCTCATCACCATGGTCCAGACGGGGACCATCGGCCTGGCCACCATCACCTGCGGGCCCATCACCACCTTCGACCCGCTGTTCGGCGTGCTGGACATGCCCTTCCTCTTCCGGGACGAAAAGCATGCCTACAAGGTGCTCGACGGCCCCATCGGGCAGCGGTTCCTCGATTCGCTCTCGAAAATCGGCATCAAGGGCCTCGCCTTCGGCGAGCGCGGCTTCCGCAACGTCTCCAACAACAAGCGCCCCATCCACAAGCCCGAGGACCTGAGCGGCATCAAGATCCGCGTCATGCAGAGCCCCATTTACATTGCCACCTTCAAGGCCCTCGGCGCGAACCCCATCCCCATGGGCTGGGGGGAAGTCTACACGGCGCTACAGCAGGGCACCATCGACGCGCAGGAGAACCCTCCCTGGGTCATCTGGGCGTTCAAGATCTACGAGGTGCAGAAATACTACTCGCTCACGGGCCATTCCTACTCGGGCAACGTGATCATGATGAACAACGAGCTGTTCAAGAAGTTCGACCCCAAGACCCAGAAGATCCTGGTCGACTCGGCCCGCGAGGCCTCGGCCTACGAGCGCAAGGTGAACAACGACGGTGAGGCGGACGTCCTCAAGAAGCTCCGGGAGAAGGGGATGCAGGTCAACAGCGTCGACCGGACCCTCTTCCAGAAAGCCAGCAAGAGCATCTACGAGGACGAGTACAAGAAGCACCCCGAATGGAGGAAGATCATCGCCGACATCCAGAAGGTCAAGTGATGATCCGCCTGCTCAAGACCCTCAGCCGCGGGCTTGACCGCCTGGTGGGGTGCGCCGTCGTGGTCCTGCTCGTCGTGATGACCGCCGTCACGTCGGCGGGGGTCTTCTGGCGCTACGTCATGAACGACGCCCTGAGCTGGGCGGAAGAGCTGGGCTGCTACATGCTGGTCTGGGTCTCCTTTCTCGGTGCGGCCCTGGCCACCTACCGCGGGGCCCACATCGGGATCGATGTCGTCTACGACCGGATCCCGCGCCCGGCGCAGCGCCTCCTCGACGTCGCCGTGAACGGCGCAATCGTCGTCTTCATGGGGGCCATCCTCCTGAGCTCGCTCAGGATCCTGCCCGTGGTGAAGACCCGCATCTCGCCGACGCTGTCCGTTTCCATGGACATCCCCTACCTCGTCCTGCCCGTTTCGGCCGGGATCATCATCTTCCAGACCCTTGTGCGGATGCTCCCGGAGCCGGGGGAGGGGAAGCCGTGAAATACGCGATCTTCGCGATTCTCATCGGCCTCATGCTGCTGCGGATGCCCATCGCCTTCTCGATGGGCATCGCGGCGGCGGCCGCCATGGTGTTTCTTTTCGACGTGGAACTGACCGTGGCGGTCCAGCAGATGTTCACCTCCAACGACTCGTTTCAGCTCCTGGCCGTCCCCTTCTTCATGCTGGCCGGAGCCCTGATGGAATCCGGCGGCATCAGCCGCCGGATCGTCAATTTCGCCAGCGCCCTGGTCGGGTTCGTTCACGGGGGCCTCGCCCACGTCACGGTCCTGGCCTCCATGTTCTTCGCCGGGATCTCCGGCTCCGCCGCGGCGGACACGGCGGCCATCGGAACCCTGATGATCCCCGAGATGAAGAAGCGGGGCTACGACGTGGGGTTCGCCTCGGCCCTGCAGGCCTCGGCCGGGGCCATCGGCGTCATCATCCCGCCGTCCATCCCCATGGTCATCTACGGCGTCATGGCTTCCACCTCCATCGGCGCCCTGTTCCTGGGCGGCGTCGGGGTCGGGCTCCTGGTCGGCCTGTCCCTGATGGCCGTCTCCTATTTCCATGCAAAAAAAATGGGGTACCGGTCGGAGGGGGCTTCGACGCGGCAACCGTCTGGACCACCTTCAAGGACGCCCTCTGGGCCCTGGGCATGCCGGGCATCATCGTGGGGGGGATCATGTCGGGGATTTTCACGGCCACGGAGAGCGCCGTCGTCGCGACGGACTACGCTCTGCTGGTCGGGCTCTTCGTGTACCGGGAGATCACGTTCCGGGACCTGCCGGGCATCTTCATCAGGGCCGCCGTCACGAGCGCCCTGGTCATGTTCATCATCGCCAACGCATCCCTCTTCGGCTGGGTGCTCGCCTTCGAGCAAATCCCGCAGGCGATCACGCAGCTCTTCCTCTCCCTCTCGAAGGACCCCGTGGTGCTCCTTCTCATCGTGAACGTGCTGCTGCTGTTCGTGGGGACGCTGATCGAGACGGCAAGCGCCCTGATCATTTTCGTGCCCCTTCTCGTGCCGCTGGTGCCCTATCTGAACATCGACCCGGTCACCTTCGGCGTCGTCGTGGTGACGAATCTTGCCATCGGGATGCTGACGCCGCCCATGGGGATTTGCCTCTTCGTGTCCTGCTCGATCGCCGGCATCTCCCTGGAGCGGATCAGCCGCGCCGTCGTGCCCTTCCTCCTGGTGATGATCGCCGACCTGCTGATCGTCACCTTCGTGCCGGTCTTCACGACGCTGCTGCCGAAGCTGTTTCTGGGGTCACTTGCAGTCAGATGAGCGAGGCGCTGCCTTGCCGCCGGGACGGCCCGTTCGGGCCTCACGAGCGCAAGGTGGCGACGAGCCGCTTCGGATGGAGAAGAAGTTCGAGGGCGGTCCGTATGTCCCCGCAGACGACAGGGGCCGCCGACGCCGTTTCCGCCGAGGCCCCCTCCCCCCCGATCACGCAGAGGCCGACGGCGGCCTCCCGGACCATGAGCCGGTCGTTGCGGCCGTTGCCGATGCAGACCGTCCGTGCCGCGCCCAGTTCCCGCACGTAGTCCCGCTTTGCAACGTCCTGGTTCCCTTCGGGCAGAACGACCAGGCGGCAGGGCAGGCCCTCGCATGCCGCGGCCGCGCTGCCGTGGGTGTCCGCCGTCACGACGTGGATCTCCAGGTCCCGCGAGAGCCGCCCGAGCAGCTCCCGCACCCCCTCGGCGAGGATCCCGTCGCAGGCCAGCGTGCCGTTGAAATCGAGCACCAGGTGCTCCAGGACAACCTGCCCGAACCCGGGTATGCGGATGTCGATCATGGTGGCCTCCCCTGTGCCGCGATGCCGTGCCTCAGCGCGGACGTACCGTTTATCGGGCCCTTTGTAAAGCCCCGCGGCCCCGGCACTCAGCGTCCCCCCTGCCGCCGCTTCAGTTCCGCGAGCAGCCGCAGCGCGCACGTCCTGCGCAGGGTGTCCGTCGGCGTCTCCGCCGTGCGGGAGCCCCTGACGCGGCGCGACGCCCTGCGGAGGGCCGGTATCGCCGCAGGCCCCAGCTGCCGCAGGGCCTGCTCTGCGGGGGCACGGCACAGGTCATCCCCGAGCGCCGCGACGAACAGGGGGGCCGTCTCGGGGCGGCGGAAGGACCCGAGGGCCTCGATGACGCCGGGCAGGAAGCGCCGGCCGGCAAGCCGCAGCAGCACCCGGTACACCTCTTCCGTCTGCCGGGCGGCCAGGGCCCGGGCCGCCGTGTTCTCGACGGCCTCCTCCCCGAACCGGGTCACCGGGTCGGGGATGCTCCTGGGCATCTCGAGATATTCCAGCAGGACAGGCCACGCGCCGAGCCGGGCAAGGGCCTGGACGGCCCACTGCCGGGGCTGAAAGATGTGCGAGGGCGGGCCGTTGAGGAGGTAGTCGCGAAGAGGCCCCACGGCGCTCTCCCCGCAGGCCGCGAGCTCGTCCACGGCCCGGCCGCCGCGGTGGAGATCTTCCAGTTCCCGAACCAGCTGTTCGATCCCCGTGCGCATCTGCCTCCCGCTTCCCCCTGGGGCGGGCTCGCTCACGACCCCGCGGCTTGCCGCCCGGACACTCCGGTGCCGGCGGCTATACGCCCCGCAGCGGTTGCCCTCTTGCCTCAGGGTCCCACCTTCAGGATGGGGCTTCCGCCCCTGAACAGCATGATCATCCCCGTCTTTTCCGACACCGTGATGGCGATCGCGCCGGTCCGGTGGGTGATCGCCGCAGCGACGGCATGACGCGTCCCCTCGATGAGGACGTCGACATCCCGCATGTCTGCGTTGATGTGCACGCCCGCGGCCCGCACGAAACCTTTCTCGTCGATGATCACCGCCCCGTCGAGGCGCGCATACTCTTTCAGCGTGTCCCTGACCCGGCCCTCCATCACATTCCTTCTGTCCCCGGGCTGGCCTTCAAAGGGATTCATGAAGAGCGGGGTGCTGTGTTGCAGGACACGGTCCGTGTCCCCGATCACGTAGAGCGCCCCGGCAGGCTGTCTCCTCATCCGTCCCAGCTCCAGCGCTATCGTGAGGACAGCCTTGACGACGGACGGGTCGGGCATGGACGGGTCGGTGACGACACGATAGAACTCGCTGAAGGAGAACTCGTCGTTCCGGAGCAGCACCAGCAGGCTTGCCCGGTCCTCGAGACCGGCTCCGATGACGACGACGCGGTCACCGCGCGAGAGGGCCCCGCTTGCCGTTGCCATGAAGACGGAGAGGTTCAGGAGATCTTCGATGCCGCTGACTTCGCACGGCAGGGTGATCACCGAATCCCCGGGGCGGATCGCTGACGGGATTTCGTTTGCCGTGCAGCCCTTCTGCGTGATGACGATCACCGGGATCTCGACCCGCGGGGCCAGCAGGGGATACAAGGCCTCGGCGGGTGTCAGGAGAACGAGCTTGTCCCACGGGCCCGTCCGAAGCAAGGCGTCAACGGCATGCAGGATGTTCTGATCCAGGTCTTTCAAGGCGATCACCCCCCTTGCGCTCGGCCGCGGGGCCGCGTTCTGCAAGACGCGGCGGTCCGTGTCCCGTCGTCCCCGGGCCGGGCGGGCTACGCCGGCCGATTCGCCCACTGACGCTTGACGCTCCAGAGCAGGGGCACGGACAGAAGCTGCGCAGAGACGGAGAACAGGACCAGCGCCGGAATGGAGATGTCATACAGATACCCCATGAGGGCGCTCCCCGCAAACCAGGAAATCCCGAAGCCGGTGTTGAACACCCCGTAGGCCGTGCCCCGCCTGTCGGCCGGGACCATCTCGGCGACCGCCGCGCGCACGATCGACTCCTGGGCGCCCATCCCGATCCCCCAGAGGACGACACCGCCCAGGGCAAGCCAGAAGCCCCCGAGGAACACCAGCGGGGCAAAGGCCGCCGAGACGAGGGCCGACACGATGAGGATCCCGAATCCCCGGCGGTCGAAGAGATACCCGAAAACGAGGGCCGCCAGGGCATCCACGCCCATCGCCACGGAATAGAAGACCGGGATCCAGTCCCTCGGGACGGAGGAGACCCTGCCGAAATGATAGGCCGCCAGGGGGTAGTCGGCGTAGCCGGCGGCGACGAGGGACACCGCGCCCAGGTAGATCCAGAAACAGCGCGGGAAGCCCGCTCGGGCCCCCGCGCCCCCGGGTTCCAGGTCCCGCGGCGACGGGTACAGGGCCCTTGCCGCCAGGAGGATGACCACGGCCAGCAGCGCAGGGACGAGCAGCGCGGCAAAACCGGCCTGATAGGTGCCTCGCATCACGAGCACGGCGGCGACGATCAGGGGGCCGAGCATGGCGCCCGCCTGATCCAGGGCCTCGTGCAGACCGAACCCCCAGCCCCTGCCGACCTGCCGGGTGGCATAGGACAGAAGGGTGTCGCGGGGGGGCGTGCGGATCGCCTTGCCGAGGCGCTCCACGATGACGAGCGCCGCCGCCAGATCCCAGCGGTCGGCCAGGGCGAGGCAGGGAACGGCGAAGAGGTTGACCCCGTAGCCCGTGATCGTCATCGCCCAGTAGCGCCGGGTCCGGTCGCTCAGATACCCCGACACCAGGCGCAGGCTGTAACCGACGAGCTCGCCGAGGCCGGACACCACGCCGACCACCGTCCCGCTCGCGCCCAGGCTGCCGAGAAACGGGCCCGTGATGCTGCGCGCGCCTTCGTACGTCATGTCCGCGAATAGGCTCACGGCGCCCATCAGCACGACGAACCGCAGGGCCTTGCTCTTCGGCGCATCGCCGGCGGGAACGTTCATGCACCCCCCTCCGTCTTCTCCCCCGCGATCGCCGGCCCATCCGCGGGTTGTGCAGGCCCGGCGGAACGACGCCCGAAAATCGCGTCATAGAGATCCTTCCCGTAGCTCGTCTGCAGGGGCTCGCCTTCGACGATCCGGAACGTCCGCCCCCCGTCGGGCAGCCTCTCCGCGCGCAGGAAAAGGGTGTCGCCCGCCCTGTCCTCGAGCAGCCCGCGGGCGAATGCGTAGAGATGGGTGACGTAATAGACCCGGACGCCCCTGTCCACCAGCGCGCAGGTGATCTGCCTCGCAATCTCCGAGCCTTCCCGTTCGTTCGTCGCGGCGAAGGACTCGTTGAACAGCACCATGGCATTCGCCGTGAGCCTCTCCGCGATGGCGCTCATCCGCGCGAGTTCCTCGTCGAGCTTGCCGCTTTTCATGGTGGGGTCCTCTTCCCGCTTGAAGTGCGTGAACAGGCCGTCGCAGATGCCCGCACGGAAGGATTCCGCCGGCACGAACATCCCGGACTGCATCATCAGCTGGGACAGGCCGATGCTCCGCAGGAAGACCGTCTTGCCGCCCTGGTTGGCCCCCGTGATGATCACCAGGGGCCTGCCGCCGGCGTCCATCCCGTTGCTCACGACGCCCCGCCCCAGGGTCAGCGCCAGGCAGGCATCGTAGAGCCCCCGGAAGGCGTGCCCCTTCCCGCCCGGCGCCCCGGCGAGGGGGAACGCGGTCGGCCCGCCCAGCTGCGAGAGCCGGTCGTGCAGGTTCAGGCAGCCGACGTAAAAGGCCAATTCCGCCCTGAGCAGGCTGAAAAAACTCAGGATGTGATCCGCGGACCGGGCGAGCGCATCGGCCACGTGGTGGATCCCCCTGTCTCTCAACTCCGACAGGGCCCTGGCTCCGCTTTCGTCGCGCTCGTGGATCGTCACGGTGTACTGGGGGGGCTTCCGGGAGAAAACCCGCCTCAGCCAGCTTTCCTGTTTCCCGTGCGGCTTGCGCAGGACGTAGTTCGTCCCCCTGTTGCCCCTGTCCAGCCCGGCGCTGATCAGCAGCCCGTCGCGGAATTTCAGCTCGTCGAGGTGTTGCCGGACGCGGGCGAAGTAGTCCTCCCCGAGTTCCCTGCGGATCATGGCGAAGAAGGCCCGGAACCCCTCCGACTCGAACCGGTCCCCGTGCGTATCCTGGATCGCCTTGAGCCTCCGGAGCATCCCCACGTAAATCTCCATCACCTCGAGGGCGCGGTACAGGACCGAGCTGGGGAAACGGCTGAAGATGCCCCAGTAGCTCTTCTTTTCCCGCTCGAGGGTTTCCTCCGCGACGGCGTAGAGCTCCCGGATCACGGACGGGTGGCGCAGGCAGTCCCTGAGGACGTCCTGGCGGTAGCGGATCGTCTCCGCGTCGTTGCCCACGGCGGTCAGGACGGCCTTTCGGGCCACCTCCCGCACGAAGGGGTCGCCCGCCGCCATGGCATCGAACAGCGTGTCCAGCCCCAGGTCCCGGACCAGGTCCTCCCCGAAGGGCGGCAGGTCGCGCCGCAGGTCGAAATCCCGGTCCCTGTGCAGGAGAAACGCCTTCATGACCGGATCCGCTCCTTCAGGCGTTCGTAGGTGAGGCCGTGCCGTTCGGCAATGGAGATCGCATAGGAAAGCCCGGCGGGGGGGCGCCGCTCGATCCGGTAGGTCCTCACCGCCGGGTTATCGGGGACGACCGTGCTGACCATGCTGACCGTCTTTTCGCTCAGCGTGGCCAGCTCGTCGATGAACGTGACGCAGACGCACAGCAGGTCGAGTCCCAGGACGGCCTCCAGCACCCTCCGGCTCAAAAACACCGCGTCCTGCAGCGTGGTGGACGTGAAGATCTCGTTGATGATGACGATGCTGTTCGGCGTGCACTGCCCCAGGATCCGGTGGATCCGCATCAGGTCGTCCTCGAGCTTGCCGCGGAGACTCCGGGTGTCCTCCTCCTTCTCGAAGTGCGTGAACATCCGGTCGAACAGCAAGAGCCGGGCCTCCCGGCCCGGGACGGGGCAGCCGATGCAGGCCAGGTGATGCAGCTGCCCGAAGGTCCGCGCGAAGGTGGTCTTGCCGCCCTGGTTGGGGCCGGTCACGACGATGACGCGCTCCGGCCCCGAGAGGCGGAAATCGTTGCAGACGACGGCCTTGCCCTCGCCGGCGAGCCGGTGCGCCAGGGCCATGTCGAAGGCGTCCCGGGCATGCACGTCCTTCCCGGCGCCGCCCACCTGCGGGGTGCAGAAGAGCAGCCCCTGCCGTTTCAATGCCGCGAGATGCTCCAGCCAGGCGAGGTAAAACTGGACTTCCCGGTCGAAACGGCCGATCGTGCCGTCGAGGTAGTCGGCGTTTTTCGCGCAGTACGCGTCCAGCGCCGAGAACACGCGCGGGTGGAGGCGGGCGACGAAGTCGAGGATCTGCGCCTCCACGTGGTTCATCTCGGGCCCGTCGGTAAAGGTCACGCGGGAATCCCCGGCCGCCCCCTGCCTGAACTTTTCGAACGTGCTCTCCACCTCGGCGCTGTAGTCCGTCTCGGACTCGTAGCCGCGGACCTGGATCCGGTTGCCCTTGATGTGCAGGCAGTAGCGGACCGCCGCCAGATCGGCGATCAGCGTTTTCGTCTCCGCCCGCAGCGACGCAAACCGGCCGGCGTTCGCGTAGCCCCGCACGTAGTCCCGGAAAGCCAGCAACCCGCGGGATTGCAGTGCCGCGGGGTCCAGTCCCTGCGCCAGACCGTCCACGGCGTCGCAGTAGATGTCCACCGCCTCGAGGAACCATCGCTTCCTCTGGTAGGGGACGTGCAGCGTGTCCGCCCGGGCGAGGTGTGCGCGCATGGCGCGCATCCGCTGCGCAAAAGCGCCGAGCTGCGTGAAGACCGCCTCGCTCTCCAAATCCCGGAAGATCTCCTGGCGGTACCGGATCCCGTCGGCATCGCGGAGGGGGGTGTAAAAAAACGGCTTGAGGTCGTAGTCCTGCCTGCCCTCCGTGACGGCGTCCACGACCTGGTCGAGGTTGAGATCGCCGAAATACTCCGGGGGTTCCTGCGGAAGGGCTGGCCTGTCGTCCCCGGCATCGTGATAGAGTATGCTCCGGAACGTCATCGGACGGGACCTCACGGGTATTGACGCACGGCCGCCGGCTGCCGTCACCGCTCTGCCGCGGAAGCGGCTCTCCGCGGGCGCCGGCGACCCGGTCCGCGGTTGCGCCGCGCGCGAAGCAGGGCCCGGCCGCCGGGCACGCCGCTGCCGTGCGGCACGGGCGAAGGCGCCCGCATCATCGCATCGGGCACGCGCGGGTTCGCGCAGGCCGCCTGCTTCAGAAAACCCGCATGCACGCGAGCACGAGGATCAGGCTGATGAACACGTAGGCCGCGTAGACGTTGACGCTGCCCGAGTGCATGCGGCCCAGGAGCGACGCGACGGCCTGCAGGCCCTTGATGAGGGGCTGCAGGACCACGCGGTCCATGACATGGACTTCCTTCCGCCCGTTGCGGATCGCCGTGCGGAAATGCTCGGCGATCGTTTCCTTCCTCTCGTCGAAGGTCATGGGGCGGAAGACGGCGGCGAAGATCACCCGGACCGGGTTCGAGAACCCGGTGGCCGTGTAGGTCATCTCGGGGATGAGCCGGCGCAGCCCGCCGTCCCAGGCGGGTTTCACGCTGACCGTCCGGGCCCGGGTCAGGGCGCGGATCACCAGGACGCTGCCGATGAGCAGCAGGCTCAGCACGACGACGGTGTACGATGTGGACATGGCGAAGACGACGGGGTTGCGCTCCGCGCCCTGGTGCAGGACAACCCACCCCCGGCCCGGCAGGATGCCTTTGCCGGTCTGCGCGCCCAGGTCGTGGAATTCGGCGACGAAGGCCGGGCTGAACTTCGCGCTGCCGCCGGCATCGAGGGCGAAGAAGGGCGGCACCAGGTCGTCGGCGATCCGCTGGTTCGTCATCGGGGCGATCGCCTGGTCCATCACCGGGATGACGTAGGTCGGCAGGATCCCGAAGAGGAAACAGCAGACCGCCAGCATCCCCATGGGCAGGGTCATCGAGCGCCGCACCTCGACGGCCTTGAGCGCCTTGCCGGACCGGGCATGGCCCAGGAAGCTCATGGCGAACGCCTTCACGAAGCAGGTCACGGCCAGGGCCGCCGTCAGCGCGAGGGCCGCCCCGCAGAGGGCGAAGACGATCTTCACGGCCGTCGACGGCAGCTCGGCGCTCCGGAGCATCGTCTGCAGCGTCAGCCACTCGCTGACAAACCCGTTGAAGGGCGGCAGGGCCGCGATGGACAGGGACCCGACGAGGAAGAAGAGCCCCGTCCAGGGCATGACCCGGATCAGGCCGCCGAGGCGGTCCATGTCCCTCTCGCCCGCGCTGACGTCCACGGCGCCGGCACCGAGAAACAGCAGGGCCTTGTAGAGGGAGTGGTTGACCATGTGGTAGAACGCGGCCGTGAAGGCGATCCCCGCCAGAACGGGGTACCCCGACGCGATGAAGACGAGACCCGCGCCGAGACCGGCCGTGATGATGCCCATGTTCTCGATCGAACTGTGGGCCAGCATTTTCTTCATCTCGTTTTCCGTCGTCGCGTACAGGATCCCCACGAGGGCGGAAATCGTCCCGATGACCAGCACAATGAGTCCCGGGCCCGCCTGTGCGGCCGGCAGAATGTCCACGTTGACGCGGACGATCCCGTAGATGCCCAGGTTGAGAATCACGCCCGACAGGATGGCCGACATGTTCGCCGGTGCGGCGGGGTGCGCCCGGGGGAGCCAGGCGTTGGTCGGGACGAGGCCCGCCTTGACGCCGAAGCCGAAGAACGTGAGAAGGAACACGGCCCAGCGCCCCGCATCCCCAAGCCCCGCCGCCGCGGCTTTCAGGGACACGAAGTCCAGACGTCCCGCCACCGCGAGCAGGACCAGGAAGCCGAGCGCGGCCGCGATCGTCCCGGCCTCCCCCAGGGCCAGCATGAGGTAGCCCGCCCACGTGTTCTCCTCCTTGCCGTGCTCATAGTTCACGAGCAGGTAGGAAACGATGGACATGACCTCCCAGGTCAGGAAAAAGGACAGGACATCCCCCGCCGACAGCAGCAGCACGATGGACGCGAACAGGAGGTGATAGAACAGGCCGAACGTCCGGAGGCTGTGCCGCCCCAGGTACCGCCCCATGTATCCCGCCGTGTAGATCGAGACGGGAAGGAACACGAGCCCCGTCACGAAGACGAAGAGCGCCGAGAGGCGGTCCATGCTCAGCCGCATGGGGCCGAACCCCGGGAGCGTCCAGAGCGCCGCTTCGAAGGGGCGTCCCGACAGGAGCACGTCGCCGCTCATCACGATCGCCACCAGCGACGCCGGCACGGCAACCATCGCGAGAACGCCCGGGTTCCGGCGGTCCGGCGTCACGGCGGCCAGCGCCATGCCGGCGGCACAGAGGAACAGGAACAGGGTGAAAATGGTTCCGGTCTCAACCATCACGGCGACCTCCTGCCTGGGATTTCAGGGATGTGACCGCAGGCGTCCCGCTCCTCGAGACCATCAGGAGCAGGCCGTGCAGCATGGCTAGGGGCGGCGGGGGGCAGCCGGGGATCACGACGTCGACGGGGATGACGTCCCGGACGCCCGCGCCCGAGGCGAAACTGGGACCGAAGACCCCTCCCGAGAGCGCGCAGGCCCCGACGGCGATGACCCCCTTCGGCGTCGGCATGGCCTCATAGGCTTTCCGGAGGGCCGTCTTCATGTGCTCGGTCACCGGGCCCGCCACGAGGAGCACGTCGGCCTCCCTCGGCGTCGGGGTGAGGAAGAACCCCAGGCGATGCATGTTGTAGTGGGGCTTGTTGAGCTGCTCGATCTCGCTCAGGCACGCCCCGCAGGCCCCGGCGTCGACGACCCGGATGTGGAGGGACCGGCCGAACTGGCTCCCCGGGACCCAGCCCGCCGTCCGGTCGCCGGCCGCACGGGCGGCCCACTCGTAGCCGGGCTGCCAATCGGCCGGGCTCTCCGTCCCCCGGATGCAGCGGAAGCAGTGGACGCACCGCGCCCGGTCCACCTGCAGCTCTGCCCCGCCGAGGCGCAGGGCCCCGGTCAGGCAGCGCCCGGCGGCCGGGCCCGCCGGTTGCTGCCCCGCAGGCAGCCCCGGCGAGACACCCGGGGCAGTTTCCTCCCGGTCGGGATAGCCCGTCGAGACGATGCCCGTTTTCAGACCCTTCAACACCCAGTTCAGCATGTCGTCCTCCTATCGGTCGCTCTCGGCGTTGGACAACCCGAACGTGGCCATGATGATCGGAAAGTCCTGGAAAGCAAAGTCCTCCGCGGCCAGGTGAAACCCATGCCAGTTCGTGAAGGACGGCGTCGTGAGGCGATACCGGGCCACCCGCCCGCCCTCCCCGATCCGGACCCAGTGGAAGGCGGCGCCCCTCGGGGCCTCCACCCGGCCGAGGGATGCGCCCGGACGGATTGCAACAGGGCCGGCCGAGACGGGGCCGGCCGGCAGGGATGCGGCCGCCTGCCTGAGAATGCCCGCCGATTGCTCCGCCTCGCTGAAGAGAACCCGGAGGCGGGCATAGCCGTCCCCTTCCTCTTCGCAGGGGATGTCGAAGGCGTAGCGCTCGTAGTCCGCGTACGGCAGCACCTTCCGGATGTCGCGGGCGATCCCCGACGCGCGGGCGATGGGCCCGACCAGGCCGTAGTCGACGGCCTGTTTCCGGGTGACGATTCCCACCTCCTCGATCCGGTCCAGAAAGCTGCTGGAATACCGGAGCATGCCTTTCAGGTCGCAGAGTCTGGCCAGGAGGCCCTCAACCCCCTCGGAGAGCGACCGGCAGTGCGCGTCGCTGAAATCGCGGGACAGGCCGCCGGGGATGTTCAGGCCGAACAGGTACCGGTGCCCCGTGACGGCGGCCGTCAGCCGGAGGGCCTCCTCTTCGAGGATCGAGGCCTGGCTGGTCGCGACGGCCAGCGCCGTGGAGCCGCAGATCGCCGCAATCGCCCCGACGTGGTGGCGGAACCGTTCCAGCTCCGCGAGTAGGACCCGCAGCGCCCCGGCCCTCCGCGGAATCTCGATCCCGGCGATCTCCTCGACGGCCTGGCAGAACGCCAGGGAATGGGCGAAGGCCGATGTGCCGGAAAACCGCTCGGAGAGCAGCAGAACCCGGTCCACGGGGGCCCCCTCGGCGATCTTCTCGACGCCGCGATACTTGTAGAAGAAGCGGGGAATGGTCCGGATCACGTCCTCCCCCACCGTTTCCAGGAGGAAGTGGGCCGACTCGGCGGCATCGGAGTACACCGGGCCGATCGGCATCATGAAGGCGCCGGGTGCCTGCACGATGCCCGGGGGATGCCATTCGGGGCCGATCTCCCTGGGCACGAAAGGCGCCGTGGCGTCGAATCCGGCCCGCATGGGGTTGACGCCCTCGGGCCACTGCTCGTGCAGGACGAAGTCGCCCAGCCGCGGGTGACCCTCGAAGGTGAGGCCGAAAAGATCCTCCGTCTCCCGTTCGTGCCAGTCGGCGGCATGGACGAACCGGCTGATGCTGGGCACCTGCATCTCGGGCTTCGCCAGGGCGAGCCGCACGTGAACCTGGCCTCCCCCGGGGGAGCCATAGAAGATGTAGCGGAGAAGCCACTCGGACGATCCCTCCTCGACGACCATCGTCGCGAAGGTGTAGCCCAGCTCGGCAAAGAGCCAGCGGCAGACATCCGCCGCCAGGCGCTTTCCGCAGGTCATCTCGCAGAGCAGCCTGTCGGGATCGAGCCGGGCCTTGACGCCGTCGGCCCACCGCCGCTCGGCCGCCCCGGGAAGATCCTCCGGCCTGATGGTGTTGTGCAACGGAAGACTCATGTCCGATCACCTCCCGAGGGAAGAGGCTGCAAGGTGCAGGAGCGTCTGCAGCGGTTCGGGAATGTAGAAGCCCAGCAGCACGGCCGGCAGGGCCGCCAGCGACAGGGTCGCGATGCAGGCGGCCGGCAGGCTGACCCGGTCGGGCACCGGGGGCTTGCCGAACACCATGCGGTTGACCTGGTACATGATGCCGAAGAAGGCCACCACGATGAAGACGGCCAGAAACGCCGTCAGGACGTAGTGCTCCTGGTCGATCCCCGCCTTCAGGATGGCGAATTTGCTCAGGAAGACGGCGAACGGCGGGGCCCCGGCGATCCCCAGCCCGCCGATCATGAGGAAAACGCCGGCCGCAGGCGAGGTCCGGATGAGCCCGCGGACCGACGCAATGTCCCGGCTGCCCGTCGACAGCAGCGTTGCGCCGGCGGAGAAGAAGCAGAGGGACTTGGTGACGGCATGGCTGACCATCTGCAGGGCCGCCCCGAAGAATGCGCCGTATCCGCCGAACCCGGCGGCAACCAGGATGATCCCCATGTGCTCCACCGTCGAAAAGGCGAACAGCCGCTTGTAATCCCTCGCCTGGATCAGCAGGAAGGCCGCCGTGCCGACGGACAGCATGCCGAGGATGATGAACCAGAGCGATGCGGTGCCGGCCTGTGCCCCCTGGAACAGCGGGGTCATGCGCATGATGGCGTACAGGACCGTCGTGGTCTCCACGCCGGACAGCAGCGCGCAGACAGGCGACGGGGCCTGGCTGTGGGCATCGGGGAGCCACGTGTGCAGCGGGACGAGCCCCACCTTGGTGCCGTACCCGACGAGGATGAAGAAGAACGCCGTGCTCAGGATGACCGGCGGCATCCGGGGGGCCGCGGCGATCAGGCCGGCCCACGTGAAGGGTTCCCGGGAGACGGCGCTCATGCCCCAGTAGAGGATGAGGACGCCGAGCAGGGCGATGGCCGCCCCCATGCAGGTCAGGACGACGTACTTCCAGGCCGCCTCGAGCGCCTCCGGCGTCGACTCGAAGCTGACGAGAAAGACCGACAGCAGGGTGGTCAGCTCAATGGCGATCCAGACGAGGGCCACCTGCGAGAAGACCGGCACGGCGAGCATGGACAGCAGGAAGAGGTTGAACCGGGAATAGTAGCGCTGGATCCGCCCCTCCTCGCGGGGGCCGACCGTCTTCTCCATGTATCCCCAGGAGAACACGGCGGCCGAAAAGCCCACGAATGCGACCAGCAGCAGGATCAATGCCCCGAAGCTGTCGCAGGAGACCCAGTCGGGGACGGCCGTGACGTCCTGCCCGGAGAGGGTCAGGAACGCCGTCCGGACGGACAGGACGAGGATCGCCAGCGAGCCGAGGACCGTGACGGCCGGGGCCAGCTTCCTGCCGGCGGGAAACAGCGAGAGGACCGATGCCGCGGCGGCGATGACGAGAATGCTCAGGAGCTCCATGACCGATTATTCCTCCCTCAGGGCCGTCATGTCCCCCACGGCCGTGGTTCCGACCCGTTCGTGAATCTTCCGCGTCAGCAGCCCCATGACCAGGGCGATGATGAGGACGTCGAACGCCGCGGCCAGCTCGGCGATGAGCGGCAGCCCCGGGGCGATGGAGATGCCGGCGAAGAAGGCGCCGTTTTCCATCGCGAGGATCCCGATGAGCTGCGGGACGGCTTCCCGGCGGACCGTGATGGTGTAGGCGCCGAGGAAGAGGCCGGCCATCCCGATGGGCAGGTTGATCCGTTCCACGGTCCCGTCGATGGCCCCGAGAAGCGGTGTCGCGATGAAGTAGGAAAAGATGGCGATGGCGACGGCGATCAGCAGCGACGCGGGGATGTTCACGACCTGCGAGATTTCCCGGCGCGCGTAGATCTCGTGGCTCACCGTGCGGCGCAAAAGCCAGGGGATCAGCAGGGACTTGATCGCCAGGGTGATGGCCGCGACGACCAGCAGGTGGACCGAGGCGTATTGGCAGCCGAGCAGCAGGGCCGACAGGGCCAGAAGGACGGACTGGAAGACGTAGACCCTCAGGCACGTCAGGACCTGGCGGATGGCGACCAGGCTGAAGGCCGTCAGCAGGAACAGCCCGCCCGCCAGGGCATTCAGCATGGCGACCGTCGACAGGATCGAGTGGGGATCCGGCATGCGCACCTCCTCTACAGCATCAGCAACCGGGTGATCATCGCGGCGATCGACGTGGCGAAAGCGGCACCCAGGAATTCCGTGATCCGGAAGAGTCTGAGCTTCGCCAGCGAGGACTCGATGACCACGAGGACGACCACCAGGGCGAGGATCTTCACCAGCACCAGGGGAATGGAAAGCAGGACCTCCCCGATCCCCCGGCCCGCCGCCAGCCCCCACGGGGTGACCACGACATTCAGGAAGATGCAGCACAGGACGAAGAACTTCATCGACCCGCCCCACTTCATGAGGGCGGCCCCCCGGCCCGAGTATTCGAGCCCCCGGGACTCGTCCACCATGGCCAGTTCGAAATGGCCCGACGGGTTGTCGACCGGGATCCGCCCCGCCTCGGCGAGGATGAGCATCAGGAAGGCGATCATGAGCAGCACGTGGGCGGGCTCGAAGAAGTTGGCCAGGGGCGTCACCCAGTGCTTGTGGACGATGTAGGGGATGGTCGAGCCCGCGATGAAGGAGACGGTGAAGAAGACGATCATGAAAACCGGCTCGGCCAGGAAACCGACCATCCGGGTCCGGCTTGCCCCCATCGCCCCGTAGGGGTTTCCGGCGTCGATCGCGGCCAGCGTCGCAAAGAAACCGCCGAGGGCCAGGATGAACCCCCCGCCCAGCATGTCCCCCATGAACGCGAAGAACAGGGGGTAGCCCGTCAGGACGGGGATCAGGAGCGCCACGAAGATGGGGGTCACGAAGACGATGTACGGCGTGAACCGGAAAATCCAGGAGCTCTGCTCCGAGACGACCTCATCCTTGTGGAACAGTTTCCAGATGTCCCGGTACGGCTGGAAGATGCTCGGCCCGCGCTTGGACTGGACGTTCTCCTTGAGACGGCTGAGAACCCCCTTGACGAGGGGCGCGAAGGCCATGACGACCAGCACCTGGATCACATTGAAGACGATCAAGTCGACCACGGATGCACCTCCCACGCATTCGGCAGCGGCCGGCAGACAGGGACCCTCGCTGCAGGCCGGCACGAATCGCCGGTCTTCCGGCCTGTCGCGCAATCTGTTTCGGGATTGATCGAAGCGGAGGAATGCGGACCCTTCAGGGCCGCGGATGGCACACGCAACACCCTGACCGTGATGGCGTCAGTCCCCGCCCCTTCGCTCACCGCAACGCGCATGGCTGCCGAATCGATCCCTGCTCCAGAAATCCGTCTTCTTTTGCAGGAGTCATCAGCCTGCTGCGGCGTTTTCGGCGGACTCCATCACCGGTGCGTGGCTGATTAGCAGATGCACGGGAGGATTTCAAGGAAAATTTTTCCGGCGACGGCGGCGGAGCAGACGGGGCATCCTTTCCGATGAAAGGCGTCCCACAGTTCGAGCTGGAGCCTGTCCCATTCTCCCCGGCCGCCCATGCACTCAGCCCCTGGCGCTCTCCCCGTTTCCCCCGTTTCCCAGGGCCGCACGGGAGAGCCTGCGGACCATCCGGGAGGGGTGCCTCTGCAGGCTCCGGATCCTGCGGAGCGACTGCGGCCCGCCGATCTTGCGGAGCGCGACGACCGCCTCGCGGATCACGTAATAATCCCGTTCCCCGTCGAGCAGGCCCCCGAGGGCGGGGACCGCCGCCTGCGACTTCAGATCCCCCAGGATGCGGATGGCCATCATGCGGTTTTCCCGGACGGGGTGGCCGAGGGCCCGCATCAGCTTTTGCTCATAGGAAAGACGTTGATACGCCTCGAGGGCATACCCGCAGTGCGGGCACCGACCCTCCCCCTCCGCGATTTCCCGCCAGCATCCGGGACAAAAAAAGCGCGCGGCCATCATTCCATCCAGGTCGAAAGCATCGTCAGCGCATGGACCCCGTGCCAGGTGTTCTCCAGGGTGGCGATCCCGCCCTGCGGGGTCCGCGAGAAGCCCCCGTTGAGGGTCTGGCAGTTGCGGACGTAGGCCGCGCAGGGTCCCAGGTACGTCGGTCTCCTGCAGAGCAGGTACGACGCCAGCACGCCCGCATGGACGTACTCCAGGTACGACAGGGTCGTGTGGGGGATGTCGGTGAACCCGTAGAAGGGGACCTCGCATTGCCGGAGGAACGCGCCCGCCCCGAGATCCGCCAGGGGGTGACCCAGGCTCCTGAGCATGGCCAGCGCCCGGGCGGTGTCGAGGAGCGTGGAACCCAGGTGCCCGAAGCCGCCGTCGTCGTTCTGGAACCCCAGGATGAACTCGACCATGTTCTCCCGCAGGGGCCCGTTGGCATCCATCCCGAGCAAGCCGTAAAGATCGACGAGGCAGGAGGTCCGCTTGAACATCGAGATCACTTCCGCCGGCAGCCTCTCCGCGTCGAACCGGTAGTGATCGAGGTTGGCCGCCACGTAGGGCCTCGGGTCGAGGGCGGGGGTTTCGCCGAGCAGGGCGAGGCTCTTGACCGCGTAGTACGCCGCATAGATGCTGTCGTAGGAGCCGTCGGGGCGCTGCATCGCCCGGAGATAGTCGACCGTGGCCCGGTCTTCGAACCGCTCGCCCAGGAGGGTGAGGGTGGAGAGGGCGTGCCACGTGTCGGACCCGTTGGGCTCCTCCAGCTTGTAGAAGCAGAACCCCCCGGAGTGGCATTTCCGGTCCAGGACATACCGGACCACACGCTGCCTCAGCGCATCGTCCTGCGGCAACAGTGCTTTGGCGCTCATGCGGGTGAACCCCGGCGGTTCAATCCTGTCGGCTTCCATGGGCGTTCAACAGGGGTCTCAGGGCGGCTGAGAGCGTTTCGATGATTTCCAGGAGTTCCTCCCGGCCGGCCGGGGTCAGCGCCCCATAGCCCCTCATCCGTTCCGGACGGAGATCGTCGAGGGCGATCTCGAGCAGGTGCAGCCGCACCCGCACCGCGTGGGCGGCGTGGATACGCTGCGTTTCGACCGGGATCCGCCTGTCCGCGAGAATCTGCCGTAGGCGCTGCCGGAGGCTCTCCACGCGCTGCTGCAGCTCGGCCCGGCTCGCTTCCGGCAGGTCCTGCACGATCTCCTCGAACGGGGAGCCGGTGGGCCTCGCCTCGCAGAGCATGAGCATCTCGGTGCAGAGCTCATCCATATGCCTGAATTCGCTCAGCAGGCGCCTGAGATGGTTGCCGCCGAGCGGGTTCGACGGGCGATGGGACATGTCCGTCTCCATGGAAACCGCCTCCCCCTAACGCCCCTTCAGGAAGGGGCTGACGACGCTCCGCTCGCCGGACAGCATGACGAGGCCCCGCCGGTACGCGTCCTTCTCGTCGGGCGTGAGGCGCTCGCGCTGCAGCTGCCCGAGCTTGAGGTCGTACTGCCGCATGCTCTCGCCGATCTCCCGGAGCCGCTCCGCCGCCGCGCGGATGAGCCAGGCCCGTCTCGCCCCGTCATCCGTTCCGGCCAGGACGGCGCGGAGGTGTCCCAGGCAGAGCCCGTTGGCGCGTCTGTAGTGCTCCAGGTTCTCGTTGCGCCCCACGAAACGGCAGAACGCCTCCACATACGACGCTTCGCGCTCCGCAAGGAAACGGCAGGCCCGGCAGCCGTCGGCCGATTGCCGGGGAAGCGTCACGGGCTGCCCCGCGGCACAGTCGTCACCCAGATGCTCCAGGCGCTCGGCCAGCTTCCGGCTGAGGGCCTCGTGCCCCCTCGCGATCCCCCGCGGAGACGAGAACTGCGCCAGCTGCCAGGTGTGCAGCGGGCACAGGCCGCCGTCATCCGCGAAGTCTCCGCGGGCCGCCTCGCTGCGCGAAAGCAGGCCCTGGAGCTCGGCAAAATAGTCCTCCATCCCCCGTTCGAGATGGTGGCACACGGGACAGTTCCGGACCTGGAGGTCGCGGATCAGGTCCTCTTCACGCATCGGACGGCCCCTCCCCGACCGCGGTGTCGCGCCGGGCGGTGCGCCGCAGGGTGCCCGCCGCGCCCGGCATCGGCATCAACTCGACGATGCCGAGCGGATAGCCGCGCGCGGCCGACGCCACGGCCTTCAGCGCCTCCTCGGAGAGCGGAGGGCACCGGCCCGCGGCACGCGCCCGGATCATTTCCATGGCCTCCTGCATGGGCAGACGCCCGATCCGCATCATGTCCGCCGGCAGGAGCGCGAGCCGAAGCGCCCGCAGCTCATCCTCGGCCAGGAATGCCTCCGTGACGGCGACGAACTGAAAGGCCCCCGCGGAAACCCAGAACCGGACGAGGTTGAGCTTCTGCGCCGTCAGCTTCGCGATGTTGTCCAGCACCAGCACGTGCGGCTCGCCGCTGTTCGCAGCGGTTGCCGCCAGCCGGCGGCGCCTCGACTTGTAGTGGACGGCCGCGGCCTTTTTCCGGTAGAGCGTCCCCGCGGTCAACCGCCGTTCGACCTCGCGGCAGACGCGGTCGGGTGTGTCCGAGAAATCCGCGAAGAGGAATGTCCTCCGCCCCTGCATCACCCGGGCAACGTGCCGCACGAGGCTCGTCCGGCCTATCCCGTAGGTCCCGGAAAGGATCACGTTCCGGCCCGCGGACAGGGATTCGACGAGCCGCCTCGTCTCCTTTTCTCTGCCGAAAAATGCCGTCATGGCCGCCTCCGTCGTATCGCTCCCCGCCCCGTGCGGCCCCGAACCCTGCGGGCCTTCATGGCGGCCTGCTCCGGGGCCGGTGCATCGCCGTCGGGTCGGGTGGAGGATCGGGGTGTGAAACCCGGGAGGGGCGTTTGGGCTTTCGGGCCCTCGGCAAGCCTGGCGCCGCGCTCGCGGGCGCGAGCGCGGAAGTCGGATGTGAATCCCCCGCGCCGCATCGACGCACCCTGATTCTGCATTCCGTCCCGTGCGCTCCGGCGGCCGCCGGCATGGCCGTCCTGCGGCCGGACGGAACGGTCCCGCTTCCCAGGAGTCATCAGCTCGACGAGCGATTGCGGTGGACTCCATCACCGGTTCAGGAGTCATCAGGTCCTGACGGGCCCCTTCAGGCGGACTCCATCGCCGGGTCGGTCTCTCATGTTCGTTTCAACGGGTTCTCGAAGATCGCCGCCTTCCCCAGCTCGTGTTCGATCTCCAGCAGACGGTTGTATTTGCAGATGCGCTCGCTGCGGCAGGCCGAGCCGGTCTTGATCTGCCCCCCGCCCATGGCGACGGCGAAGTCGGCCAGGAACGTGTCCTCCGTCTCCCCGGAGCGGTGCGAGATCACGTAACCCCATCCCGCCCTGCGGCACAGGTTGATCGCCTCGATGGTCTCGGTGACCGTGCCGATCTGGTTGAGCTTGATCAGCACGGCATTGGCCGTATTCTCCCGGATGCCCCGGGCGATGTATTTCGTGTTGGTCACGAAGATGTCGTCTCCCACGATCTGAATGCGGCCCCCCTGCTTCGCCGTCTGTTCGCGGAAGCCGTCCCAGTCGTTTTCCGCCAGGCCGTCTTCGATCGAAACGATGGGATACTTGTCAAGCCATGAGCCGTACCAGTCGATCATCTCGGAGCTGCTCTTCTTTCCCTGCCCCGACTTGGCCAGGTTGTAGACCCCGTTCTCGCAGAAGGAGCTCGCGGCCGGGTCGAGGGCCAGCGCGATGTCCCGGCCGGGTGCGTAACCGGCCCGTTCAATGGCCGCCAGGATCAGCTCGCAGGCCTCGTCGTTGCTCTTCAGGTTCGGCGCGAACCCCCCCTCGTCGCCCACGCCGGCCGAGTAGCCTTTCTCGCCGAGGATGGTCTTGAGCGCGTGGAAGGTCTCCGCACCGTAGCGCAGGGCCTCGGCGAAGGACGAGGCGCCGACGGGCATGACCATGAACTCCTGCAGATCCACGCTGTTCGCGGCGTGCTTGCCGCCGTTGAGGATGTTCATCATGGGCACGGGGAGACGCAGGGCGTTGAACCCCCCCATGTAGGCATAGAGCGGAAGCCCTGCCGCCATGGCCGCCGCCCGGGCCACGGCCATGGACACGCTGACGATGGCGTTTGCGCCGAGACGGCTCTTGTTCGGCGTCCCGTCGAGATGGATCATCAGGCGGTCGATCTCCGCCTGCCGGCTCGGGTCCATGTCGATGAGCACGGGGGCGATGATCTCGCTGACGTTGGCCGCCGCCCTCATGACGCCCTTGCCGAGGTAGCGGCTCTTGCCGTCCCTGAGTTCCACGGCCTCGTTCTCGCCGGTCGATGCCCCCGACGGGCAGGAGGCGGAAGCCGTCATGCCGTTGTCGAGCGTCACGTAGGCCTTGACTGTGGGGTTTCCCCGGGAATCGAGGATTTCCATGGCGCGGATCGACTTGATTTTCGTGCCCATTGCGCATCTCCTGTCCCTGCCGGCTGCGGTTCCGTCAACCCGCCGACAGCTCATCCGAGTGTCTCTTCAGCTCGGCGATCATCCCCCGGATCTCGTCCGTCCGCCCCCGGGCGGCGGACAGCAGCGATTCGATGGTCGCCGTCTCGTCCTTGACGTACTGCGCCGCCTGTTTGTGCATCCCGTCGATGGCCGCGTTGATCCGGTCCTCCCACTGGGCCGCCAGGCGGTTGATGTTGGTCTCCACCTCCCAGGGGATCTTTTCGAGGAACCGTTTCTCGAAGGCCCGCCGGAACAGGAACATGGGGATGAGGAACCAGATGAGGTCCAGGTTGTAGTTGGACGCCCGGAACGTCCGGATGTCGGGCTGCTCGGGCTCCGCGATCCGGATGTCCCACTCCGCCTCGGCGAGGCTCACGCCCAGCACCTTCTGCACGTTGCCGTTGAGGATCACGCGGAAGGCCTCCAGGGAGCGGGCGAGGCCCGCGTGGGCCTTCTTGAGCGTCCCGTAGAAGTTGCGGTGCTGCTTTTTCGAGAGGCGCCGCATCTCCTCGGTCATCGTGTCGGCCACCCACTGCTCGTAGCGGCGCGTGAGCTGCCAGAGGTTTCCCCGCCAGGACTTCATCTCCGTCTCGAGCCGCCCCATGACCTCGGTCCAGAGGGGCTTCATGAACCCCTGCAGGACGTTCATGATGAAGACACGCGTCTGCTTCTGGTTCTCCCGGCAGATGAAGAAGAGCTGCTCCCGCATGGACTCGAAGCTCACCTTCTCGTCGAGGATCTGCCGGCGGAGGCTCTCGCGGTCCTCGTCGGCCTGCAGGGACGTCTTCAGGGCGATCTCCAGGTAGCCGAGGCACGCCCGGATGATCGAATTGGCCTTGTGCTGGAGTATCTTGCGGAACTCGAAGTCCCGGTTCAGGGCCAGCTTGAAGAAGAGCTCGGCCTCGAGCCGTTGCCGGAACTTCACCGTGTCCGTCTTCGTCGAGTAGAGGAAGATGGGGAACTCCCGGTTCAGCTCCCTCTTCAGGGTGTCCTCGAAGAACCGGACCACTTCCTCCTGCTGGGACGGCGTGAGCAGGTCCGCCTTCGTGAGCAGCAGGATGATCCTCGGGGTGTACTGCGTGAGCTCGCGGATGAGCTGCACGTCGTTTTCCGACAGGGGCCGGTCTGCGCTCACGGCCAGGACGGCCGCGCCCACCTCGGGAAGCCAGTTGGCCGACACCTCCATGTGGGCCTTGAAGACGCTCCCCAGGCCGGGCGTGTCGACGAGGCGCAGCCCCGCGTAATCGGCCAGGCTCGGCAGCTCGATGTCGACGGTCTCGACGTTCTTCTCGTTCGAGGGGTTCTTCGCCTCGGAGGTGTACTCGTCGAGGGCGCCCACGGGGATCTCCTTCGTCGAGCCGTCGTAGAAGGAGATGACGGCGCGCTCGCGCTCGCCGTACCGCAGGCGGGTGATGACCGTCGTGACGGGGATGACGCCCACGGGCAGCACGTCCCGCCCGATCAGGTTGTTGACGAAGGAACTCTTGCCGGCCTTGAACTGGCCGAGGATGGCCACGTCGATGGGGGGGTTCTCGACGAAGAGCCCCTCGCAGGCCTCCAGCTGGCGGTTGAGCGAGAGGATCTGCATCCGGTCGCAAACGGACCGGACCTGCTGCAGGCCCTTCTGTGCGACGTGCTGGATAGAAGACGGCGTCATGGTTTCCGCTGGTGGGGCCATAAAAAAACTCCTCCGGGGCATTCACCGCAGAGGAGTTATCAGCCTGGTTGGCGGTTAAGGGCGAACTCCATCACCGCGTTCCGGATACCCCAGCGGACGTTCCTTTGTCAAGCACTTTGTGCGCCCCGGCTTGCAATCGAATGGGCTCAAGAACGGGGGGGATGCAACCGATAGAGATGGAAAGTCCAAACCCTTTTCACGGGACCGGGAGGACACGATGCAGCACCCCGTTTTGGATCGGACCCTCGAAACCCTTGACCTGATGGCCCGGGCCGAGGAAACCGTTCAACGTCTCTACGCGACCTGCGCCGTCCTCTGGAAGGAGGACGAGGAATTCTGGCGGGGGCTCGCCGCGGAGGAAAGGCGCCATGCGAGGCACATCCGGTCGATGATCGCGGGCATCACGGCCAATCCCGGCCGGTTCCAGCCCGGGCGGCCTTTCAGCGCGCCGGCGCTCAGGACGTTCATCGACGGCATCGAGCGGGACATCGCCGGCGTGCAGCAGGCCGGCGTCCCGCAGATGAAAGCCCTGCGCCTCGCCCTCGACATCGAGCAGGCCGTCATCGAGGCACGGTTCACGGACATCGTGCAGACGGATGACCCCGGGTTCCGGTCTCTCGTCGATGAAATCGTGAACGACACGGTCTCCCATCGCCGGCTGCTGGAGCGGAAGATCGCCGAGCGGCGGCCGGCCGCCGGGCGATGATCAGCCGCCGCAGGGCAGTCACGCGAAAGGCCGGAGGGGCATGCCCCCCGGCCTCCTGTCTCTGCGTTCCCCTCTTTCCCCGGCCCCTGCGCCGCCGGTTCAGCCCCCCGTCACGACGATGAGATTGAAGACGGACTTCCAGGTCAGGGGCTTCACGATGGTGTCCTTGCCGAGCCTGCCGGCGAGGGCCCTGGCCTCCTTCTTGTACTTCTCAGCAAAGTAGACCGTGTTGGCGGGGTAATCGGAGCTCTCGGCCATCCCGACGTTCTCCACCTTGTACCCCAGGGCCGTGAGACGTTTCGCCATCCGGCGGGCGGAGTCGATTTTCCCGTCGCCGGAGAGCACCTTGAGGCGGATGGATTTGAGCCCCGCCGGGCGGGCCGCGGCGGGGGCGTCACGAGGCCCGCCGTCGCCGGATCTCGCAAGCTGGGCCTTCATGCGGCCGACCTCCTCGACCATCGCGGCCTGCCTGGCATCCTGCTTCGCGATCTCCTCGGATTTGAGCCGCAGCATGTCGTCCCTGGCGGCGACCTGCCTTTTCAGGTCCTCGTTTTCCGCCTGCAGCGCCTCGTTCCTCGCGGCCAGATCCTTGTTCCTGCGCTCGAGGTCGGAGACGGACTTGGCGAGCTGGCTCGCCTCCTCCTCCTTCTGGTCGTATGCGCTCTTCGTGACCATGCAGCCCGAAAGGACCGTCATCAGAACAAGCAGTGAAACCAGGCATGCCAAGCGGCTGAGCATGGGACCTCCTTCCCCTCCGGACCGGTCCGCGTCGGGCACCCGGGGGGCGCCCGGCGACGGCACGCTATCCCTTGCAGCTGTATGGGTAGAAGTGATGGTAACAGTATCCGCCGGGATCGCTCTGCTGCATCTCCACATCGATCATGCACTGGCCGATCATCTTCTTGGCCGCCGCCTCGTAATCCGGCCTCTTCTCCTCGACCGCCTTGCAGGCCATGCAGATGACGGCATCGTCATAGACGGAGAGAATCCGCAGATCCCCGGGGCCCATTCCCTTTTTGCACCTCGGGCACTCCGTGGCGCAACTGACCTTTTTTTCCCACTCCGTGCTCATCGAACCCTCCTCCCCTTGCCGGAAATGTCAGCACCCGACCCTTTTACTCAAAAACGGGCCTCCCTGTCAATGCGTCACCGCGCAGGACATGGAAAATCCGGGACGGATGTGCTACAAGAGGCGCTCAACGAATCCGCGTACGGGGGAACACGGCATGAGCTACATCCTGCGGACGCCGGCGGGCACCTTCACGATCGAACCCGACGAGGCGGATTGGACGATGGTCAAGCTCTGCATCGGGGGCATCTGGCTCGCCTCGTTCGAGACCGCCGAGGAGGCGGCCTTCGCCGTGACGAAGCGCGAGACGGGGTGGCCGGACTGGGACCGGGCGACAGGGGGCGAATGCCCCTCGTGCCTCGCCGATTGGGAAGAGTGCTGAGCCCCTCAAGTTCGCCCTGGCGCTGCCGATAGGCAGTGAGAAGGACGACACGGGGGTTTCGGCATGTCGGAAGCGATCAACACGGCCCTCTCGGCCCTGAGGGCAAACCTCAGGAAGCTCGACGTCACGGCGAACAACATCGCCAACGCCGGCACGCACGACTTCAAGAAAAGCAAAGCTTCCCTCGAGGAGACGGCTCCGGCCGGGGTGAAGGTCACCCTCACCCGCATCGAGACGCCCGGCGCCCCGCTGCCTCCCGACGAGACCCTCGGGGAGGGACACGAGATGTCCAACGTCTCCCTGGAGGAGGAACTCGTCGACCTGATCACGGTGCGGCACGCCTTCGCCGCCGGCGTCAGGACGATCCGGGCGGAAGACGAGATGCAGGGCACGCTTCTCGACATCCTGGTCTGAGCCGGTCCCGGGCCTTGCCCGCCGAACTTCTTTTCTCACCGCGCCCGCCTGTGCTATAAGAGACCGTGCACAGTTTCCACCGTCCCGGGAGCGGCGGCCTCATGACATCCCTGCGGGAGTCCATCATCGACTTCATCTACCGGTCGGCCACGGCACCCGCCCCCGTCCGCAAACGGCTCGCCCCCCTTGGCGGCGCCTTCTTCCTCGGCCTGATCCTGCTCGGGATCGCCGCGTCGCTTGCCGCCGACCGCTTCCTCGCGCTTCCGCCGCTCGGGTCATGGCCCGGCTCACTTTTTCTCGCTCTGCCCCTGCTGGGCGCGGGAGCGGCCCTGTGGCTCTGGTCCGTCGTGCAGTTCGTGCGGGCCAAGGGGACCCCCGTCCCCCTCGACCCGCCGCCCCGGCTGATCCGGGAGGGACCGTACCGGTACGTCCGCAACCCCATGCTGGCGGGCGTCTTTCTGATGCTCCTGGGTCTCGGGGTGCTGATGCGGTCCTGGTCGCTTACCGCCGTCTTCACCCCGCTGTTCATCGTCGCGTCACTGATCGAGTTCAAGCTCATCGAGGAGCCGGAACTGGAACGGAGGCTGGGAGACCCCTACCGGGAGTACCGGGCGCGGACGCCCATGCTGATCCCGCGGCTGCGGTCATCGCGGCTGCTGCTCTGGGCCCTGCCCGTCTTGCCCGTGGTGATGCCGACCCTGAAGTCGCCCGGTCCCGCGCTCGAGACGATCAAGCTGCCGCCGGGGTTCCGGATCGAGATCTACGCCTCGGGGATCAACGGCGCCCGCTCCATGGCGCTCGGCCCCCCGGGCGTGCTGTTCGTCGGGACGAAAAGCGAGGGGAAGGTCTACGCCGTCATCGACCGGGACGGCGACCAGAAGGCCGACGAGGTGCTCACGATCGCCCGCGGCCTCAACATGCCCAACGGGGTGGCGTACCGGGACGGGTCCCTGTACGTGGCCGAGGTGAGCCGCATCCTGCGGTTTGACGGCATCCCCGAGCGGCTCCGCAACCCGCCCAAGCCCGTGGTCGTGAGCAGGGCCTTCCCCAAGGACCGGCACCACGGCTGGAAGTACATCGCCTTCGGGCCCGACGGGCTGCTCTACGTCCCCGTGGGTGCCCCCTGCAACGTCTGCGAGAAGAGGGACAAGCGCTACGCCTCGATCATGCGGATGAAGCCGGACGGCAGGGACCTGGAAATCTTCGCCTCGGGCGTGCGCAACACCGTGGGGTTCGACTGGCACCCGGAAACCGGCGAGCTGTGGTTCACCGACAACGGGCGGGACTGGATGGGCGACGACCGGCCGCCCGACGAGCTGAACCGCGCCCCGCGCAAGGGTCTGCATTTCGGGTTCCCCTACTGCCACGGCGACATCCTGGATGCCTCCTACGGGAGGAACCGGGACTGCAGCCAGTTCACGGCCCCGGCGATCCACCTCGGGCCCCACGTCGCCGCACTGGGCATGAAGTTCTACACGGGGACCATGTTCCCCGCCGAATACCGCAACCAGGTGTTCATCGCCGAGCACGGCTCGTGGAACCGAAGCACGCCGATCGGGTACCGGATCACCCTGGTGCGGCTCGAGGGCAACCGGGCCGTCAGCTACGAGACCTTCGCCGAGGGCTGGCTCGAGGGGATCTCGGCCTGGGGACGCCCCGTGGACGTGCTGGTGATGCCCGACGGCGCACTGCTCGTCTCCGACGACCGGGCCGGGGCGATCTACAGGATTTATTACAAAGAATAGGCATCAGGCTCGAGGCATCAGGAAAAGGAAGACCCCATCATCCGGTTTTTCTCCTGCCTGGCGCCTCGTGCCTGAAGCCTCATGCCTGTCTTCAAGGAGGACCCATGAACTTTGCGACATTGCAGGACGCACTCACGTTCGCCATGGAAAAGGAGAAAAGGGCAAACGAGCTCTATCTTCTCTTCCGCGGCAAGGTGAAGGACGAGGGAGCCAGGACGCTGCTGCAGGAACTCGCGGACCAGGAGATGGGGCACTGGAGGATGATCCGCGAGGCGCTCGAAAGCGGCTCCGTCGAGGGAATCGCCGCGAAGGCGAAGGGACGCGACATCCAGCTGTCGGACACCATGGTCGAGATCGAGCTCACCCCGGACAGCACCCCGCAGGACATCATGGTCTTCGCCATGCAGATGGAAAAGAAGGCCCTCGACTTCTACGCGGGGCTGCGCGACCGCTACAGGGGCACGGACCTCGAGGCCCTGTTCGACCGGCTGGCCCGGGAGGAGATGCGGCACAAGGAGATCCTGGAAAAGGAGTACGAGCAGCACTTCGCGCAGTGGATGTAAACGGGACAGGCAAAAGGCTCAAGGCATAAGGCAAAGGGCTCAAAGCAAAGAAAAGAGAACGGGGAATTTATGAAGTTCAGGAAATACGTCGAGAACCTGGTCGGCACGGTGGGCGAGCTTTCGGCCGATGACGTCACGTACGTGTTCACCGTGCGCCCGGGGGCGGAGCCGAAAAGCCCGGCGAAGCTGGTCAAGGCGGACGAGGATTTCGTCACCGTCGAGGTGACGTTCCGGCGGGTGAAGGTCCACCGGGTCATCCCGCTCGCGGTCTTTTCGCTGTGCATCGCTGAGGAATAAAAAAACGCGCCGCGCGCTCACCGGCTCCCCCCGGTGAACCACGGCACGTCAGGCAGGAGAGATTGAGAAATCGAAGCTACTCGATGATGGCGTAGAGCCAAGCACCGACAATCGAAAAGCTGACCGTTATGACGAAGAGGTACTCGTACACGCCTGCGCCTCCGGTTGTTGACTAAGGCTAACCAGGGTACCGTGCCTGACGAATACCCCAGTCAGCTCATGAGCTCCCGGTCGATAGCTTCCTCTGTCAATGGTAACCGCTTTGACCCCTCCCGGGGTGCTGTCCGGGTTCATCATGAGATGCTGAAGCTAGCGGGAGCGTCATTTTCTCTTCAACCCTGTTATCGGCAGGTTTGGACCCGGCCTTTAGGGTTTCGCGAAAACGCGTCTTTCGGGACCATGTTTTTTGCTAAAATCGTGCCATCTGTCTTTCGTCGGCTCACTTGACAGACAGGTCCGGGTGCTTTATTCTTCGCCCGTCGAAAGAGTCTTACGGAAGCTCTCTACGGGTCACAGCAGACCAAGACCGTCGAGGAACATCCCGTTCGATACCGGCGGGAAGCGGGCCATCCGTGTTTCGATCGGGAAAAACGTAAAAAGGAGAAGAACCCATGGTATCCAGACTTCGCAACCCCCTCCTTGCACTGGGCGTCGCCCTCTACCTGTCCTGCCTCATGGTCTCCCCCGCCGTCGCCGGCATGGTGGGATCGGTGACCTCCCAGGGTGCAGCCACCGAGACCCGACAGGACGAGTTGAGCCGGATCCAGCGGGCGCTGGAGACGGAGATCGTCAAGGAAAAGCTCAAGGCCTACGGTCTGACCCCCGGCGAGATCGAGCAGAAGCTCCAGGGACTCTCGGATGAGCAGATTCACATGCTCGCCCAGGCCTCGGACCGGGTGCTGGCCGGCGGCGATGCGCTCGGCGTCGTCATCGCCATCCTGGTGATCATCCTGCTGGTGATCCTGATCCTGAAGCTGACAGACAAGAGCATCGTGATCAAGTAAGGCGCCTTGAAGAGAATCGCCCTTCTGCTGCTTCTCACGGCTTCGAACGCCCTCGCTCTCGAGATCGAGGGCGTTCCTTTCGTGAAACAGGACTCGCAGTTCTGCGGCCCGGCGGCGCTTGCCTCCGTGATGACCTACCACGGGGTCCAGACGGACCAGAAAACGGTCGGGGCCGCCGTGCACAGCGAAAAGCTCCAGGGGGCCCTCATCACCGACCTGGAGCGCTTCGCCCGGGAAGCGGGCCTCGAGGCGAAATCGGGCCGGGGGACCCCGGAGGGGCTCAAGGCGGCAATCGACCGGGGACGGCCCGTCATCGTGCTCGTGGACCTCGGCCTCTGGGTGGTCTCGAGGCCCCACTACTTGGTGGTCTTCGGATACGACGGCGAGGGGTTCATCGCGCACGACGGCGCCACTCCGGGCAACCGCTACCCCTACGCCCGCTTCGCCGAGATCTGGGGGAAGATGGGGAATGCCTACCTGCTCGTGCACAAGTAACGGCGAAAGGCAAAGGACGCAAGGCAAGGGGCTGATGCAGAGGCTTCTTCTGCTGTTTGCCGTCCTCGTCCTGGCGGGCTGCGCGATGCCGAAGATCATCATCCTCGACGACCCGCTGACGGCCCAGCAGCACAACGACCTCGGCGTGGCCTACGAGGAGAAGGGCGACTTCGCCCTGGCCGAGAAGGAATACGAGAAGGCCCTGAAGAAGAACCGGGAGTGGGTGATCCCCTACCTGAACCTCGGGCACCTCTACTACCGGCAGAACAGGCTCGACCGGGCGGAGCACATCCTGCGCGAGGGCCTGCGGGCCAGGGGCGACCACCCCGACCTGCTCAACAACCTCGCCTGGGTCCTCATGGAAAAGGGACGGCTCGAGCACGCGCAGTACCTCGTCGACAAGGCCATCGCCATCGAGGACAAGGAGGAATACCGCGACACCCGCCGGGAGATCCTCGAGCGCATGAAAGAGAAGTAGGGCGCTTACTCCGCAAACACCTCCATCACCGCCTCGGCCATGAGGCGGTAGCCCTCCACCGTCGGGTGCACCCCGTCGAACTGGACGAGCTCCTGGAAGTCGACGGCGCCGGAGAGCACCTGCCTGCGCCAGCGCTCGTGGACGCGGGCGATGGGCAGGCCGAATTTCTCCGCCATCTCCTCGAGCTTGCCGTAGAAGAACTTCTCGACGAAGTCGTAGGACTGCGGGTCGTCGAGCCAGACAGCCGTGACGAGGACGACCTCGGCCTTCGTGTTCTTCCGGATCCCGGCGATCATCTCCTGGATGTTGCGGCCGAAGAGCTCCGACGAGAAGCCGCAGAAGGCGTCGTTGAGGGCGAACTCAATGAGGACGCAGTCCGGGCCGTAGAAATAGACGTCTGATTCGATCCGGTCGAGGCCCCCCGAGGCCGTGTCGCCGGGGATCCCCTTGTTGACGATCTGGAAGGAGGCCTTCGGGTAGCGCTTCCGGAGCATCTCCCGGAGGAAATCGAGATAGCCCTTGCTGACCATCCAGCCGTAGGTAAGGGAGTCGCCGATGGCGACGATCTTCACGTCCTCGCCCGCCTTGAGCTTCGCGATCGTCTTCTCTGCCCGGACCATGCCCGCCTCCCGTGGAAAAAGGTCTACGGGAAAATACCCGATCTGCCGATAGGTGTCGAGAGAAAAGGGCGGCCCGGCCCGCTGCATGCTTATTGCATGATGCAGAATCGGGCGTGCAGAGAAGAATCCCGGTTCTTCTCCATTGCTTAGCTTCCTAACTTCCCAGCTTCACAACTTCTTCATTCAGGCGGAGGGACGCAGACGATGGGGACCGACAATCTCGTATTCCTGGAAGTGCTGGAGTGGTTCGACGAGACGGGGCAGGAGCTCGTGCACCGCATCCCCGAGAAGGGCTCGGGGGAGATCAAGTACGGCGCCCAGCTCACCGTGCGGGAGAGCCAGTCGGCCGTGTTCTTCTACCAGGGCAAGGCCTACGACGCCTTCGGCCCGGGGCGGCACACGCTCACGACGCTCAACATCCCCATCCTCACCAAGGTCCTGAGCCTCCCCTGGGGCATGACGAGCCCCCTGCGGGCCGAGGTTTACTTCGTCAACATGAAGCTCTTCCCCAACCTCAAGTGGGGGACGCGCGACCCCGTCGCCTTCCGGGACTCCGAGCTGGGCCTCATCCGCCTGCGCGCCCATGGCGTCTACAGCATCCAGGTGCTGCAGCCCGCCCTGCTGGTCAACCGCCTCGTCGGCACGCAGGGCATGTACGGCACCCCGGAGATCGAGGACTACCTGAGCCAGGCCATCGTCTCGCGGTTCAACGATCTGATGGGCGAGACGATCGATACCGTCTTCAAGCTCCCGGGCCGCTACGAGGAGCTCTCCGCGGGGCTCGTGAAGCGGCTCCAGGAGGACTTCAGCCACTTCGGCCTGGGGCTGCAGGCCCTCTACATCAACTCCATCACGCCGCCCGCGGAGGTGCAGAAGGCCATCGACGACAAGAGCCGGCTTGCCGTCTTCGACGACGTGAACAAGCTGCTCAAGGTCAAGGCCGCCATGGCCCTCGAGAAGGCCGCCGAGACGAAGACCGAGGCGGGCGCGGCGCTCGGGATGGGCCTGGGGCTCATGATGCCCGCCTTCTTCACGGAGTACATGCGGCAGGGCGGCCGCGCCGAGGCCATGACATGCCCGGAGTGCAGGGGGCCCGTCACGGCCGACGCGAAGTTCTGCCCGGGCTGCGGCCACCAGCTCGTCGTCTTCAACCGCTGCCCCCGGTGCGGCAAGAACCTCACGCCCCATGCGAAGTTCTGCTCGCGCTGCGGCGCACCCGCCGGCGAGGCCCCGGGCCCGAAAACCTGCCCGCAGTGCCGGGCCGAAAACCTGCCCGACTCGGTGTACTGCAATCACTGTGGAAACAAGATCGGATAGCCCGCGCTGGCAGATTGATCTCCAGTGCCCCCGCTGCGCAGGCCCCGTGAGCCTCGAGGAGACGGACCGGATCTTCACCTGCGCCTGGTGCCGGGTCAAGCTCTGCCTCGGCAGCCGCGGGCCGCTGGCATGCTTCATCCCGGCACCGGCAGAGGCGGGCGATGACCTCCTGTTCGTGCCCTACTGGAGGCTCAAGGGCATGGCCTTCTCCTGCATGCCCGGGGGCTCGATCGAGGCGGGCGCCGTCGATGTGAGCCACGTCGCGCTGGCCGCCCCTTCCCTTCCCTGGTCTCTCGGCATCCTGCCTCGGCTCGCGAGGCTCCGCTTCGTCTCACCCGACGTCCAGGGAACGTTTCTGGCGTCTTCCATCACGATCGGTCAGGCCCTCGACGGCTACGAGGCGAACATGAGGCAGCTGGGCGTCCCGCCCTGGACGGCCAAGGCCCATCACCGGGCCTGGATCGGCGAGCAGGTGAGCCTCCTGTACTATCCCCTGGTCCGCAGGGACGGGCAGATCGTCGACGCGCTCAGGGGAGGGCCCCTCATGCCCGCAGACCGGTGGGTGGCAATGTCGGCGGCGGTGAAACAACCCGAATCGACGGTCCGGTTCTTCGCGGCCACCTGTCCCGACTGCGGCTGGGACCTCGAAGGCGACAGGGACACCCTCGTTCTGGCCTGCCGCCATTGCGAGCGCGCCTGGAGGCGAAACGAGGAAGGCCTCGAGGACATCCCCTTCGCCGTGATGCCGGACGAGACGAAAGAGGAGAGGACCGGGCTTCCCTTCTGGCGCATCCGCGCCGCCGTGGAGGGGATCCCCCTCGAGACCGCTGCGGACCTCGTGCGCTTCTGCAATCTCCCCAGGGCCGCGGCCATGGAGAGCGCACCGCTGTACTTCTGGGTGCCCGCTTTCAAGTGCAACGCGGAGCTGTACCTGAGGCTGATCCGCCGGGTCACTCTGTTTCAGTGGGAGGGGGAATTCGGACAGCAGCTGGGCTCCCTGGCATGCCACCCCGTGACCCTGCCTGCCGACGAAGGCGTAGAAAGCCTGAAAACGGCCCTGGCCGATCTTGCCGCCGACAAGAGGACCGTATGGCCCAGGCTGGAGGAAATCAACATTACGGTGAGGGAGGCCCTGCTGGTCTACGTGCCCTTCCGGGTCAGGGGCGGGGAGCTGATCCAGCCGCAGATCCCGTTGGGGATCCAGAGGAAGGCGCTTCAGTACGGGTTGAATATCTGAGACCCTCAAAAAAGGGTGCCCCCCGCCTCCACTCTCTCCTTGCGCTACCTGTCTCCCTGGTTATCCTCTCTCCTGCAACAGGTGTTTATGAGGCGGGGGGCACACTATTCTGATGAGGAGAACAGAGGATCAGGGTTTCCCAAAGACCCCCGGATAAAGTCCGTAACCCGCGACGGCAAGCAGCAGGGTCACTTGGTCAGGAAGAAGCGGGCGCTCGGGCTCAGCGGCCGGGGCTCATCCCCGTCTTCCTCCCCCCTGTTCCCTTCCGGCTCAACGGCTTCTTCGACCCTGATCCGCTTGAATTCGTCCAAAAATCGAAGCCTCTTCTCCAAACCGGAGGAGGCCTGATCGTGATTCTTCATAAAGAAAGACTCCGACTGAACCGGCAATCCCGAACCCTCGTGCTGGCGGAGAGGGAAGCCGCGGCACACCTTCGTGCCGTCGATGCCTGTAATCCAAATCGGCCGAAAAGGCAATATCAGATTACACACGGCAAATTATCAGGGAATACCTGATATCCGCTATTCGTTTTGACTTGGAGGGGTTTAGAGCATTTGGGGGCGCTTCAGAATGTGGACAGGAGAAAAGACCGCAGGTTGGCCTTCTTGTTCTTGAGGCCCAGCTTGATCCGGATGTTGTCCCTGTGGAAGTCGACGGCCCTGGCCGAAACACCCAGGACCTCCGCGATTTCCTTGCTGGTCCTGCCCTCGCGGATCAGGCTCGCCACCTGGATCTCCTTCGGCGTGAGGTTCAGGTGCCGCGTCCCGAGGTTGCGCAGGAAGGGGGACAGGATGTCCTGCAAGTGGTCCTCGAGGATCTTCACGTAGGACGCCTGCTCCTCGGTCAGCCGGCTCTTCCGGAGTTTCTCCACGTAGGGCACCACGAGCTTTTTCACGTTGGAGAGGATCTTCTCCTCCAGTTCGCTCTTGTCCTCCTCGCGGTGCTTGAGCAGGACGCGGAGCGCCGTGTTCATCTCCTCGAGGTTGTGTGATTTCTGCTCCAGCTCCTCTTCGCGCGCCCTCAGGGCCTCCTCCATCCTGCGCCTCTCGGTGATGTCGCGGATCGACTCGATCGCCCCGATGACCCGTCCGGCCGAGTCCCGCAGGATGCTCGCGGTGCCGTGCAGGTACCGCTGCCCGCCCTTGAGGGCCGGCATGTAGGCCTCCCCCACGAGCCCCGTGTCGTGGCGCTCGGTCGAGACGTACATCCCCTCGTAGCGGCTGTCGGGGTTCAGGGCCAGGTCGATGAGGATGGGCCTGCGCTCGCCGTAGAACGGCAGCGCGTACTCGTAATCGCCCTTGCCGATCATCTCCGCGGCCGGGACCCCCGTCATCTCCTCGATGGCCCGGTTCCAGGCGATCACCCTGCCGCCCGCGTCGATGACGAAGGTGGCGTCGGGCAGGAAATTGATCACGTCGGCAAGGAACCGCTCCGACTCCCTGAGCCTCTCCTCGGCCTCCTTGCGCACGGTGATGTCCATGAGGGAGGCCACGCTCTTCTTCGTTCCCGGGATGAGCGAGACCGTCGCGGAGACGTTCCGCACGCGGCCGTCGCGGTCCCGGACCCGGATTTCGTAGTTGCGGGGCGCGAGGTCCGGGTCGACGCGGCGCTGCTGGTGGTACACCTTCATCTGCTCCACGTCGTCCTCGTGCATGAACTCGGTCCACCGCATGCGGCCTTCCACCTCGGCCTTCGAGTAGCCCGACTCCCGCGCGAACTGGTCGTTGACCATCGAGATGGTCATGTCCTCCTCGATGATCATCGTGGCGGTGCCCGTCGTCTGGAAGATCGCCCGGTAATGGGCCTCCGATTCCATGACGTCCCGCTGGGCCCGGAGACGGTCCGTGATGTCGTCGACCATTTCGATGGCCGCCGTGACGCGGCCGTCGCGGTCCAGGACGGGCGACGAGACGATGCGGTAATGCCGCACCCCGCCGGCCGCGGGCGTCTCGGTGACCGACTCGTGCACCTGCCCGTCCTGCAGCGTCTTAACCGTCGGGCACCAGGGACAGACCGAGTCGCGGGGCGGGTCGTTGAAGGCACGGTGGCACACGGGCCTCTGCGCGATGTCGATGCCGGGGAACCAGGTCCGCATCTGGCGGTTCAGGGCGAGGATCTCCATGTCGGGGCTGATCAGGGAAATGCCGATGCCCACGTTGTCGATGACGCTGCGGTACCGCTCCTCGGAGGCCGCAAGGGCCTCTTCGGCCCGCCTGCGTTCGACGATCTCCTCCTCGAGCTGGCGGTTCTTTGCCATGAGCTCCGCCGTCCGGATCTCCACCTCGTGCTCGAGACGGTCCAGGGCGTGCTTGAGATCGCTCTCGGTGCGCTTGGCATCGGTGATGTCCCGGATGAGGGCCTGCTTGGAGAGAGTGCCGTCGGGGTTTGTGACGGGCGTGTTCACGATGGCGTACCACCGCCTGTCCTTCGGGCTCTGGATCTCCCAGTGCACGGTCTCGCCGGCGAAGACGCGCTCGTTGATGCACCAGGGGCAGACCTCGTCGCGGCCGTGCAGCACCCGGTAGCAGGGCTGACCCGTGCCGTCGTACCCCGTTCGCTCGATGAGCCGCTCGCTCATGTACTCGATGCGGTAATCCCGGGAGCAGATGTAAATGAACCCGTCGAAGGCTTCGATCATGGCGCGCAGACGTGACTCGGCCACGGCAGGGCTCAGGCCGGGGACGGTTGCGCCGCGGCCGGTCCTCTTCGTGCGACTCCCCTCGCCTCTCGCCATCCCCTCCCCCCTAGTTCAACGGCCCGCGGGAGGCCTTGTCCGCCGTCGCATCCTCGGCGCCCTCCGCCCCGGCGGCACGGTACTGGGTCAGCTCCCAGCCGCCCTCACTGCGGCCGCATCGCAGCACGTAGACCCCGCCGTCATCGGCAAGCACCTTGAAATAATCGTGGTCCTCGCCGAACCAGCGGTCGAGGATCTCCACAACCTCGCGGCGCTTCTCGCCGAGGCGGAACCGCAGGGGCCGCTCGCCGGCCCGGTACCCGTCGTAGGTCTCCACACGGATCTTCATGTCGGAAAACCCCTCATGGCGGCAGCCGTTTTCACGCCTCGTCGCCGAAGAAGAAGAAGAAAAGCAGACATCCTTGTCCGACGGCCGGTGTCGTTTTTCGATCGTATCAGCCTGAAAGAAAATGTCAAGCCGCCCCGCTTCCGGGGCCGGATACGAAAAAAGCCGCCCGCTCGATTGAGGGGCGGCCCGTTTCGAAACGAGAAGTCACGATGCCTTCACGTCCTCGCCGTGCATCGCCTTGTCGACGATCATCGTCAGCGCTCCGTCGCCTGTCACATTGGCGGCCGTCCCGAAGGAATCCTGGATCATGAAGAGGGCCACCATGAGGCCCAGGCCCGACTGGTCCAGCCCGAGGGTGCTCTCCAGTATGCCCAGCGCCGCCGTGACCGATCCCCCCGGCACGCCGACCGCCGCGACCTCGATGAAGCCGAGCAGGATGATGAAGGGAAGGAACGTCTCCAGCGAGGGCGTCTGCCCCTTGGTCAGGATGGTCACGACCATGGCGGACATCGTGATCGCCGTCGCGGCCCCCGACAGGTGGACGACGTTGAACAGGGGGATGCAGAAGTTGACCGATTCCTTCCGAAGGAAGGGAACCTTGTGGGCGCACTCCAGGGCCACCGGGAGGGTGGCCGCGCTCGACATCGTCCCCATCGCCGTGAAGTAGGCAGGGAGCATCGCTTTCAGGACCGAAAAGGCGTTCTTGCGAGTGTAGATCGCGGCCAGGGTGTAGAGGACGGCGAGCCAGACCAGCTGCGTCGGGATGATGAGCAGCAGGACCATGAAAAACGCCTTGATCGTGGGGATGAGCTGCCCCTTGGCCGTGATGTCCATGAACACGGCGGCCACGAAGTAGGGGAACACGGGGATGAGGCCGTGCCGGATCAGGTCGCCGATGATGCCGTTGAATTCCTGGATGAAGCCCGAAATGGTCGGGCTCTGGATCCGGGTGACCCCCAAGCCCAGGATGATGGCGAAAACGAGGGCCCCCATGATGGAGATGGCCGCAGGGATCTCGATCCGCAGGTAGGGCGTGATCTTCACGGCCGAGACGACCGATTGCGGGACGATCCCCATGCTGGGGAGAAACGCCGAGGCCACGGAGAAGCCCAGAAGCTCGGCACAGATGGTCGAGACATAGGCCAGGACGAGCCCCAGCAGCAGGGCCTTGCCGGCCTGCTTGCCGAACTCGGCAACGCCCTTGGCCACGAAAGCGATGATGAGAAGAGGAATCACGAAGCGGATGTACTGTCCCAGGACGAACCCGACGCTGGAGAGGGTCTTGATCACCGGCATGGGCGCAAACAGCCCCAGCAGAATTCCCGCGACGATCCCGGCGAAGATTTTAAGAATGAGCCCCATAGCCTGTCTCCTTATAAAGTAATCGGACCGATCCGCCGGGTCCCGGTCATCGGGCCTTTGCCCGGCGTTTCCGGCCGCGAATAACGTTGCGCCCCGCCGTTCCTAGGTTCGGCTCCGGAGCAAATTCCCGATACGGTCCAGGACGAAAGAAACCTCCCGGTCGCCGATGTCGTTGTGGGTCACCATCCGCAGCGTGTGCTCTGTGCAGACCTTGGCCTTGATCCCGTAACCCAGGAGCCGCTCCGCAAAGAGCGGCGCCTTCCAGCCAACGGGACTCACGTCGAGGTTGACGATGTTGGTCAGGATCCCTCCCCGGTCCACCCGGATTCCCATGGCTTCGAGACCCCGTCTCATCGTCTCGGCACGGGCGTGATCCTCGGGAAGCCGCTCGACCATCTTCGTCAGGGCCAGGATGCCGGGAGCCGCAATGACGCCCGCCTGCCTCATACCGCCTCCGATCCGCTGCCGGATCCGCCGCGCCTCGTCGATGAAATCCCTCGACCCCATCAGCATCGAGCCGAGGGGGGCGGCGAGACCCTTGCAAAGGCAGACATCGACGGCGTCACAAAAGCTCGTCAGGTCGCGTACGGTCGTGTTGGTCGCCAGGGCCGCGTTGAAGATGCGAGCGCCGTCCATGAAGACGGGGATTCCGTGCCTGCGCGCAATCTCGATGGTCTCGGCATACCGGCTCTTCTCCACGGCGAGTCCCCGATCGAGATGAAAGGTGTTTTCCAGGCAGATCAGGCGGGTCCTCGCCCGCTGGACGCCGGGGGGCATGATCGCGCGGCTGAGTTCCTGCGGGTCGTAGACTCCCGTGTCGCTCTTCAGGGGCCGCGGCTGCGATCCGGACAGTGCGGAGATGCCTCCCGTCTCGAGATTGTAGATGTGGGAATCGGCCAGGACGACGATTTCGTCGCCGGGCTTCGTGTAGACCATCACGGCGATCTCGTTGCTCATCGTCCCGGAGATTGTCAGCAGGGCCGCTTCCTTCCCGAAGATTCCCGCTGCCAGCTCTTCGAGCTCGATGACCGTGGGATCGTCCCGCAGGATGTCGTCGCCGACGACGGCGTTTTTCATCGCCTCCCGCATCTCGGCGGTGGGTTTCGTGACCGTGTCGCTTCTCAAATCGATGATGGGTTCCATGATCGTCCTCCAGGAATCTGCGCTGCGGGTCTCTCGCCGCCTCGCCGACCGGCGCATTCCAGCTTCAGGCCGCGCGACAATCGGTCTGCCGCGGCAGGCGCTCCTGTTTTTCACCGGCCGGGACCGTGCTTTTACCACACTCGGCGGGAAACTTCCGCAAACAAAAAGGGCCTCTCGTGCGAGAGGCCCGGAGGGGAGAAAAGGGGAGAGAGAGGCCGGGGTTATCGGGTATTGACCTTCTGCCGGTCGTGTTTCTGCCTGTAGATGTGGTCGCTTGCCCGGTCCTGCATGTTGTGCAGCCGCCTGCGTTCCTGCGGGGAGAGATCCCCGTCGGATTTCATCCTGCTTTCGGCCTGCCGGATCCTTGCCTGCTCGGCCTCGAGCTTTCCTGCCTCTTTCGGGGTGAGCTCACCGCTCTGCACTCCCTGATCGATGCGCCGCTCCTGGTTCTCCATCCGTTTTTGGATGCCGGGGTCGTTCGTGCCGCCTGCACCGACGGTCTGTGCGTCATGCTTTTGTCTGTAGATGTGCCGGCTCGAGCGGTCCTGCATCTTGCGAAGCCTCTCCCGCTCCCCGGGGGTCAGCTGTCCATCGGCTTTCATCCGCTGCTCGGCCTGACGGATCCTTGCCTGCTCGGCCTCGAGCTTTCCTGCCTCTTTCGGGGTGAGCGCACCGCTTTGCACCCCCTGGTCGATGCGCCGCTCCTGGTTCTCCATCCGTTTTTGGATGCCGGGGTCGTTCGTGCCGTAGGTTTGGGTCTGGCCGTAGGCCACCTCCGCCGCGATGAGAAAGCCGAGTCCCGCGATGAATGCGAACTTGATGAATGCGTGCATGGGGTCCTCCTGGTGAATGGACTGTTCGTCTTGTCCCGTAAAAACGAAGGGCCCCGCCGGAGGTTGACGGCGGCCTCAATAATTTCGCTTGTCCCGGCCTTCGCCGCGCGGTGCGGGCCGGCCCCCCTGCCCCGGGGCCTGATAGGTGTCCCTGCGGGCATCGGGCCGCGGTTCCACGGACCGCTGCCGATACCTCTCGCGCAGCGAGTCCCGCTGTTCCGGTGGGAGCTGACGGTACTTTTCACGGAGCGACTCCCGTTGCTCCGGGGGAAGCTGACGGTACCACTGCGAGCGTTCGCGGAGCCGCTGCTGCTCGTCCGGGGGCAGTCTCCTGAAGTCCTCGTAGCCCCGCCGGATCGTCTCCCTGCGCTCGGGCGGGAGCTCGCGCCAGTTCTGGTATCGCCGGTTCGCCTGCTCCCGCTCGGCCGGGGTCATGCGCTGCCACCGCTGGGCCCCCTGCCGGAGCCGCTCCTGCCGCTCCGGGCTCATGCTGTTCCAGCGATCCTGGAAGGGCTTGAGCGTCTTCTGCTCCTCGGGGGTCAGGCGGTCCCACGCGGTGCCGCCTGCCTGCGCCCAGGCGCCGCCCGCGAGAAGCAATACGAACGCCGCTGCCAGTGTCGCGATCCTTCTGCTCATGTCCTGCATCCCGGCGACCGGTTCCTCACGGCGCGGAACCGGTTCGCATATGTTCCCGGTTCGCTACGTGGTGCTGCCGCCGTTGCCGGCCTCCGCGAGCCACTCGTAGAACTCCATGTCTTCGTAGAGATCGAAGTTGTCCGCGTTCAGGACGATCTCGAATTCGTCCGGGCTCTTCACGGGCAGTTCCTGCCTCGTCGGGTCCACCCAGACCGCGAAGACCAGCACCGCGGCGGCGGCCGTGGCAACGGCCCCGACGCGCATCCAGTTCGGGATCCGGAAGAACCCCCGGGCGCGGCCCTCGGCCGCCTCGACGGCCTTCGCGCGGGCATCGCGCAGACGCGCCAGGGTCGCGGCATCGAGACGCTCCTCGGAGGCCAGAAGGGCCTGCCTGGCCTTCTCGAGGAAGCGGGATTCCTTTTCGCTTTGTTGGCCGTTCATGGCTGGAATTCCTCCAGTTGGACCTGAAGGGCATGCACCGCCCGGGAGTAATGGGTCTTGACGCTGCCTTCCGAGCACCCCATGGCCTGGGCGGTCTGGGCCGTGTCGAGGCCCTCCCAGGCGCGAAGGACGAAGGCCTGCTGCTGCCGCAGGGGCAGTTTCATCAGGGCCGACTGCAGCGCCTCGGTGAACTCCTGCCTCGCAACCCCTTCGGCCGGGTCGGGCGACGTCGTGTCGGCCACCCGGGCCATCGGGTCCTCTTCGTCGTCCTCTCCGTCACGGGGCTTGCCGAACCAGTCGTGGAACCGCCGCCGGACGGCCGTTCGCCGGTACCAGTCGGTGATCCGGCTGTGCAGGATCTTGTAGAACAGGACGTTCCACTCCCCCTCGGGCCGGCCTGCGTAGAGCCGGACGAAGTTGAGCATCGTGTCCTGCACGATGTCAAGGGCGTCGTCGGGACTGCCGCAAGACAGCCGGGCCATCCCGAAGGCCCGTCGCTCCACCTGGGCCAGGAACCGGTTCAGTGCCGTGCTGTGGTCCAGACTCTTTCTCTCCCCGCCCCCCCCGGCGACAGGCAGCCGCGGGGGGCATCTGGTTGTAGTAACGCTCACCCGACCGAACGGTTGACAAAACGCTTTACATTCTCAGGACCTTGGCGCCCCGGATCTTTCTCGCCCTAAGTTCCGCCAGGGCGCGGTTCGCCTCGCCGAGCGGGTATTCCTGGAGCTCGGGCAGGATCGGGATCCCGGCGGCCAGATCCAGGAACTCCCGCACATCGGCCCGGGTCACGTTGGCCACGCTCTTGATCTCCTTCTCGAGCCAGAGGTGGGCCGGGTAGTCCAGATGCAAGAGCCGGTCCCGGTCGCCGTCTTCCTTCCGGATCGCGTTGATCACGAGCCGGCCCCCGGGCTTCAGGCTCGCAAGCGCCTCCACGACAGGCCCCCAGGCGGGGGTCGTGTCGATGACGGCATCGCAGGGCTCCGGCGGCCGCCGGGCCGTGTCACCCGCCCACGCGGCGCCCAGCTCGAGGGCAAACGCCCTCTCGGCCTCGCTCCGGGCGAAGACGAAGACCTTCGACCGGGGGAACCTGTGGCACACGGCCTTGAGGACGAGGTGGCCCGATGCCCCAAAGCCCGTGAGCCCCAGGACCTGGCCGTCGCGAAGGCCCGTGAGCCGGAGGGACCGGTATCCGACGGCCCCCGCGCACAGAAGCGGCGCGGCCTGGCTGTCGGAAAAGACCTCGGGGACGGGATGGGCGAAGGCCTCAGGGACGGCCATGTACTCGGCATACCCGCCGTCGGCGTCGCGCCCCGTGGCCCGAAACCCGGGGCAGAGGTTTTCGTTGCCGCCGAGACAATGGGGACAGGCCCCGCAGGCCGAATGGATCCAGGCGACCCCCACGCGGGCCCCGACGTCGAATCGTTTCGCCCCGGGGCCGTTCTCCACGACGCGGCCCACGACCTGGTGACCCGGGACGACGGGCAGACGGGGCGGGGGGGTCCTGCCCTCGATCTCGTCGAGTTCCGTGTGGCAGACCCCGCAGGCGCTCACCCGGATGAGGGTCTCCCCCGCCCCCGGGCGGGGCTCGGGAAGATCGACGAGCCGCAGGGGCTCTTCCTCCCGGGTCATGTCCACGATCCTCTCCAGGACCATCGCTTTCACGGCAGCGTCCCTCCGCAGATGCCGGCCGGCGCACGGTTTTTGGATTATAGCCCCAAAGGGCCTGCATTGCATCCAAAAGATGCCGGGTTGAAAGGCACGCATCTTGCTTCTGCCTTACCCTGTAGCTTCCGATCTTGATCACAATACGGCAGGCCTAAGGAGAAACGCGATGCAGAGGGGGATTCTCACGAGGGACGACGTGGAAAGATTCGAAGGCGAACTGGGAAAGCTCATCGTGGTGAAGAAGGCCCTGGAGCTGGCCCTCATCAACCCCGCAATCCGGGACGAGCAGAAACGGGCCTACAACAGGGCCCTCGTGCAGTGCGAACGGACGCTGCGCAAATTCCGGCGGACGCTGATCGCCATGAAGGTCGGCCTCACCCGCTGGGCCCCGGGAAGAAGGATCGATCAGGCGGCCTGATCGGAATCGGAAATCCCGCCTGTACGCCGGAGCGGGCCACCCTCCCGTTCTCTAGGCGGGACACGCCTGCAGGAGGCGCCGGATTGCCGCTGCCGCAGCTGTGAAAGATTGGAGAAGACAACGAACAAGGCAGAGCCCTGCGCTCTGCTTTTTTTGTCTTCACGGTGCCGGTCGCCACGCCTGCGCAGGGAGGGTTGCAATCTGGCCGATTTGTGATATCGTGTCCCCTCGTCATTTTGGAGGTCACAAGCCCATGCCCAATATCGGATTGCCCGAACTGCTCATCATCGTCGTCATCGCGCTGGTCTTCTTCGGACCCGGGAAGCTCCCCGAACTCGGGAGCGCCATGGGGAAGGCCATCCGCGGCTTCAAGAAAGCCGTGAACGACCCCGCCGAGAAGGGTGAAAAGGAGCCCGCCAAGACGGGTAAGCCATGACGATCCTTCACCTGACGCGGGCCATCTTCTGCCGGATCGTGCACGTCTTCAGCGGGGAAGCGCCCTGCGGGCACTCGAAACCCACCGGCCCCGACGACATCGCCGGCGGCCAGGCCGTCATCGAGGGCGTCATGATGCGCCACGGCAACCGCATCGCCGTGGCCGTCCGGACCCCCGCGAAGGACATCGTCATCCGGGAGCAGGACTACGTCCCCCTCACGAAGCGCTACCGCCTCCTGGGGCTGCGCATCATCCGGGGCGCCGTGACGCTCGTGGAGATGATGGTCCTCGGCATCAAGACCCTGCTCTACTCCGCCGAGATCGCCCTGCCCGAGGGAGAGAAGAAGCCCCGGGGCTGGGAGATCGCCCTGTCGCTGTGCCTGAGCTTCGGCCTGGCGCTCACGCTCTTCGTCCTGATCCCGGCTTACTGCTTCGCCTTCCTGCGGGACTTCATCGCCAACACGGTTCTCCTGAACATCGTCGAGGGCCTGATCCGGCTCGGGATCTTCCTCGCCTTCCTGCTCACCACGCTGCTCATGCAGGACATGCGGCGGGTCTTCATGTACCATGGCGCCGAGCACAAGACCGTTTTCGCCTGGGAGCACGGCCAGGAGCTCACCGTGGAGAACATCAAGCGGTTCTCGACGCGCCACCCCCGCTGCGGGACGAGCTTCATCCTCGTGGTGTTCGTGATCTCGATCCTCGTGTTCTCGCTGCTCGGCAGGCCGGACTTCCTGACGCGGGTCGTCTACAAGCTCTCCCTCTTTCCGCTGATCGCGGGGCTTGCCTACGAGGTCATCCGCTTCAGCGGGAAGCACAAGGACAAGGCCTGGGTGAAGATGATCAGCTGGCCCGGGCTCATGCTGCAGAAGATCACCACGCGCGAGCCCACGGACGACCAGATCGAGGTGGCCGTGGCGGCCATGAAGAAGGTGATCTAGGAGGAACCCGGCAGCAGGGAAAGGGATCCCCCTCCATCCCCCTTTGCCGATGGGGGAAAGAGGGGGATTTTTTCGTCCCAAGCCCTGCCGCGGCCTAGGTTTGCCTTGCCGCCCGGTCCCTGCCGTCCGGGACCGGATGCATGCGGCAGCCGACCCCGACGACCAGCATGCGCCCCGAGGGCGTCTCCGCCGCCGTGACCGTGTAGCCGCAGGCGTAGAAGGCGCGCATGACGGGCACCGCCGCGGGCCCGAACGAACCGGCGCTTCCGCTCGCGGGGCTCCCGCAGACGGGGCACCTCTTTGCCGCCCTGTACCCGGTTTGTCTTTCTGCCATGGGGCTGCCGACCTCCCTCGACGTGCTGTTGCAGTCTACAGGATAGATCGGCGCGGTTGCCCCTTACCTTGAACGGCCCGCCCCAAGGGGCCGCCTCCGGCTCAGCCCTGCGGGGCCTCCATGATGCCCATCCGCTCGGGGCGCCTGCCGGTGACCGTGGAGTAGAATTGCAGGATGGCCTTCATGTCGGCCTCGAAGTCGCCGGTGGGGTGGAAGACGGGCCCCAGCCCCCCCTCCTTGCGGGCATAGTCGAGGAACGCCAGCACGATGGGGACGCCGGCCCCGCGGGCGATGTGGTAGAACCCCGTCTTCCAGCGCGCAACCTTTTTCCGGGTCCCCTCGGGCGCCAGCAGAAGGACGAGCTCCGCGCGCTTTTTCATCTCCTCGATCATCTGGGAAACCACGTCGGCCGACTTCGTGCGGTCGATGGGGATGCCCCCCAGCCATTTCAGGAGCCCGCCGAAGGGCCACCGGAAGGCGGTGTGCTTGCCGAGCCAGTATGCCTTGAGACGGAAGGCGAACACCAGGGCGATCGCGATCGGCGCGTCCCAGTTTGAGGTGTGATGGGCACCGATGATGACGTACTTCCGCAGGTCGGGGACCCGGCCGACCCTGCGCCAGCCGGCCAGCCTCAGGAAGAGGAGGGACAGGACGCGGAACAGGCCGCTGAAGAAGGGGCTCTCGAAGATGGTCTTGTGCATGCGCGCTCCGGGGCGGGCCGAGAAAACGGGTCCTGACAGCCACTTCCAACGAAACGCTGTATTTGTCAAGCGTGATTCCCCGGGCATCCGCTTGCGCCCGGGGAGCGCGGTCCTGCGGGCCTGCCCCCCGTGAGCCTCAATCGTCTGTGGCGGGGGCGCCTCGGGGACGGCTGGCTGAAGGTCGAGAAAGCAGCCGCGGTGGGGCGGACCCCGTTTCTCAGTCCGCGATCGTCTTCCGGATGAGGGCAAACAGGTAGGCCGTCTCCGCCTCGTCGAGACCGGCGGCGAACTCGACGGCGGCTTTGTCGCTCCGGGCCGTGATGCCCCGGGAGCCCGCCATCTTCAGGATCGACTGCAGGAGCCGGGGCATGGGCCGACCGTCGGGCAACCGGGGGGTCCCCGTGTCTCCCAGGGCGACCTTCTTCATCCGGGGCACCTCGACCGAGTCCATCAGCGACTTCGCCGTGGGCGCCGCCAGGTCCTCCAGCTCGTCGACGGGGATCTCGACGGCCGACCGCTTTCCCTGCTTCAGGGCCTCGACGCGCAGGCAGGTCTTCGTGACGGTGACGCGCTCGAACTGGTTCCTGAGGCGCATCAGGTGCAGCAGCGCCGACAGGACGGGGCCAGCGATGAAGAAAAGGCCGATGAACCCCAGGGCGAAATAGCGCACCCAGTCGGGCATGGGAAGGGTGAGCAGGGCGGGCAGGAAGAACCACGCCACGGCCGCGGCAAATCCGACGGGGAAGAGCACCGGGAGGTAGTGCAACCACGTCAGCGCCGGCCCCGGGATGTGGAACACGTACCCCTCGGCCGTCCGCTCGACGCGGGTGCGCATCCCCGGGGGCTCGGGCGGCACGGGGGCCTTCGCTTGCCCCGTCCGGCGTACCCGGTCCCGCCAGGACTCGTCGAGATGCTCCGGGTCGCGGGTGACCCTCTCGCCCGTCGAGCTGTCGACCAGGGGCTTCTGCAGGAACCGCGCGAGTTCCTCGGCGATCCGCTTCGCCTCGGCAAACACCGTCGGCTGCGCGACGGTGATGGGCTTCGGGATCCCCTCGCCGGCAAGCCGCACGGGCCATGAGTCGGCGGAATCGCTGTCACCCCGGGAGAAGTCCATCTCCACCTGCCGGATCGCATCCAGGGTGTGCTCCACGCGCCTCATGGGCACGATCAGCCCCTGCCACTCCGTCACCCTCCCCCGCCCCCGGTCCAGGATGATCCCGCTGCGCCCGAAGACGAGAGCCGCACCGATGGCGGTGAACACGAACCCGAAGAGGAAGATGAAGACAAGCGCGAGGGGCCCCTCGAGCCGATTCTCGAAGGGGATGATCCCGAGGGGGACCAGCAGGACGAAGAGGCCCGCCAGCAGGAAGGGCATGCCGAAGAGCGACAGGCACCCGCCCCCGCTGCGGATCTCGAGAGTCCCCGCATCCCTGTAGACAAGGGGGCTCTTGCCGCTCCCCGCCGCCTGCCTGCGTATGCCCATCCCACGGCCTCCCGGTTCAGGATGCAGCGGACCGGAGCGGCCCGCTGCGCGGTCAGTAGGCCTTGACCACCATGGCCTGCGCAAACTCCGCGGCCTCCTTGAGGTCCGCCGCGTCGGGGCTTCCATCGGCCCCCCGGGCCTCCTCGGCCCAGGCCCTGTGCTCGGGCTTCTTCAGGAGGGCCTCGATGACCTGCGGGTCCACCTTGCCCCGGCAGCCGAACTGGCCCAGGACCTTCAGGCCGGCGGCGAGCCCCGCCGCGCTCTCGAAGGCCTGCCTCGGGAGCTGGCCGCCGCGCAGGGAGCCGTGGGTTGCGAAAAAGGCCACTTTCTGCCCCTTGGGCAGCCCCTTGATGAATTCCGCCATCTTTCCCGGGACGCTGTGGGCGTGGACGGGAAACCCGCAGAAGATGAGATCGTACCCGGCCGGGTTGGCCTGTGCCAAGGGGAGGATGTCCTTCTGTGCCGCCACGGCATCGTAGATGGCCTTGGCGACCTTCTCCGTGTTCCCCGTCTGCGTGTAGTACGTGACCAGAACCTTCATGTCCCCTCCTCTCTCCTTCGTGGCGCCGATGATGAATCCGGGATGTGCGGGGCTGTACCCCGCGCCGCCGATTTCTTACCGTTGATCCCCGGTCCTGTCAACGAAAAACGGCCCGCGGGCGCCGCCGGGACCTTCCCCCCGCGGGCCTGCCCGGGCCGACGGTGAATCATTGCACCGCGCCCCACTTTTTCCTTGACAAATAGAACGATCGTTCTATATAAAGCAGGCATAAGGCTGAAGGCTTCAAGCTCAGGGCATGAGTGCAATGAGAGGACAGAGAACCCTGAAGATGGTGGAGAGGGAGATCGCCGGGTTTTACCGGGACCGCAGGCGGATGCCCACCTACTCGGAGATGATGGCCGTCCTGGGGGTGCGCTCCAAGGCCGTCGTCCACTTCTGGGTCCGCAAGCTCCTTGCCGCGGGCGTGCTCGAAAAGGACGCCCGGGGGTTCTTGTCCCCCGCGAGGCGGGCCTTCGGCCTCCCCATGGTGGGCGACGTGGCGGCGGGCTTCCCCTCCCCTGCCGAGGAGGAACTGCGGGACATCATCTCCTTCGACGAGTATCTTATCACGAAACCCGGCACGTCCTTTCTTCTCCGGGTCTCGGGGGACTCCATGATCGACGAGGGGATCCACCCGGGTGACCTGGTCGTCATCGAGAGGGGCCGCGAGCCGAAATCGGGCGACATCGTGATCGCCGAGGTCGACGGCGAGTGGACGCTGAAGTTTTTCCGCCGGAAGGGAAAGGACGTCTTCCTCGAGGCGGCCAACGCGAAGTACCCGCCCATCCGCGCCCGCTCAGAGCTGCGCGTGGGCGGCGTGGTGAGCGCCGTCATCCGGAAGTACCCGGGATGACAACGCGCCTGCCGCACGGGCCTGAAGCCGGGACACGGGAATGAACCGATAAGGAGTCCGACATGAACACAACCGTCATCGATCAGCCGGGAAGCACCGCAGACATAAGAAGGCTTCGGGTCCGCTCCGGGCCCCGCCGGGTCTCCCCCATCCGCCGTTTCCGGAATTTCATCGAGCTGAGCGACTGGGACGAGGATATCCTGCGGCACAGCCGCGAGATCGACGCCTTCTGCTGGATGCTCGCCGTCGGAACGGCGGCGCTGCTCATCCCCGTGTCGTTCCTCGTCACGAAGTGAGGCCCTGCAGGGTCAGGCCTGTCCCCGATTTTCGCTAGTTCAGGACCATGAAGTCCGCATCCTCCGACGTCAGCGCCGCCCGGCTCTCCGCACCGTCCGGGGCCGGCAGGATGACCGTGACCGTCACGTCGGGCCGCATCGTCGCGATTTGCCGGGGAATCGCCCTTTTCCAGGCATGCACCGACCCGGTCAGGATCACCATCCGGCTCCCCGGGTGCCTGTCGAGGTATTCGAGGGCATAAATCGCCATGGCCGTGTCCCACACCATCTGGGCCTCGCAGAAGTTCTCGAAGGATCGCCCCGACCCGTGCGCGTGCGCCGCGAACGTTTTCCTGATGAAGCTCCGGTACGCCTCGTCCACGGTGCAGGTCAGGCCCGGCGGCAGCTGCTTCCTCTCCTGCTCCGTCAGCGACCCGTAGCCCTCGCGGGCCACCTTGGCGATGATCTGCCGGGACACGTTGAGGCCGACAAGAGGGATCCTCTGCTGCCTCGAATACAGGAATATGTCCCTGTAGAGAACCCAGGGCATCCCCCAGTTTTCCCGGTAAAGGGCCTCAAACCGATCTATCGGCATCTCACCGCGCCACCACTTGTCAAGGTGTTCCTGGCTGTCGGCCCTGAACATCTCGAGTCCGACGGCCAGCGGCAAGCCCCGTTCGTGGAGCCGGCGGATGACCCTGAGCTGCAGCTCGTGATGGGCCGGGTTGTCGTGGGTTTCGCCCACGATGATGACCCGGCTGGTCGAGACCTCCTCGATCATCCGGTCGAATGGGATCCGGGCCCGGTCCGCGAGACGAACGGCGCTGCCCTCCCTGCACCCCGCGTGGGACAGCATCATCACGATTGTCAAGGATACCGACAGGATCCGGGCGGTTCGGTTCATCGGCGAACACTCTGCACGTGATGGCCCTATATGGGCCCCGACGGGCACTCCTGTCAAGCTCAGGGTCAACCGCCGCTTTTCTTTACAGCACCCCTGCCGTGGCCGCCGTTCATATGGCAAATCATTACGCAAATTTAACTTGACAAGATTTATCAACATTATTAATCAACGTACGTTGCGCGGGTAATCCAGGATAATTCTATTGCGCAGGATGCAATGAGAATTCAGGCCTGATACAGGACTGCTGCCGTCGGCATCTCCAGTTCGCCCCGATTTCAATAAGGGGCATGGAGCATTGTGAAGGGGGGGTGGTTGCCATCTACGCCAGAAGATTGTCCAGGCAAATCCTAGGCCTCATCACGATCCTCTTCCGCGGGCCCATGATCGCCCTGCTGGCTCTTTGCCGGTTTCTCAAGTTCAACTGTATTTTTACAGTCTATCCGGGCTCCGAAAAGGACATCGAGGGGTATCTGCCGCCCGGCTTCAAGTGGGCAAGGCATCTCGTGTCGGGCAAGCCGTTTGTCGCCGGGGTCATCACCACCGGCAACGGCCTGGGCCGCGGGCTGATCCTGGCGGTACCGAACACGGTCGACCAGTTCAAGAAAGACAAGGAACTGGTCGGCAACATCATGAGCAACCTCAAGCGCACCAAGACCCTGACGGGGGCCAAGACGATCGCCATCGCGGGGCAGGGGCCGCGGTTCTTCAGGTCCCACTTCCCCTACGAGCAGCCCTTTGTCTACGGGCTGAAGGGGCGGGTTTTTTCCGTGGTGGAGACGGTCGAGCGGGTGGCGGAGAAGCACGGCCTGATCAAGAACGAAACGACCGTTGCCATCCTGGGCGTGGGGGAGATCGGCGCGGCGATCATCGAAAACCTGAAGGAGAAAGGCTACCGGGCCGTCGGCATCGACATCCACATCGTCGACGGGCGCCTGGAGATCGGCCGCGAGGGGGTGGAGACGCTCCGGCGTGCCGACCTTGTCGTCGTTCAGACGCCCCGCGGCGACGACGTGGTGCCCTATTACGAGAATCTCAAGAAGACGGCCATCCTCATCGACGACGCCCACCCCCGCATCACGGTCAGGCCCAACGAGGTGAAATTCTACAAGGTGGCCATCGGCCGGCCCGGCGTGCAGTTCTGGCCCCCCCTCCCCGGCTACGAACATTACTGGATCCCCGGCTGCGTGCAGGAATCCATGGTCGTTGCCGAGACGAACAACCACGACATGACCCAGGAGGAATTCAACAAGCGGGCGAAGGAGCTGGGTTTCTTTGCTCACCTCATCGACGACCGCTGACGGCACGCGGGACGCAGACAGCGTGAAAAAAGGCGAAGAGCCGATCTTCGCCTTTTCTTTTTCCCCGGTCCGAGCCCCTTCAGACCCGGCCCTCTTTTCCCCCGTCGGGCCGGCCGTTGCCGTTCGCGGCGCCCATGCGGTCGAGGGTCGTCATGACCTTCAGCCCGTCGAAGTCCACGTAGAAGCCGGCGTCCCGGACGGGCATGCCCATCGCGGCCTCATCCCCCGCGTCGGCGGCCGCCGCGTTGCAGATCCCGATCCCGGCAAAGTAGCACACCGCCTGGTTGCGCTCGGCATGCTCGAGGTTGTAGAGAAGCTCCCGGTCGTCGGCAAGCTTTCCCCTGTTGGGGTAGACGTCGGTCCGGACGACGACGAAGCAGAGACGCCCGTTCTTCCTGGCGACGATCTGCGGGGTCACGGCCGGCGACGGGTTGGCGCCGATGATCTCGTAGCCCTCCTTGAGCATCTCCTCGCAGACGATCTGGACCCCGAAATCGTGAATCTCCTCCCTGGTCATGACGTTCTTCGTTTCCACAAATCGAACTCCTGCGTGATATGGGTCCGGCCTGCCTAGGCCGCCTTGTCCAGTTCCCGGCGCACGGCGATGGCGATCTTCTCCAGCGTGTAGGGCTTCTTCAGGTAGGGGCCGGCGCCGAGCCTCTGCGCCTCCTTGACCCGGTCCGTCTCGGCGAACCCGCTCACGATGATCGCCTTCTGCCCGGGGCGGTGCTCCCGGATCTTCCGGTAGGTCTCGAGGCCGTCGATGCCGGGCTCCATGATCATGTCCAGGATGACGAGGCTCGCCGGCTTCTGCTTGAGGTACTCCACGGCCTCCTCGCCGCTCGCGAGCGTCTCGGTGACGTAGCCCAGTTTCCGCAGCATCGCCGAGGCCAGCTCCCGCTGTTCGGCCACGTCGTCGACGACCAGGATGGTCTCGCCCTTCGAGAGATAGTTCTCGATGGTGATTTTCCGCTCTTCCTGCTTCACCGCCGTGCGGTTGACGGGGAAGTACAGGAAGAAGGTCGTCCCCTTGCCTTCCACGCTGTCGATGTCGATGTAGCCCTTGTGATCCTTGACCGTCCCCCAGACGACGGCCATGCCCAGGCCCGTGCCGCTGCGGCCCATGATCTTCTTCGTGTAGAAGGGCTCGAAGATCTTCTTGATGTCCTTCGGGGCGATCCCGACGCCCGTGTCCGAGACCTTCAGGACGATATATTCGCCCTCGGCCACCTGGTCGTAGCCGCGGATCACCTTGTCGACGTACTGGTTGGCGGTCTCGATGCGGATCACCCCGCCGCAGGGCATGGCCTCGGCGGCGTTGGAGACGAGATTCATCACGACCTTGGAGAGATGCAGGGACGAGCCCTGGATGGGGAGGAGATCGTCGGCCAGGTCGGTCTCGATGCGGATGCCGGGATGGAACGAGCGGAGCCTCTCGAACTCGGGGCTCTGCAGGTATTCCGTGACGATGCGGTTGAGGCCCACGGGCTCCATCACGGGCACGCCGCGCCGCGCGAGGGTCAGCAGGTCCTGGACGATGGCCGCCGCCCGCTCGCCCGATTGCTTGATCGTGAGGATGCCGCGGCGCAGGGGGCTGTCGTCCGGAAGCTCCATGAGGAGCAGGTCGGGGTAGCCGACCATGCCGCCGAGAATGTTGTTGAGGTCATGGGCCACGCCGCCGGCGAGGGTCCCGAGGGCCTCCATCTTCTCCGAGCGGGCGAGCCTCTCCTCGAGTGCCTTCCGCTCCCTCTCGCTGCGTTTCTTTTCCGTCACGTCCCGCAGGGTGGTGAGGATCGCCTCCTGGCCCGTGAGCGCGATGCGGCTGGCGCAGACCTCGATGTCGACGATGTCCCCGTCCCGCCGGATGTCGCGGATCTGGTAGGATCGCAGGTCGTGGTTCGGCCACGCCTCGCGGCGCCGTGCCAGGATGTGCCGGTCCTCGGGGTGGATGAATTCCATCACGTCCCGGCCGAGCACCTCCGCCTTGTCCCTGTAGCCGTGCAGGGCGAGCCAGGCCGGGTTGACGTCGATCATCCTGCCCTCGCGCGAGACGCTCATCGCCTCCACGGAGTCCTCGAAGAGGGTCCTGTATTTCCTCTCGGACTCCGCCAGCGCGTTCTCGGCCCGCTTGCGGTCCGTGATGTCCCGCAGGATCGTCAGGACCGCCGTCGGGGCCCCGTTGGCGTCCCGCAGGGCCACGTTGGCCACGCAGTGGAAGGAGGCCTCCTGCCCCTGGCGCGTCGTGAGCGTCGCGTCGCTGCTGTGGATCTCGCCGTCGCGGAACGTCCGGAGGGCGTAGCAGGGATAGGGCTCGCAGGGCCACGGCTTTCCGCACAGCACCTCGTGGCACTTGCTGCCCTCGCAGCCCACGGCGAAGAACTCCTTGGCCTTCTCGTTGTACCAGATCACGTTGAGGTCCCGGTCGATCATGATCATGCTGTCGCCGATGGACCGCAGTATGGCATTGAGCTTGCCCTCGCTTTCCCGCAGGGCCGCTTCGGAGCGCCTGCGCTCCTCCATCTCGGCCGCCAGCTGCAGGTTCGCCTGGTAGAGCTGGGCGGTCCGCTCCTGGACCCGGCCCTCGAGTTCCTCGCCCGCCTTTCGCAGCTTCTCCTGCGTGTCCTGCAGGACCAGGACGGTGCTCTTGAGTTCCGCGTTGACACCCTCGAGCTGCATCGTGGCCTTTTCCCGCGTCCTCTCGAAGAAGTACGCGAAGGCGGTCACGACGAGGAAGGAGGGGATGAAGCGCAGCTTGAAATCGAGGGTGTACGTCGTGAAGGGGCTCGGCGGGTTCTCCCACATGAAGAACGCGATCGCCGGGACGAGAAGCAGGAGCGTGGCGGCGAGGCCCGGCCGCGACCCGAGGATGAACGAGGCGATCAGGGGAAACGTGAAGTACCAGACGTGGGCCGTGTTGTTGACCCCGCCCGTGAAGAGCAGGTAGTAGTAGAGCATGCCGACGACGCCGACGCCGCAGTAGAACGCGGTCCTGTAATCCTTGGTCCGCCGCAGGTAGACGATCAGGACTGCGAGGGCGGCGGCGGCGCAGAAATCCAGCACGGCGAGCCAGGGGTTCTGCTGGAGATAGGCAAGGATGCCCAGCAGGATGAGATTGAGGATGCCGATCAGGGAAAAGGCGTTGAAGACGATGATCTTGCGGTTGAGGTCGCGCCCGAGATCGCCGCGCATGCCCCCGCTGACCAGATCGAAGGAGATCCTCTTGAGTTCCTGCACGTTCAGGGTCATGGCCTCGTTCCGGCCCCCGGGAGGAATCGCAGGTGGGGGTGCTGGGGAATACCCTGGAACTAGCAGGACCCATGCCATTTTCCGCTGCCGAGCGGAAAAGCGTATCAATTCAACGAATTGATTTTAAAGGGTTTTTTCGGATGTCGGATTGTTGACAGGCGGGGACGGGGACGGGCAACCGTGACACCCTGCCGGCTTCTTGACGCAGGGGCACGCGACCGGGGCCGGCCGCTATCGGCCGGCTGTCAGAAGGGCCTCGAGCTCGCGCGTCACGAGGGCCTCCTCGCGGACGGCGCGGTGCGCCTCCTCGAGCGTCACCCGCTGGAACCGCACGCGGTTGCCGGGGACGGCCTGGGCGATGTTCGGGATGTCGGGGGAGATGACCGTGGCGATCTTCGTGTATCCCCCCGTCGTCTGCTCCACGAGCAGGATGATGGGCTGGCCGTCGGCCGGCAGCTGCACGTTTCCCGGCACAGTGGGCTCCGAGATGATGCTCTGCGGGAACCCCTCGCCGTGGTGGACGGGCGGGCCCTGGAGCCGGTACCCCATGCGGTCCGCCTCGGGCGTGATCTCGTAGGGGGCGCTGAAGAAAACGTCGAGCCCGCTGCCGAAAGCCTCCTCCTGGGGGCCGGGGATGGCCCGCAGCACGATCTCGGGGCGATAGACGGGGATGCGCCCCGGCGGGAGCGCCCGGGGCTGAGGGAGGGTCTCCCCCTCGAATCGCCGGAGGATGTCGCCCTTGCGGAGCATCCGGCCCTCGACGCCCCCGATGCCAGCCTTCAGGCAGGTGGACCGGCTGCCCATGATGACGGGCACGTCGATGCCGCCGGTGACGGCCAGGTAGGCCCGGCAGCCGCTTCTCGCCTGGCCGATCCGGACGAGGTCCCCCTTGCGCACGCGCACGGTTTGCCACATCGGGGCGGCCTGCCGGTTCACCGTCAGCTCCATGTCGGCCCCCGCCAGGGCGATGTCGGCCGAATCGCAGAGAACTTCCAGCGACGGGCCCATCACGGTGATCTCGAGCACCGCGGCTCCCCCGGGGCTGCCCGCGAGAAGGTTGGCCATGCGGTACGCGAAGGGGTCCAGGGCGCCCGATGGGGGGACCCCGCGGTCGATGAAGCCGAAGCGGCCGCGGTCCTGGACCGTCGTGAGGGAGCCCGGGGACAGCACGCGGAAGGCGTCCATCAGGCACCCTCCCTTGCCCGGATGCGCTCGTACTGGGCAGCCGTGATCGGCACGAATCGGATGCGGTCCCCCGGATCGTACAGGAAGGGGTTCTCCCGTTCGGGTGCAAAGAGGCGAAGGGGCGTGCGGCCGATGATCTGCCAGCCGCCGGGGCTGTCGACGGGGTACATGCCCGTCTGGGCCTCGGCGATGCCCACGGAGCCGCCGGGCAGAAGGGTCCGGGGCGTCTTGCGCCGCGGCGTGTGGATCCGCCTGTCGAGGCCCCCCAGGTAGCAGAAGCCCGGCGTGAAGCCGATCATGTAGATGGGATAGACCTTCCCCGCGTGGATGGCGATGACCTCGTCGACGCTCAGCCCGTTGTGTTCCGCCACGACGCCGATGTCCGGGCCGTGCTCCCCGCCGTACAGGACGGGGATCTCCACGACGCGGGGCCTTGGGATCTCGATCTCGCCGAGCCGCGCCTCCAGCCCCAGCAGGTGCGCGAGGATCCGATCGGGGGATGTGACCAGGGGGTCATAGAGGATCGACAGGTTTCGGTACGCCGGGATCACGCCCTCGACGCCCTCGGGGAGTCCCCGCTTGAGCAGCGCCGTCATGGCCCGCACCTTCTCGTTGACGGCGGGATCGATCGCATCGCCGTACTCGACGAGGATGGCACGATCGCCGCTCAGGCGGATTTGCGGTTTGTCGTAGAGGTGAGACAAAGGAGGATTCTCCTTTGACTGCTTGCAGCGTTCCTACTTGATAAATGTTCCCATGGGGACGACGGAGATCCCCTCCGCTTCGATGGCCGTGCGGATGCTCTTCACCAGCTCCACCGCCGAGGGGTTGTCGCCGTGGACGCAGATCGTGTCGATCCGCATCTCGAGGATGCTGCCGTCGGTGGTGACGATTTTCCCTTCCTTCGCCATGCGGAGGGCCCGTTCGGAGGCCGTTTTGGGGTCCTTGATGACGGCCCCCGGTAGGCTCCGCGGCGCGAGTCTCCCCTCGGGCGTGTAGGCCCGGTCGGGGAAGGCCTCGAAGGCGACCCGGATGCCCGCCTCCTGTGCGATCTTCGTCACGAGGGGGGCCTGGGCCCCGCCGAGGGCGAGGTAGATGACGCTTCGGTCCACACCGGCGATGGCCTCCACGATGGCGCGGATCATCGCCTCGTTTCCGACGCTCATGTTGTAGAGGCTGCCGTGGGGCTTGACGTGCTGCAGCGCGACCCCGTGCATCGCGCAGAAGGCCTTCATGGCCCCGATCTGGTAGGCCACATAGTCGCGGACCTCCTCGGGCGTGCAGTCCAGGTTGCGCCGCCCGAAGCCCACGAGGTCCGGGTAGCCCGGGTGGGCACCCACGCCCACGCCGTGGTCCCTCGCGAGCCTCACCGTTTCGTACATGACCCGGGGGTCCCCGGCGTGAAAGCCGCAGGCGATGTTGGCCGAGGTGACGTGCCTGATCACCTCGCCGTCCATCCCCATCGACCAGGCGCCGAAGCTCTCCCCCATGTCGCAGTTGAGATCGATCTTCCTCATCGGCTCTCTCCTCTCACTTCATCTTGCCGGGCAGGTACAGGGCGATCCCGGGGAACACCGTCAGCAGCACCGTCGCCAGCAGCATGAGCAGGAAGAACGGGAAGGCCGCCCTGGCGATGGTGAACAGGTCGTCGTTGTTGAGGCTGCTGATGACGAAGAGGTTGAAGCCCACCGGGGGCGTGACCTGTGCCAGCTCGATCATGACCACGAGGTAGATGCCGAACCACACGAGGTCGAACCCGGCCGCCTCGATCAGGGGAAGGACGAGCGGCGCCGTCATGACGATCATGGAAAAGCCGTCGATGAGGCACCCGAGGAGCAGGTAGAGGACCGTCAGGATGGCGATGAGCATGTAGGGCGACAGCTGGAGGGAGACCACGGCCTGCGTGAGGGCCCGCGTGATGCCCAGGAACCCCATGACGTTCGACAGGTAGGAGGCGCCCATGACGATGAGCATGATCATGCAGCTGGTCTTCACGGAGTTGATGAGGCTCACCCGGAAGACGTCCCAGGTCAGGCTGCGGGTCAGGGCCGCGAAGAAGAAGGCCCCCACGACCCCCACGGCGCCCGCCTCCGTGGGCGTGGCCCACCCCGTGTAGATGCTCCCCAGCACCAGCAGCACCAGGATGACCACGGGGGCGATCGCGGGGACGGCCCGCATGCGGTCCGCCCAGGTGAACCGGTCATCGCCCCTGGGGGTCAGCGACGGGTTGATCAGGCACCGGATCAGGATGTAGCCGCTGAAGAGGCCCGCGAGCATGAAGCCGGGGAGGAAGCCCGCGATGAAGAGCTTGCCGATGCTCACGTCGCCGATGATGCCGTAGACGAGCATCATCATGCTCGGCGGGATCATGAAACCCAGGGTCCCCGCGCCGGCCAGCGACCCGATGGACAGGGCGTGGTCATAGTTGCGCTTCTGCAGCTCGGGCACGGTGATCTTGCCCACCGTGGCCGTGGTGGCCGCCGAGGATCCGCTCACGGCGGCGAAGAAGGTGCAGGCCAGGATGTTGACGTGGATGAGCCTGCCGGGAATGGCGTCCATCCAGGGCGCCAGGCCCCGGAAGAGGTCCGCCGAGATGCGGCTGCGGAAGAGGATCTCCCCCATCCAGATGAAGAAGGGCAGCGCCATCATGGCCGAACCGCTCGTCTGGTTCCAGGCGACGTTGGCGATGATCGAGCCGAAGGCCACGTCGCTGTAAAAGAAAAAGCCGCCGATCCCCACGAGGAACAGGGCGATGCCGATCCAGACGGATCCGCCCAGGAAGAGAATCAGCAGGCCGCAGATCGTGGCCGATACGGGTCCCAGGTCGAGGTTCATCGAATGTCACTCCGTGCCGCGGTCGAACTACCGGCCGAGGTCATCGGCCTCCTCGAGGATGCGAAGGCCTTCCGTGTCGCCCCGCAGCACGGCAAGTCCCTTCAGGAACTCCGCCGCAAACTGCAGGGTCAGCAGCAATGAGCCGACGGGCATGAAGAACTGCGGTATGGCCAGGTAGGTCTCGGAGACCTGCATGGACTGCGACTCGTTGACCACGGAGTCCCAGAAGAACTCCCAGGTGAAGAGCGTCAGCCCCGCGCAGAAGAGGAAACCCACCGTGTAGCAGGCCATGTTGTAGATGACATGGGCCCTTCCCTTGATGACATGGGGCAGAAACATCATCCGGATGTGGCCCCGCTCACGGAGCGTGTAGGCCAGCCCCATGAAGGTGAGCATGGCCATCAGGTAGCCCGTGTACTCGTCGGTGATGTAGAGGGTCCTGTCGAGAAGGCTCCGGTAGAGGATCTCGGCCACGGAAATGACCAGCGCCGCGGTCATGAAGACCCCCGCCGTCCACCCTCCGATGCCGGAAAGCCCGTCGATGAGGTTGATCAGCTTTTTCATGTCCCGTCCCCGCGCCTGCCCCCGTTACGATGACGAAGGACCCCGGAAGCGAACCCCGGGGTCCCCGTCGTCCGTCTCTTCGGCAGCGGCGGCCTACCGCTTCACCTTCTTCATGTAGTCGGCGTAGATCTTCTTGCCCTCGGCCGGGGCGTCCTTCAGCCAGTCGGCGCGGATCTTCTCCGTGATCTTTTCGAGGTCGGAGATGAGCTTCGCCGAGGGCTTCACGGTCTCGATGCCGTTCTTGTTGCTGATGGCCTCCTGCTCCTTGTCGATCTGCGGCACCTTCTGCCACATGGAGGCCTCCATCTCCCTGCCGGCCTTCACGAGGGCGTCCTGCTGGGCCTTGGGGAGCTTGCGGAAGGCGGCCAGGTTGACGGTGACCATGTTCGTGGCGATGGTGATGTTGAAGGGCTGGTAGTACTTCAGCACCTCCCAGAACTTGGCGTCCACGGCGGTGGGGGAGGAGGTCATGACCGAGTCGATGACGCCCGTCTGCAGCGAGGTGTACACCTCGCTGAAGGGCAGCGCCAGCGGGGTCGCCCCGACGGCCTCCATCACGAGGGCGCCGTTCTTGTCATAGGTGCGGGTCTTGAGGCCCTTCATCTCCTCGAGGGTGGTGATCTTCTTCTTCGTCCAGAGACCGGCTCCCGGCCAGGGCGCGATGTAGAGGATCTTCTGTTTCCACTTGCCCTCCGCCGTCTTGTCGAAGGTGGGCCGCGCGATGTCGATCAGGGTCTTGAGCTCCCCGAAGTCCCGGCACAGGAAGGGCAGCGTCACGATCTGGAAAACCTTCTCGTCGCCCGCCACGCCGCTGATGAGCATGTCGGAGACGGGCAGGAGGCCGTCCCGGACGACCTTCAGCAGCTCGGGACCCTTGTAGCCCAGGGCGCCGCCCGTGCTCACCACGAGTTCGAGTTCGCCGTTGGTGGCCTTTTTCACCTTTTCGGCGAATTCCACGAGCCCCACGCTGTGGTGGTTCTTCGGAGGCCAGACCGAGTTTGCGTTCCAGGTGGTCTTCGCGAGGCAGGGCGTTGCCAGAAACGCCGCCGCGACGACCATGACGATCATGAGCGTCCAGGTCTTTTTCATACGTCGCCTCTCCTTCTTTGAATTCGATGATTGCCCGGAGTGGGCGGTAAGCGTCGAAACGGCGATGATTATAAAAGGTTGCCTTGGTCAACGCAAGCGCAAACTCGAACAAAAATCCCAATTGATATCGACGGGTTGGAAGCCCGGCGCCTCGACCCGAACGGGTGGCCGGGTTACGGTTTTGTCACGAAGCGCCGCCGCCCGCTTCCGCGAGCGGTCCCTCATGGACCAATCGAATCTTCCGATATACGGATGAGGAACATGGGGATATCCCGCGGTGTGAAGCGAAGATGAAAAAGCTGCTCGTGGCCGCCGGCATGCTGCCGGTGCTTGCCGTCATCGGGGCCGTCGCCCTCGCCCTGTGGCTCGACGGATGGATCACGAGGGCCGTGAACGCCTACGGCCCCGAGATCACGGGGACGGAGGTCCGCGCCGACGACGTGCGCGTGTCCTTCCTCTCCGGCCGGGCGACGATCACGAACTTCACTCTCGGCAACCCGAAGGGCTTTCGTTCGCCCCGGGCGCTGACGGCGGCCTCCGTCTCGGTGAGCCTGGAGCTGCCCTCCCTGATATCCGACACCCTCGTGATCCGGCGGCTCGAGATCGTCGGGCCCGACGTCACCTACGAGAAGCGCGCCGGCACGGACAACTTCAAGACCATCGCGAGACATGCCGGGCGCAAGGCGAAAGAGGCGGGGCTGGTCTCCGGGGAGACCGGCGGGAAGCGGCCGGGGAGGAAACTGCTGATCCGGGAGTTCATCGTCAGGGGCGGCCGCGTCACCCTCCACACGCCCGACCTGCCCTCGGGGGCGGCAAGCGCGGCGATCCCGGATATGCGCCTCCGCAACGTCGGCGGGGACGGGGCGGAGCCCTCGGCGGTGTTCGGCAGGATCCTCGCCGCCCTTCATGAGCGGCTGACGATGCCCATCGTGGCGGACTCGCTCAACCGCAGCCTCCTGGAGGCCCGCAAGGCGGCCGAAAAGGGCACCCGCTCCCTCGCGGACAGGATCCGGGACGTCTTCAGATAACCCCTTCCGCCGTCGGCCGCCTTTTGCAAAGGGGCACGGAAACCCTCGTCATCCGGCAGGCCGTCAGGTCAATCCATGTGGGAGCCGCCGTTGATGTCGATCTCCTCACCGGTGATGTAGGCGGCTTCCCCGGACGCCAGGAAAACGACGGCCGCGGCGACCTCCTCCGGCGTTCCCAGTCTCTGGACGGGGATGTCCCGGGACATCTCCTTCTGCCGCTCGGGGGATTCGAGGCCTCCGCGGATGTCCGTGGCAATCAGCCCGGGAGCCACGGAGTTGACGGTGATCCCGTGGGCGGCAACCTCCCGGGCCAGCGCCTTGGCGAACCCGAGAATGCCCGCCTTGGCCGCAGAGTAGTGCGCCCCGCCGAAGACCCCTCCGCCCCTCTTGGCCGAAACGGAGCTCATGTTCACGATGCGGCCGTACCCCTGCCTGACCATGACGGGGAGAACGGCCTTGGAGCAGAGGAAGGTCCCTTTCAGGTTGACGGCCATGATGCGGTCCCAGTCCGCCTCCGTCATGTCCATCACCTTGATCGGCTGTGTGATCCCCGCGTTGTTCACCAGGATGTCGATCCGGCTGAAGCGTTCGAGCGCCTGACGAACCATTTCGGCGACATCCTCCTGCCGGGTCACGTCGACCCGGACGGCGACGGCATTGCGCTTCAAGGCCCGGATTTCCCCGGCCACGGTTTCCGCGCCGGGGAGGTCCAGATCCGCAACCACCACGTCGGCGCCTTTTTCGGCAAGTGCCAGGGCGATCGAACGCCCGATCCCTCTCGGCGACCCTGCACCCGTGACGATGGCAACCCTCCGTTCAAAAGACATGTCTTCGCGTGCTCCTTTTGTCTTCAAGTCGTTCTCTGCCAAATGGACTCTGTTTCTCAACCCCTGCCCGCCTCAGTAAAGGGTCAGCGCCGGGATGTACGTGATCGCCAGCAGCAGAAGCAGCGCCGCGAAGAAGAACGGCCAGAGCTCCCGCGTCGTTTCGTCGAGCGAGCACTTGGCGATGGACGTGGCGATGAAGAGCGTGGTCCCCACGGGCGGCGTGTAGATCCCGATCCCCAGGTTGATGACCATGATCAGCCCGAGCTGGACGGGGTCCAGGCCGAGGGATGCCCCCAGCGGCACGAAGATGGGCCCGAACAGGAGCAGGGCCGGCGGCAGGTCGAGGGGCATGCCGACAACGAGCAGCACCACGTTCATCGCCAGCAGGATGAGCCAGGGGTTCTGGATCGTCGCGGACACCCAGGCGACGAATCGTGCCGGCACCTCGTCGAACGTGAGAAGCCAGCCGCAGGCCGCGCTGCCCATGATCACCAGCATCACGATGCCCGTCGCGATCCCGGCTTCGACCATCGCCTCCTTGAAGCGGGCCCAGTCGAGGTCCTTGTACAGCAGGACGCTCAGCAGGATGGAGTAGACGACGGCGAGCACGGCCACCTCGGTCGGCGTGGCGACACCGAACCGCAGAAAGACGAGGATCCAGACCGGCATGGCGAGCGCGGGGAAGGACCGGACGGCGAGCCGGAGCAGCTCCTTGCCCCCGATCGCGGACCCCGTCTTCCGGTACCCCCGGCGCCTGGAGATCCACCAGCACAGGAAGATGAAGCTTCCCGCCATGAGCAGGCCCGGGAGAACACCGGCCATGAAGAGGTCGGCCACGCTCACGCCGCTGATCAGGGAGTAGAGAATCATCGGGATCGACGGCGGGATCAGGATGTCGATGACGGACGACGTGGCCAAGTTGGCCGCGCAAAGGCCGGCAGGGTAGCCGGACTTCTTCTGCCACGGGATGAGGACCGGGCCGAGAGCCGACGAGTTGGCCACGGCGCTGCCGGAAACCCCGCCGAACACGGTCGAGGCCACCACGGTGGTCGATAGCTCGCCCCCCGTGAAGCGTTTCATGAACTCGGAGGCGAAGGTCAGGAGCTCCTTTCCAAGGCGTCCGCCCATCATGAGGCTTCCCGCCAGCATGAAGAACGGCAGGGCCAGCATCGGGAACGACTGGGTCTGCTGAAACAGCTGCTGGGCCACGATCATGAGCGGCAGGGTCCCGTCCCACAGGACCGCCACGGCCGCCGCGATGACCATCCCATGCCCCACCGGGACGGCGAGCAGCATGAGCACGACAAACGCAAGCGTCAGGACGAAACTCATGGTCAGGTCTCTTTGTAGGTGAGCGTGAAGCGCCTTTCGGGCCCGATCAATGCGACGCGCACCGAGGAGCATGCCGCAGCGAGCGCCAGAAGCAGACAGCCCAGCGCCACGGCGAGGTACCCCTGGCTGGTCGGGATCTTGAGCACCGGGCTGACCTGCACCCACGTGTTCTCCGCCAGCAGCAGCGACTGCCAGCAGAGGGTCAGGTAGGATGCAATCACGACCGCGTTGACGAGATGCAAAAGCCAGACACGACCGCGGGGCCCGAGCCGGTCGTAGAGCCAGTCGACCCCCAGATGGCCGCCGGCCTGCGCGGCCAGAGCGATCCCTGCGACGATGAACCATGGAAACAGGAGCTCCGGGAGCTCCTGCGCGGCATCGATCCCGCCGCTCGCCAGCACGTAGCGCGCCACGACGTTGCCGGTGAGGAGAACCGTCAGCGCGATCCCCGTCACCAGGACGATGAAACGGCACAGCCGCGTGATGCAACGATCCATGCCGTCCGCTGCGGCCAGCGCGATGCGCCGGCCGTCGGACCCCTTGACGGGCGGGCCCCCGCCGTGATCACCGGTCATAAGCCGATCACTTCTTCTTCGCCGCGGCCACCAGCTCCGTCACAAAGGGGCCGAAGGGTTTCGCCTTCCACTTCTCGACCACGCCGGCCGTCGCCGCCTGGAACGCCTCCCGGTTTGCCTGGTTGACGGCGATGTTCGGGTTCGCCTTGAACTCGGCAAGCAGCTTCCTGTCCGTTTCGGCCATCAGCCGTCGCTGGAGGACCCCCGCCTCTTTCGCCGCCGCCTTGACGATCTCGAGCTCGGCCGGCTTGAGCTTCTTCACCGCGACCTGCGACATCAGGAACGGGGTGCACTCCCACTTGTGGCCCGAGAGGGAGATGTACCGGTTCACCTCGTAGAGCTTGTTGCTGGCGATGTTCGCAAGGGGGTTCTCCTGGCCGTCGACGACGCCCTGCTGGAGGGCAACGTACAGCTCGCCGAACGCGATCTGCTGGGTGGCCGCACCGAGGGCCTGGAAGATATCCACGGTCATCGGGTCCGCCGGGGTGCGGATCTTGAGCCCCTTGAGGTCGGCCGGCATGTTGATGGGCCGCTTCGAGTTCGTGATGTGACGGATCCCGTTGTCCCACCAGTCCAGGACCAGGATTCCCACCTCGGCAAACCGCTTGTTCAACTTCTCGCCGACGGGCCCGCTGAGCACCCTGTAGGCGGCCTCGGCGTCGGAAAACAGGAAGGGCAGGCCCAGGGCGGCCACTTCCGGGACGAGGCTGGCGGCCGGGCCCTGGCTGTTCGCCGTCAGGTCGAGCGCGCCGATCCGCAGGGACGTCAGCATGGCCACGTCGCTCCCGAGCTGCTCGGCGCCCGCGATCTTGATGGTGACGCTGCCCTTCGTGCGTTCCGCAACCATCTTCGCGAACGCCTCCGCAGCAATGGTGCGCGGATTCCCCGGCGATGCCCCGTGGCCGAGCGTCAGCGTCACGGCAAACGCATGGCCGGAAAAAGCGGTCAGGATCACGGCGGCGCACAGCAGGACCGCCCATGTCGGAAGCTTGTGGAGCGTGAGGTGCAAGGGTTTTCTCATGGTGTCTCCTCCTTTTGTTGGACGTATTTGACGCCAGGCGGCATTGCACCGATGGTGCATCACCTTACTGGAAAAAAACCTGCCTGGCAACCCATTCAAGGGTGAAGGGGCCCATCCCCCCGTCGCGGCCGCCTCCCGCCGGGCAGCGGGGGCCGGCGTCGCGGGTTTCCGGGTGTTGGGGAACCCGTTTCAGAACACCTGCCAGCCGCTGTAGTTTCTCGCCATCTCGATGATGCGGCTGTAGACCTTCACGAGGGGCTTCCACTCCTCGGGGACGGCGTAGCCCAGGCTCATGGGAAAGGTCGCCTCCCCCGCGGCGCCGGCCAGCGTGAGCTCGCGGACGAGTGTCTCGCCGCCCTTCTGCGGCTTGCGGTCGGCCATCGGCGTCACCGAGTCGGGCAGCGCGCCGAAGAGCGGTTTGCCCTCCCCGACGGGGACCTTGAATTTCTTCCGCTGGCCCCCCCAGGCGAGGGAGAGCTCGAACTCGTCCTCCTCGAACAGGGGCAGGTTGGAGCGGGTGAGCCGGATCTCCGCCACGGGGCCCAGCTCCTTGAGGCGCACGCGGATCTCCGATGCCTCCAGCGCCTTGAGATCGATCTTGGCGGCGGGCTGTTTTCGACGGGCCATGTCCAATCACCCCCACGGGAAACGAATGGTCGCGAAAACCGGGAAAGCGCAGGATCGGTATCTCTTCCCTATCACAGCCCGGCGAAGAAATGAAGGGCTCACCGCGCACCCGCCGCACCGCGGTGGACGCGCGGAAGGCGAAAAACCCCGCAGCGGGCTGCGGGGCCCGCGCGGGCAGCCGTCTCGATGCCCCCCGAAGCGCCGGGCCCGGCCGGGATGAGGGACGTTCCCACGGCACGGGCACGGATCACCCGCGGGGATCTTCGCGGGGAACGGGCCGGGGTCGTGCGCAAGGCGCGCCCCCTCACCTCTGCGCGGGGGCGTTGGGCGCGGATGACGTGACGAGGATGTTCGTGTCCAGGGGCTCCGAGACGTTGATTTGCGCAAGCGGGTAGGGATGACGCACGGAGAGCGCCGCGAGTTTCGCCGCCGGCACGGCGAACCCCGTCCGGTTGTCCTTCTGGTCGCCCGCCCAGATGACCGCGACCACCTCGCCCCGCGAGTTCAGCACGGGGCTGCCGCTCGCCCCGTAGGTCAGGGGCGACGCGAGCCGGATCCCGATCCAGGGCGCGATCGGGACGGGCGACACGGTGCCCTCGGCGACGGCGTCGGTGAAGACCTTGTGGCGGCTCACGACGATGACCCGGTCGCCGGGGTCGGCGGCGGCCGGATTCACGGGCAGGCCCGGCGCCTCCTCCGGCGGGATGCCCGTCGCGAGCAGAATGAGGTCGTGGGCCGGGTCCTCCGCCACGATGCCGTGCACGGGGTAGCGCTGGCCGTTCTGCGTGACGATCTCGGCACTCTCCACCCCCCGCAGCACGTGGTGGTTGGTCGCGACGATGCCTCCGCTGCCGTAGAAGAACCCCGTCCCGTACCCCTTGCCCGGGCAGCTGACGAGCACGACGGAGGGGGCCGCCCGCCGGTAGAGATCCTGGTCGCTGAGCGCGTACACCGCGGGCTGCCGGGGGGTGGTCATCTTCACGACCACCCGCTGGGCGGCGTTTTTGACCCGCTTGGCGAACTGATACTCCCGGCTCCCGCTGAGGTACTCGCGTAGGGCCGAGAAGTGGTAGCTCGCGAAGCCGCTCGTGATCACGCCCAGGACGAGCACGATCGACAGCACGACGCGGCGCCTGAGCAGCTTCCGGAGCCTCCGGTAGAACAGGATCGTCAGCAGGATCGTGATGTAGAACGGCCCGCGGATGACGATAGAGGGCTTCTGCGACACCTCGATGGCCTGCCGCAGGAGGAGATAATCGCTGTAGGCAAAGGCGAAGGACACGCAGGCCAGGACGGCACCCAGGAAGAACAGGGACCTCCGGCTGAAGGACTCCCGGAGCCTGCGGTAGAACAGCACGGCGAGCAGGAGCGCAACGAGAAAAACCGACGCGACGACGATCATCCGGGTCCCCATCCAAGGCCGTGATCCGCGGGGCCCCTGTCCGGGGGGCGGCCCCGCATAGACACTATCGGCTCGTTTTGGGGAAAATTGAGGGAAATATGAGGGGTTGGCAGACCCCCGCCGCAGGGCATCCATCGGCTTCCCGCCGCCCCGGCAACCGCCGGGGCTTGCCCGTTGCTAGATCCGGCCCCTCAGCGAGGCCGCCTGGCGCAGGTATTCCTGGGCGATGTCGGGCCGGCCCCTGCGGTGCATGATGCCGCCCATCTGCTCGAGGCAGACGACCATGCCCTGCGTGTCCCCGATGCCCCGGAAGATCTGCAGGGCCTTCTCGTACTGGCTGAAGGCCAGCTCGTAGCGGTCGAAGCTCAGGTTGTGCCGCGCCTTGTCCAGCAGGTCGGTCGCTTCCCCGATCTGCTGCTCGCGCCACTTCCGGCGCTCCTCCTGGATGCGGGCCTGCTGCTCCAGGGCCCTCTGCCGCTCCTGCTCCAGCCTGCGCTGCGCATCCCCCGGCTGCGGCGCCGGTTCCACCGTCAGGGACTGCCCGGCGTAGAGGACGGGGAGGTTTGCCACGGGAAGCGGGGCGGAAGGGGTCAGGCCCGCGAGGATCTCCCCGGGCACGGCGATCCCGATGTGGGAGGCCTGGCGGTGGACACGCGTCGCGATGCCGACGACGTCCCCCCTCATGTTCACCACGGGGCTCCCGCTCGAGCCCGGCGAGATGGGCGCCGAGATCTGGATCAGGCGTTTGCCTCCCGGCACCGGGCGGATCGCGGAGACGAGCCCGTCGGTGATGGTCTGGGCCAGCTGGGGGTGATAGGGCGTGCCGATCACGACGATCTTCTCCCCCACCCTGGGCAGCGAGGCGGTCATCCGCAGGGTGGGGAGGCTGTCGACGGGCACGACGGCCGACAGGATGACGACGTCATTGGCCGCATCCGAGGCCGCGACGCCCCGGATGTCCATCGTCGCGCCGCTCTTGGTCTTGATCCGCAGGGACGAAGCCCCCTCGACGACGTGGTAGTTGGTCGCGACCATCCCCCAGGGCTCGATGAAGAACCCCGTCCCGTGCCCCCGCACCTGACCGGATTCGCCCAGGTTGTAGACCACGACGACGGAAGGGCTGACCCGCTCGTAGATCTCCTGCACGCTCAGGAGGCCCTCGCCCGCCGGGGCCTCCCTCGCCGGCCCGGCAGGGAGGGAATCGCCCGGGACGACGACGGTCTGCAGGGGCGCCTCGGCCGCCGGGAGTCTCGCCGGTTTCGCCGGCGCTGCCGCGGTGCGCTGCATGCCCTTGCCGCCGTCCATGAAGCCCAGCCATGCCGCCGCGCCCGACATCCCCAGGATGATCGCCAGCAGGACGGCCATGCCGCCGGTCTGCAGCGCGTCCCGAAGCCGGTTGAAGAAGAGGACGACGAAGAAAAGCAGGACCAGGACGAGGCCGATGAGGATCTTCAGCATCTTCTGCGCTCCCTGTCCGACGGCGGGCTGGCGCCGCATCGGCATACCCGTCCGCCCCGGAAAAGAATCCACTGTTACTTGTCGGACGATTTTCGATTTAGTTGAGGACTCGCCGCGCCACGGCCCCGGGGGCCCCGTCGGGGGGATGAACACGGGCATCGTGGGACGATCGGCCCGACGGGAGGGAAACAGGACGACGGTCGAGAAGAGCCCCGGCCAGGGGGTCCCGAGGGCGGGACACCGTGCCGAGCCGGACGGGTGAGGCGGGCAGGAGAGACTGACGGACGCGGGCAGGCAAAAAAGGACGAGTCCGGGCGGTTACGCACGGGCGCGGGTCAACCCGGCGAAGCACTGCGGGCGCAGGGGCGGGGGTGCAGGCCTCACTTGAATTCGCCCTTCTCGTCGAAGGGGATCCGCATGGCGGGGGAGCCCGAGTGCACGGAGCCCCTGAGACGGTACGTGAACCCCGAGGCGTAGCCGCCCTTGCCGGCCTCCGAGAGCTGCCGCAGGATGCTCGTGAGCCCCGTGTAGGCCTCCACCTGGACGACTTTCGTGCTGAGGCGCTCGATCGTCACCCTCTGGTTGGAGACCCCCCGGGCGAAGGGCTGCCCGTTGATCTCGAGCTCGAAGGACAGGCCGTTGACGTCCAGATCGGTGTCCGTGGGGTTCTGGATGCGCAGCTCCATGAGGAACGTCTGCTCCAGGAGCCGCATCTCCTTGGGCGTGATGTTCACGATGTCGACGCGCGGCTTCTCCCCCATCCAGAACAGGGAGGCGCAGCCGGAAACCAGGACCGCCGGAATGATCAGCCAGGCCGCAACGGCGCTCTTTCTCATCTCTTTGCCCTCCGGGTCATCCCTCATGCGCTCACAGGGTAGCAGAATTCGGACGGGAATGGAACCGCGGACCGCGGGGCCGCCTCAGCCTCCCGGCGGGGAGCCGCCCGCCGCCCGGCGGGCCGCTGCGGCGCCGCGCTGCGCCCCGTCCAGCAGGCAGCCCTCGACGCACCGGTCGCTGCAGGCACCGTCGCAGGGCTCGACATGGATCGTGACGCTCGCACCCGGGAAGCGTTCCCGGATCTCCCGGGTCAGCTCCTGCGTGATGCGGTGGGAGGCCTCGACGGTCATCGCGGGGTCCACCTTGACGTGGAACTCGACGAAGCGGAAATGCCCGGACTTGCGGGTCCGCAGCTGGTGGAACCCCTTCACGGCCGGCCCGTACTCCCGGATCAGGCGCTCCACCCAGGCGACCTCGTCGCCGGGCAGCCGCACGTCCAGCAGGTCGCGAGCGGAGCGCCTCGTCAGGTCCCACGCCGCCTTGACGATGAGCACGGCCACGGCGAGGGCCGCCGCGGGGTCCACCCAGTTGAGGTCCACGCCGGGTGCGACGTGCGACGCGGCCCAGATGGCGCCCAGGCCCGCCATGACCCCGGCCGACGTGTACACGTCGGTGCGGAGGTGCCACCCGTCGGCGATGAGGGCCACCGAATCGGTCTCCCGGCCCACCCGGAACAGCATCCGCGAGACGGCGGTGTTGACCGCGGCCGACAGGAGCATGACGGCCGCGCCCCAGGCGGCCATGTCGAGGGGCTCGGGACGGATGATCTTCCCCACGGCCTCGTAGACGATCCACCCTGCGGCCAAAAAGATCAGGAGGGCCTCGACGGTGCCCGACATGTTCTCGACCTTGCCGTGCCCCCAGGGGTGCTCCCGGTCGGCGGGGATGGCGGAGGTGCGCACGGAATACCAGGCAATGCCCGAGGCGACGAGATCGACGGCGGAGTGAATCGCCTCGGACAGGACGGAAACGGCGCCGATCGCGAGGCCCACGGCGAGCTTCAGCGCGACGAGCGTCGCGTTGGAGAAGACCGACAGCAGCGCAACCCTTTTTTTTCGTCTCTCCGGGTCCATGGGAAGGCGCCCCTCACCGTGCCGGACCGATCATACACGACGGACGGGGCCCTGGGAAGCGAATTTCCCGCTCTTGCGCCTTGCTTTTTCAGGGCCTCTCCCGTATGGTTCGAGACAATTCCGCTTCCCGGGGCGCAGACGGACATGGACAGCCTAACGCCCGGCCTGCTGGGCACGCTACCCCTGGTCCTGCTGTTCGCGGGCCTGACCGTGACGAGGGTCAAGTCGCACTTCGTGACGCTTGCAGGGCTCGCCCTCACGGCCGGCCTCGCCCTGTCCGTCTGGGAGATGGTTCCTGCAAAGCTCGGCGCCTCGGCCCTCGAGGGCGGCGTCATCGCCCTCGTGCCGATTGTCTGGGTCATCCTCGCCGCCGTGTTCACCTATTTCGCCGGTGTCGAGTCGGGCGCCATGGAAACCGTGCGGGAGACCCTGGTGACGCTCTCCCCCGACCGCAACGTGCAGGCCGTCATCATCGCATACTGCTTCGGCGGCTTTCTGGAGGGCGTGGCCGGGTTCGGAACGGCCGTCACGATTCCCACGGCCGTGCTCATCACGATGGGGTTCGAACCGATCAGGGCCGCCGTGATCGCCCTGGTGGCCAACTCGGTCCCCGTCGCCTTCGGCGCTCTCGGGATCCCCGTCATCGTGCTCGCCCAGATCACGGGGCTCGACCTTCCCCTGCTGACCCGGTTCGTGGCCCTGCAGCTCCTTCCCTTCAGCATCCTCGTGCCCCTCGTCCTCGCGCTGATCGGCAACGGGGGGGCCCGGGGGCTCGGCCCCTCGCTGCCCGAAGTCTTCTTCCTGGGGATCGTCTTCGGGGCCGTCCAGACCGCCACGGCCTTCTGGCTCGGGCCCGAGCTCGTCGCCGTGACGGGGTCGCTGGGATCGCTGGCGGCCTACATCGCCTGGAAATCAGCCGCCGGGGCCTGGCGGCTCACGGGGGACCGCGCAAGGCTGCTGACGGCCCTCTCCGCGTACATCGTCCTTCTGGCCCTGGTCGTCGCGACCCGGGTGCTTCCGCTGGATTTCCTGAAGCACCCCCCCTTCACGATCCTGCTGCCCCTGGGCGCAAGCCCCGTCCGGATCGACTGGGTCACGACACCGGGCACGCTTCTCTTCGTGTCGGCCGTCGCAGGGTCGCTCCTGCAGGGGCTGACGCCCGCCCGGATCGCCCGGGTCTTCGTCCAGTGCCTCGACCGGATCAAGTGGAGCGCCTGGACCATCGTCAACATCGTCGCCCTGGCGAAGATCATGGGCGCCTCGGGCATGGTGGCCTCCACGGCGTCGATGCTCGCAGCCCTGTCGGGCAAGGCGTATCCGCTCATCGCCCCCGGGCTCGGGGCCATCGGCACGTTTGTCACCGGCAGCGACACGGCCTCCAACATCCTGCTGGGCGAACTGCAGCGGGAGACGGCGAAGCGAATCGGCGCCGATGTCCACTGGATCGCCGCCTCGAACACCTCGGGCGCCACGGCGGGAAAGATGATCTCGCCGCAGAGCATCTCCGTCGCGGCGGCGACGGTCGGCCTGCAGTCCGAGGAGCGCGCCATCGTCCGCACGACGCTCCTGTACTGCGCGGCATACTCGGCGGTGATGGGCCTCCTGGTCTTCGCGGTGAACCTCCTGCTGACACGATGATGGACAACGAAAAGAAAATCCTCCTGTTCCCCGTGGCGTCGCACTTCCTCTTCCATTTCTACGAGATCGCCTTCCCCGCGCTCGCCATCCCGCTGACCCTCTCCCTGGGCATGGAGCTCAAGGACGTGCTGGCCCTCGGGTTCCCGATGTATCTCCTCTTCGGCCTCGGCGCCCTGCCCTGGGGCGTTTTCGCCGATCACACGAGCAACCGGCTGGCCCTCATCATCGGGTTCTTCGGCTGCGCCGCGGGGTCCTTCCTCACGGCCCTCTCCACGACCCCGTCGGGGATCCTGTGGTCACTGGCCGTCATCGGCGCCTTCTGCTGCATCAGCCACCCCGCGGGCATGGGTCTCATCTCCCGCGGGATGAAGAACCGGGGCACGGGCCTGGGCCTCTTCAGCGTGGCCGGGACCATTGGTCTTATCGTGGGCCCCTTCCTGGCGGGTCTCATGAACTGGCTGGCGGGCTGGAAGGTCGCCTACGCCGTGATGGGCGCCGTGAGCCTCGCGTGCGGGTCAGCGCTGCTGCTGACCCGGCTCGACGAGACGCCCGTCGCGCACGAGAGCGACGCGGCGGCCGGCAGGGCGAACAACGGCGCCTTCCCCGCGGGAATCGTCATCCTCTTCTTCTGGATCGTCCTGCTCGGCGGGCTCGTCTACCGGATCAACATCGTGGCCCTGCCCGCGCACCTGGAGTTCGAGGCGGGGTTTTTGGCCAGGGCCCTGCACGACCTGCTCGACATCCCCGTCGTCGCCGCCACGTCGACCATGGCCGCGGCGACCCTCACGTCCGCCATCTACGTCGCGGGGATCTTCGGCCAGCTCTGGGGCGGCCGGGTGGCCGACCGCCACGAGCTCAGAAGGCTCTACATCGTCTTCAATGCGGCCATTTTGCCCCTGGCGCTGCTCATGGCACTGCTCACGGAGCAGTTCCTCGTCGCCGCGGCTGCGGCCTACGTGTTTTTCGCCCTGGGGATCCAGCCCGTCGAGAACAGCCTGATTGCCGCCTTCACGCCGCCCCGGTGGCGCAGCACGGGGTACGGCCTGGCGGCGATCCTCATCTTCGGCGTGGGTGCGCTGGCGGTCTACCTCGTCGGCTGGGTGTCGACCCGCTGGTCTCTGGGCGCCGTCTACTTCTTCTCGAGCGCCCTGCTGGTGCTGATCGTGGGCAGCGCCGCCCTGCTGTTCCATGCCACGCGCGGGCGGGACTTGCTCAACAGGCCGAAAGCCTGAAGACGGGAATCACCGGTTTCTGTGCGGGGGAAACGGCTCAAGGGCTTGCGGCGGCGAGCCTCACGCGCTTGCCGCCGATCTCCAGGGTGGTCTTGGAGTAGGTGTACTTGCTGATGATCCTGCCGCCGGAGAAGTGCATGACATCGACGCCGCGCCTGCGCTCGGGCCTGCCCTCGAAGCCCTTCTCGGCCGAAGGCCAATCGAGCGTCCACCGGAACAGGACCTTCTCGGCCTTCTCGTCGACGAACAGGTCCTCCGTGGTGAAGCGGAAGCCGCCGTGATTCGCAAACCAGGGCGCCCAGGCTTCCCGGAGGGCCGCCTTGCCCTTCACGCGCCCGCCGGTCCAGTTCTCGAACTCCACATCGTCGTGCAGCAGTTCCATGACGCGGTCGAGATCGTGGTCGTTCCACGCCTCGTTCCAGCGGGTCAGGACCTCTATCGTCCTTTCACGGTTCAGCATGTGTCACCCTTCGGCAGGGAGCAGGCAGCTCAAGGCGGCAGGGCGCATCCGGCAGGAAAGGTCATCAACCGGGGGGCCTTTCGCCGCTCGCCTCTAGCCCGCCTACTTCAGAATGATCTTCGGGTCCGCGAGCTTGTTCTCCGGGACGATGATGCGGGACTGCTCCTGGCGCTGTGCCTCCTTGATCTCCTCGGCCAGCTTCGTCAGGAACTGGTCCATGACCTCGGGGAACTTCTCGGCGGCCTCCTGGAGGTTCTTGGCGTCGATGGGGAACTGCACCGGCAGGGGCCCCTGGGGTGACATGATGTTGGTCTGCCCCACGAAGAGGAACTTCCGCGTCTTGTCGATCTCCCCGTTGGGCTTGACGGGCGTGAGCTGGCGCAGGGCCGCCGTGCGCATGTCCGTGTACATCTCTTCCCTGTAGAGGTTTTGCAGGTTCACCTTGACCTTTCGCTGTGGCGTGTCGTCCATGTCCGTTCGCTCTCCTTCAGTCGGGGTCCGTGCGCCGGACGCCGTTTCGCTCCCATAGCACATTCCCCGCCGCGGGACAATCCTTCGTTTTCCCGGGGCCGGCAGAGGGCAGGAGTGGCCGGTTGCACCTTCGGTCACCGGACGGTCAGTCGTCGATGATGGCCACGGGTCTGCACCACCCGGCGCTGGCCCCCTTCACCTTGACGGGGAAGCAGCAGACCGTGAACCCGTGGGGCCGGCCGATGGCGGCGAGGTTGGCCATCTTCTCCATGTGGCAATACCCGATCTCGATCCCGGCGAAGTGGGCCTCCCAGATGACCCGCGCGTCGCCGGTCCGCCTGAACTCCGCGGCGAGGAAGGGCAGAGGCCTGTCCCAGCTCCAGGCATCGATGCCGACGACCCTGACGCCCCTCTCCAGCAGCCAAAGGGTGCTTTCGCGGTCCATGCCCGGCCCCTTCACGAGGTACTCCGGGGTGCCCCAGGCCGCGTCCGCACCCGTCTGGATGAGAACGATGTCGAGGGGCTTGATCTCGTAGCGGATCTTCGCGAGGGCCGCCCGGACGTCCGCCGCGGTGATGCGCTCGCCGTCCGCCTTGTGCCGGAAGTCCAGGACGACCCCGTCCCCCATGCACCACTCCAGGGGGACCTCGTCGATCGTGGCGGCGCGTTTGCCGCCGTCCATGGTGGGATGGTAGTGCCACGGGGCGTCGAGGTGGGTGCCGCTGTGGGTCGTCAGATGGACGAATTCGAGCGACCAGCCCAGCCCGCCGGGCAGCTGCTCCTTCGTCACGCCGCCGAAGAAGTCCTTCATCTGTTCGGCGCCCTGCCCGTGGGTGACGTAGTCGATCCTCGGGACCATGAAGGCAGGGTCGCAGGGAAGTCCCGACTCGATCGCAATGCTGAGGTCGATAAACCGCCTTCGGTTCACGATGCCACCCCCCCCCGCCGTTGCCCGGCGGCCCCGCTTCCCCGCGCCGCCCGATGAGGCGCTGCCGGTCTGCGCAATGGCCGCCGCGGCGGCGAAAAAGACCGCTTGACAAGCAGGGCCCAGAATGTGTTTAAATGAATTACGAATTCATGCCAACCAATCGACGCTCACTGCCTGACCCGGACCTGAACCTCCCCATTCCTGTTTCGCTGATCGGTTGTACGCAAGTTCCGTAGAGGGTTCCCGTTTCCGTCGCCCCCTCTTCACCACCCAACATCCCCCGGGGATGCGCGCGGCCCGGGGGGATGGTCCCATATAAGGAGGGCTTCCGCCGAGGGGTTTTGCGGCAGCCCTCCTCCTTTTTGATCCCGGCCGGCTGCTCGGGACAATAGATCCCTGCCGGCGCGCAAGGGCCCTTCTCACGGCCCCGGCGTCCGGGCTGTGGCCCGCGCTTCCGCTCACGTTGCCTTTCGCAGGATGCTCATCATGGCCTCGCCGTAGCGCTCGCCGGCGGCGACTCCCCTCGGGGCGATCGTCTCGAGGTGCAGCCGGTCTTCCTCCGTGAGGGTCACCTCGAGGGCCGCCACGTTCTCCTCCAGCCACCTTCGGCGCTTCGTCCCCGGGATGGGGATGATGTCCTCGCCCCGGGAAAGCACCCAGGCGAGGGCCAGCTGCGCCGGCGTGCAGCCCTTGCCGTTGGCCATCTGCCGGATCCGGTCCGCCAGGGCCAGGTTCTTCCGGAAGTTCTCCTCCTGGAACCGGGGGTTGGTGCGCCGGAAATCGTCGGCGGACAGCGCCTCGGGCCCCGGGATCGTCCCTGTCAGAAAACCCCGCCCCAGGGGGCTGTAGGCCACAAACCCGATCCCGAGCTCCCGGCAGACCGGCAGGGACCCGACCTCGTGGTCCCTCGTCCAGAGGGAATACTCGCTCTGGAGGGCCGTGATGGGATGCACCGCGTGGGCCCTGCGGATCGTCTCCGGGCCTGCCTCGGAGAGCCCGAGGAAGCGGACCTTGCCCTCCTGCACGAGCCGGGACATGGCCCCGACGGTCTCCTCGATGGGCACCTCCGGGTCCACCCGGTGCTGGTAGTACAGGTCGATGACGTCGACGCCGAGGCGCTTCAGGCTCGCCTCGCAGGCCGAACGGACGTACTCGGGCCTGCCGCAGACGCCCCGGTAGGCCGGGTCGGCGCTTCGCAGGATGCCGAACTTCGTGGCCAGGAACACCTCCTGCCTGCGGCCCCGGATGGCCCGTCCGACGAGTTCCTCGTTCGTGTGAGGCCCGTAGACATCCGCCGTGTCGAGCAGGTTGACCCCGAGGTCGAGGGCCCGGTGAATCACGGCGACGGATTCCGCCTCGTCGCGCGGCCCGTAGAATTCCGACATCCCCATGCAGCCCAGCCCCATGGCGGACACCGCGGGCCCGCCCTTTCCCAGGCGCCTTGTCTTCATGTCGCGACTCCTCCCCGTTCTCAGCCCAGCCTGACGGCCGTGCCGCTCACGCTGACCATGAGCATGCCGTTCTTCTCGCCGAGGACCTCGTAGTCGATGTCCACGCCGACGACGGCGTTGGCCCCGCGGGCCGCGGCGGCCTCCTCGAGTTCCCGGAGGGCGATCTCGCGGGCCCGCCGCAGCTCTTTCTCGTAGGCGCCCGAGCGGCCCCCCACGACGTCGCGCACCCCCGCAAAGAGGTCCCGGACGATGTTGGCCCCGAGGACGGCCTCGCCGGTGACAATGCCGAGATACTCCCGGATGGGCCTGCCCTCGACGCCTGGCGTGGTGGTCACGATCATGGTCTGCCTCCGCGGTTGGAATTCCAGGGAGAGAGTCCCACAAAACGCGCCGCCGATCAACCCCGGGGTTTTTCCGGTTCGCGCTTGTATACCGCCGTCGAACCGGGTATAACCGACCTGCCATCCCATCGAAAAGGAGACCGCCATGCAGACCCGTGCACTGTGGATCGCCCTTGCCTGCGCCGCCCTGATTGCCGCGCTCCTGCCCTCCGTGGCCTTTGCCCAGCCGGCTGACGCCGGCCGGACATCCGTCTCGCTGTCGGTCACGCCGGTCTACCAGTTCGAGTCCGACTTCGACCGCGGCGGACGCTTCAGCGTCCAGCGCTACGGGTTCAGCGTCGACACCTCGACGCCCCTCACGAACACGCTCCGCGCGGGCATCAGCGTGGGCTACGATTTCGAGAAATTCGACTTCTCCGGCACGACGGCCTTCGCGGGACCGGAGCCCTGGAGCGACATCCACCGGTTCTCCGTCGGCCTCCCCGTCCATTGGCGCACGAGCGAGAGCTGGTCTGTCTTCGTATCGCCCCAGATCGAGTGGTACGGCGAGTCCGGCGTGGACGACTGGGCGGATGCGCTGGGATACGGCGCCGTGTTCGCCGTGTCCTACCGCTTCGGCCCCGGACTCACCGTGGGCGTCGGGGCGGGCGTCTTCTACCGCGGCGAGGAGACCCGGGGCTTCCCCTACCTCGCCGTCGACTGGAGGATCACGGACAATCTCAGGCTGACGAACCCCTTCCGCACGAGCCCGTCCGGGCCTGCGGGTCTCGAGCTTGCGTGGCGCCTGGCCGACCAATGGGAAGTCGCCGCCGGGGGCGCCTACCGCTCGTTCCGTTTCCGCCTCGACTCGAGCGGTGTGGCGCCGAACGGGATCGGCGAGCTGGACCAGACGGTGGGATACGCACGTCTGACGTACCGGATGGGAAAAGACCTCAAGCTGGATCTCTACGGGGGCGCGGCCTTCAACGGGCAGATGAAGATCGCGGACCGCAACGGCAACGAACTGGGCTCCGACGACTTCGAAACGGCGCCGATCCTGGCCCTCTCCCTGACGTGGACATTCTGACACGCCGGGACCGCCCGGGGCATCGTTCTTGCTTCTGGATCACCCTGCCCCCGGACCCTTGCCGGCCCGGCCGGCGAAATACACCGGGGCGAGGTGACCCATGCCCTGCCGGATCTTTGCAGCCGTGGTCCTGGCGTTGCTCGCCGCCGCCTGCTCGGGCGTGAAGGACGAGCCGCTTCCGCTGAGCCGCGAGAACATCGAGAGATACGCCGCCGCCGTCAGCCGGAGTTCCCGGGGGCTCCAAGCCGGCTCGGGCAGCGTCATGGAACGGGTCGACGCCCTCTACCGGGCACCCCTCGAGAAACAGCTCGGCTACAGCTTCGACCGCACGCTGCGGCACTACTTCGTCCACCGCGCCGGCATCGCGGCGGACCCCGAGTCCCGGGCCTTCGCCGAGCTGATCGTCCCCGGGGCCCAGGCCGTCCTCGTGAACGCCGACGAGGCCGCTCGGGCCGGGATGATCTCCATGCGGACCCGGGACCTGCTCTCGCTCCTCGCCAAGTTCCGCTGCGACCACGCCCAGCTCCTCAGCAGCGGGGAGTGGGAACGGATGTCGGCATTTCTGGGCCTCGTGTCCGAGTGCTCGAGCCTCGACGGCGGGGTCTGCACGGCGGGCACCCTGATGGAGACGGCGCTCAGGCAGGGCATCGTCGGGCCGGAGGAGCCCGGTACGGGTTCGGGCGGCGACCCCTGGCCCGCGGGTGACATCCGGGGCGCCCTGTACCGGAAATTCAACCTCGCGCGCTGGGACGGGACCGGCCTGTTCATCGGCCCCGACGCCGAGGAGATCGAGGCCTCGAGCCTCCTGGACGACCCGGAGCGGCCGTTCACCGTGAACGAGCGGGTCGTCTACTTCGCCGACCAGTTCACGAAGATGGTCCGGGAAGAGCAGGCCCTGGCGCCCGGCCGCCATGCCCCCGCGGAGCGCCGCGCCGCCGCGCAGGACCGTTCCTGACCGGGGCCCGGCGGCAGGCCACCCCGGCGCGTCTTGACAGGCACCGCAATCCGCCCTAGAGTGCGGCTGGATGTGCGACGCCCGGCCGAAGGCCCTGCACGGGCTGCGGGGACGGGCGCGGGTTTCGGATCGAGGCGGAAGGAGGGATCTTGTCATGGCGCTCGACCTGTCGGCCATCGGCCGCCCCATCGGCCCCATCACCCGGGAATACGGCTGGAAGGACGTCATCCTCTACGCCCTCGCGGTGGGGGCGGGATTCGACGAGCTGCAGTACACCTGGGAGAAGGATCTCAAGGTCATCCCCACCTTCTCCGTGGCGACGATCTTCGACTTCTTCTGGGCCGTGGCGAAGCACTCGAACCTCGACCCCCGGGGCGCCCTGCACGGCGAGCAGGAGATCCTCTTCCACAACCCCATCCCCGTCTCCGGGACCCTGACCACCAACGGGACCATCACGAACATGTTCGACAAGGGGCCCAAGGGCGCCGTCATCCGCGGCGAGAGCGTCACCGTCCACTCGAGCGGGCTGCGTCTCTACACCAACATCATGAGCATCTTCAGCCGGCTCGACGGCGGCTTCGGAGGCCCGGAAGGGTCTTCGCGCACCGTCGAGTTCCCCGGCCGCGGGCCCGATTTCGCGGTCGACGCCCGTCCCTCGCCCGACCAGCCCCTGCTCTACCGCCTCACGGGCGATTACTTCGCCCTGCACGTGGACCCCGCGTTCGCCCGGGCCTCGGGCTTCGAGAAGCCCATCATGCACGGCCTGTGCACCCTCGGGTTCGCCTGCCGGGCGCTCCTGCAATGCCTCACCCCCGGCGAGCCCGAGCGGACACGGCGCATCGCCTGCCGGTTCACGCGGCCCCTCTACCCCGGCGAGCCGATCCGGACGCTGATCTGGAAAACGGGGGATGGGAAGGTCCTCTGGCGCGTCGTCCACGCCGCCGGCAACCACAGCGTCATAGACGGCGGCGAGCTCGAGTACGGCCCGCCCTGATCGGCGGCATCCCCCGACGGCCGCCGCGTCCGGGCCCACCCTGCGCCCGCGGGAAAAACGCGGAAAACCATTGACAGGCGACAACGATCTGATTATACCTCCCGCCGGGATCAGCGAATCCGCACATTACCCTTCGGGAGGTCTCATCCATGTCGGGTCACGGCTCCGGGCACATCGACCCTGCCCACAAGAAAATCGCCCTGCTCATCTCCGTCCTCGCGCTCTTCCTCGCCCTCAGCGAGACACTCGGCAAGAGCGCACAGACGTCGGCCCTGAGCTACAACATCGAGGCGTCGAACCTCTGGGCGTTCTTCCAGGCCAAGACGATCCGCATGACGATGCTCCGGACGGCCGCGGAGGCCGCCGAGGTGGAGCTGCAGCACGAGAAGTCGCCCGCCAAGCGCGCCCTGCTGCAGAAGCGCATCGACGAGTGGAGGAAGACCGCCGCAATCTACGACTCGGAGCCGGACAAGCAGGAAGGCCGCAAGGAACTCTCCCAGAGGGCAAGGGCGGCCGAGACCAGCCGCGAGCGCGCCATGGCCGCATACCACCATTACGAGCTCGCGTCGGCCTGCCTCCAGATCGCCATCGTCCTGGCGTCGGCCAACATCATCACCGGTGTTGCGGCCCTGCTGTGGCTCTCGGGCGGGCTGGGCGTCGTGGCCATCGGCTTCGGCCTCATCGGGTTCTTCGCCCCCCTGTCGGTGCACTTGTTCTGATCGCGCGGCGGGGCCCGCTCCCCGCACGGGGCGGCACCCGGGGGACGAAGCCGGCCTACCGGTAGTGGCAGACATAGGATGCGTCGGCGGGGACGTCGAGCTGGAATTTGCTGTTCGCCGCCACCTCGAACCGGTCGTAGGGCCTGAAGGTCTTCCACTCCGCCTCGCCGGGCAGCTTGACCCTCAGCTCGCCGGTTGTCACGATCAGGATCTCCCTCGTGGAGGTCCCGAACTCGTAGGAGCCTTTCTCCATCACCCCCACCGTCGCGGGCCCCTCGCTCGTCATGAGCGAAATGGATTTCACCCTTCCCTCGAAATACTCGTTGACCTTCAGCATGCTCCGCCTCCCTGGGTCGTTTCCGGCCGGGTCACTCCCAGCCCTTTTTCCACATGTCCTCGTCGTCGTAGACCTTCTCGTCGGCGGCGTGGGCCTCGGCCGCATCGGCCTCGTAGTCGCGGGGGAGCCTGCCCTTGCGGGCAAAATGCTCACGGTACCACTCGTGGGCCGTGATGAGCGACATCACCTCGCTCGTGCCCGTCCAGATGGACGCCAGGCGGATGTCTCGGAAGATCCGCTCGACGGGGAAGACGTTCGTGTAGCCGATGCCGCCCATGACCTGCATGGCGTTGTGCACGGCCTTCTGGCAGCTCTCGGTGATGAACTTCTTCGACTCCGAGACGAGCCGGCGGACGAGATTCTCGTTCGCCCCCGCATCGACGGCCCGGGCCGTCATGTGCGCCATGGCGCGGCAGGCGTCGAGCAGCATGGCCGCCTCGGCCACCTGGAAGCTCACGCCCTGGAACTGGTTGATCACCTGCCCGAAGGCCTTGCGGCGCGTCGTGTAGGCCGTGGCCACGTCGAGGGCCGCCCGGGCCGAGCCGATCGTCATGGCCGCCGTGCCCAGCCGCTCGGGGACCATCATCGTGTTGAACACGGCGTAGGCACCGTGAACCTTCCCGACCACGTTTTCCCTCGGGACCCGCACGTTGCGGAAGACGAGCCTCCCCGTCCCGCCCCCGCGGCAGCCCATGAGCCCGTAGAGGTACTTCGTCTCGACGCCGGGCCCGCGCTCCACGAGGAAGCAGGTCAGGGCATCCTGGGGCTTCGCGGCCGGGTTCGTCCGGGCGTAGACGAGGAAGAAGTCCGCCCCCTCGGCCCCCACGATGAACCGCTTCTGCCCGTTGAGCACGAAGTGGTCGCCCCGGTCCTCGGCCTTCGTCGCGGCCCCGAAGAAGTCCGAGCCGCCCCGCGGCTCGGTGAGGCACTCGGCGGCGAAGCGCTCGCCCCTGAGCAGAGGCTTCACGAAGCGCTCCTTCTGCTCGTCCGTGCCGTGCCGGATGATGGCGTCGCAGACGAGCTCCGCCCCCACGCCGAACACGCAGGCCATCTCGTAGCCCAGGGTCCCGATCTCCTCCATGAGCAGGCACGTCGTCACCCAGTCCATGCCCCGGCCGCCCCACTCGACCGGGTAGCGGCACCCCAGGAGGTTTCGCCGGCCCGCCTCCTGCAGGAACGCCTTCGGAAACTTGATGGCATCCGTGTCCATGTCGAGGATCATCTGCCGCGGGACCCACTTGACGAGGTCCCTCGCCTCCTCCACGATCTGCCGCTGCTGCGGCGTCATCAGGAAGTCGTACATGTCCCCTCGTTCTCCTTTCCCGCCGGGCACCCCCGGCGGCCCAACTCTGCCACAAACGGCGGGCAAAAGGAAGGGGCGGCCTTGCGGCCGCCCCTTCCTTAGCCCGAACGATGCGGTTGAGCGGGATTCCGGATAGCGAGGTTAGACGCGTTTTGGGTAACCGCTCTTCGCGAAGCGAAACGGCCGCAGCGCAAACTGTTTGAGCCCGAAGGGCGAGTTTTTGCGCCTGCAGTGCAGCGAGCGTTGGAGCGGTCCAAAACCGTCTATTCGCAGGAAGAATCCTGCTCAACGCAGCGCTATTTCGCCACCTCCTGCCAGCCCGCCGCACTCGTGTACTTGATCCACGGGCTGTTGAGGGTCTTCACCTTGACGTAGTCCTTCGTCATCTCGAAGTTCGTCTTCAGCATCCCCGTGCTGTCGTCGGCGCCGCGCTTCTCGTAGACGACCCACCGGTGCTTGCCGTAGTCGTACACCGCGACCTTGTGCAGCCCCGCGGCGAGGGCGAAGCTGTCGTTGACCTGGTTGACGAACCCCTCCACCTTGCTGCGGGTGATGGTCGTCATCTTGAAAAAGTTCCACTTCTTCGTGGAGCTGTCGTAGACCGAGGCCCCCAGGAAGCCGTACTTGAGCGTCATGTTGCCGGACTTGCTCGATACCGGCTTGAAGGCGGGCGTTCCCACGTTGGACGGGTCCTGCTGCGCATGGCACGCAAGGGCCCAGGACAAAGCGAACACGGCGACCAGTGCAAAGACCAACAAGCTCCTCTTCATGCAATACCTCCTGCCGGGGTTTGAGTCATCAAGGTGAGATGCTGCAAGGCCTGTGCCCGTCCGAAGGGCCCGGCCACGGCCGAAGTCCCGGGGGTGATGGCCTCGTCGAGGATGTCCCGCTCGAAGCCGCGGGCGGCAAGGCCGTTGCGGCGGGGTTCCACGGGACGAGGCCTCCAGAGTGGAAATCAGGCATTGAACCCGGAAGTGCCTGCCCAAAGCGTTGGACGGTAGACGGTGCAGGGATCCTCGGCCCTCCGTGCCCGATCGGGGAACAGGGTGCGGACGGATTCCGCAAACGCGGCGATCTCGAAGGGCATCCGGAAGAAGCGGTCCGCCCCGACCCGCAGGGCGATGTCCTCGTAGAGGAACTCGGCCGGGAACGCCGCCGTCGTGATGACGGCTCCGCCATGGCGGGTCTTGAGGTGCCTGACCAGCATGAGGGTCTTGACGAAGCTGTCGGCCTCGAGTTCGCGGCCCCAGCGCCCGAAGACCATGTTGTTGAGAAACAGCACGAAGAGCTCCACGGGCCTCTCCTCGGCCCACGCCAGGATCCGGTCGGCCTCCGGCGTGCCGTGCACGCGCAGCCGATGGCCGGGCTCGAGGGCGCCGGAAACCGCCTCGGCGACGATCTCGACGAAGCCGTCGTTGAAATCGCCCACGATCACGCAGAAATCACGGGTATTGACCATCCTTGCCCTCTCCCTTCGGCCCCTTGCCGGCTCACCCGGCGGGTCCGGCCCGCAGCGCGGGCGGGGCCTATACCTGTATCGCCCCGGCAGGAGCAAACTTGAGGGGAATCCGGCCCCGCTACCCGCATACGTCGCCGGCAGGACAAAAAAAGAGCGGCCCGCAGGCCGCCCGTTTTCGCCGCCGTCCCCCTCGCCCGGAAGGCCGTCAGGCCAGGTTGATCGTGTGGGTCTTCAGCAGGAATTCCTTGAACTGCTCCTTCGTCGTTTCCCTGACGTCGGAGAGCTTCACGAGGATGGCGTTGTTGTAGAAAGAGTACCCGTCGTCGATCTTCTCGGGGTTCTCGTCGTCGTCGATGAAGCGTTCCATGAACCGCAGCGCGAGTTTCCGGGCCTCTTTCTCGTCCTTGGCCTCGATGAGGTAGTGGTGGTGACGGATGTCCTCTTCCTCGCGCTCGGTGATCTTGATCCAGTAATCGGGCATGATCCCTCCCGGTCTTCGTGATGTCTTGCCGTTTTTACCACTTCCCCGCCCCTCGCGCAACGACTCTTTTCGCAGGGGCGAAGCCGACACGCAACCGGCGACGCGGAAAAGGGCCGCCCGTCGGGCGGGCGGCCCCCTGCCGATCCGCATCGGCCGTCCGGGCGGGTCAGAAGCGTCCCCACCGGCCGGGGCGCATGAAGTAGGTGAGGCTTCTCAGGATGATGCTGTTGCAGTCGGCCGCCATCCCGCTGCAGTTGCGGATGATCTGCAGCCAGTTTTCATAAACGTTCAGGTAGATCCTCGAGACGTCCCCGAAGGCCGTGTAGCCGCCGACGCCCGGCAGAGAGGGCTCCGCGCGCGGCGGGGTGTCGGGTTTCGGCGCGCCGGGCGGGGGCTGCATCTTCGGCATCCCGGACGGGGCGGCGGGCCTGGACGTCTTCGGGGGGTTGGCCTTCTGCGCCCGGGCCGGCCCTGCCGCAGGCTTGCGGGCGGTCTTGCCCCTCGTCCGGGTCGGTTCGCTGGGCTTCAGGGCGCTGAGCTTTTCCATGATGTCGGTGCGGCTCTTCTTAGCCATGGATGATCTCCTGTGCGAGGGCAAGGAAGTCTTCGGCGCCCTTGCTCGACGGGCTGTACTCGAAGAGGTTCTGCTGGGCGATCTGGGCCCTCACGATGTCCACGTTGACCCGGATGACGGTCCGGAAGAGCTTGTCGGGGAAGTGGCTCTTCAGGGTCTCGTAGGTCTGGTCCGACAGGCTGCTGCGGCGGTCGACCTTGCAGGCCAGGACCCCCAGCAGCTCGAGCGAGGGGTTGAGGCTGCGCTTCACGTAGCCGATCTCCTCGAGCAGCTGCTTGAGCCCGAGGAGCGGGAAGAACCCCGAATCGACGGGAATCAGGACCTCGCCCGCGGCCACCAGCGCGCTCTTCGTGAAGACGTTGAAGCTCGGCGGGCAGTCGAAGAGGATGAAGTCGTAGCCGTCCTCGACGGGCTGCAGCAGGGTCTTGATCAGGTCGAAGGCCTGCCGGCGAAGGAGCCTCTCCTCCACGTCCTTGAGGGCGTTGTTGGAGGGGATGATGTCGGTCCACCCCGTCGCGACGATGTAATCCGCGGCCTTGCCCTTCTCGAGGATGAGGTCCTTGAGCGTCGGCCCCTCGTTTTCGATGATGAGACCCACGGCGGCCGAGGCGTTTCCCTGGCTGTCGAGATCGACGAGCAGCGTCCTCTTGCCGGAGGCCCGCAGGGCCGCGGCCAGGCAGACGGCCGTCGTGGTCTTGCCCACGCCGCCCTTCTGGTTCGTGATGGCGATCTTCCGGGCCATGTCCCCCCCGGGGGCGGTTCGTTCGGTCCACCGCATCCATAAACCAAATCGCCGGAAATGACAAGGGCGAAGGTCACCGCACCGCAGCAGGCGTCGAAGGGAACCTTCACGGGAAAGCGGGATGCGTCAAGCGGCCCCAAGAAGAGCACATGACCTGGAGGCGGCCTTTTTCGAAACGGTATGGCCGGTCAGCGCTAGCGGGACACGGCGGCGAAGCGCATCGGCGGCGCCGAGGCGAGGCGGCCCGCGAGCTCATCGCGGGCAGCCCTGTAGGCCGCAAGGAGTGACTCGGGCACGGGCTCGCCGGGGGGGATGATGACCTTGCGGGGGTTGACGGGCCGGTCGTTGACGCGCATCTCGAAGTGCAGGTGCGGGCCCGTGGCCAGGCCCGTCGCGCCGACGTACCCGACGAGCTGCCCCTGCGCGACGCTCGCGCCTTTCCGAATCCCCTTCGCAAAGCCCGAGAGGTGACCGTAGTAGGTCTTGTAGCCGTTGGGGTGGCCGATGACGACGAGCTTGCCGTAGCCGCCCTGCCAGCCCGCCGCCACGACCTGGCCGTTGGCCATGGCCGAGACGGGCGTGCCCTTCGGGGCCACGTAGTCCGTGCCGTTGTGGGCGCGGCGGATCTTCAGGACGGGGTGGAGCCTCGACTTCGAGAAGCCGGAGCTGATCCGCCGGAAGCTCAGCGGCGCCTTGAGGAAGGCCTTGCGCAGCGAGCGGCCCTCGGCGTCGTAGTAGTCGGCCCGGCCGTCGATCTCGAACCGGTAGGCGCGGTACAGGGTGCCGTCGTTGACGAACTCGGCGGCGAGGATGTTGCCGTACTTCCTGAACTCGCCGTCGCGGTAGAGCCCCTCGACGAGCAGGCGGAACGTGTCGCCCCTGCGCAAAGCCGTGGTGAAGTCGATGTCCCAGGCGAAGATGTCCGAGAGGTTGAGGGCCAGCAGCAGGTTCTGCTGCCCGCCGCCCATGGAGGCGATCAGGTTGTCCTCGATCGAGCCCTCCAGGCAGAGGATCCTCCGCTCGTGCTCGATGCTGAGCTTCTCGGCCCGGTAGCCTTCGCCCGCACGGGTGACGCGCACGAGGGCGTCGTCGCTTGCCCAGTAGAGAAAGGCATGCAGGCCCCTCTCCGGGTCCACCTGGATCTCGTAGGGCCGGCCCGGCCGGAACTCCCTGGGGCTGTGGACACCGGCCAGGGCCTCCTTCACCGGGAAGAGCTGCCGCGGGTCGAGATCGTGGCGCCGGAAGATCTCGTGGAGCGACTGCCCCTTCTGGACCATGCCGCTTAAGCGCAGCAGGTTTTTCATCTCCAGGTTTTCGGGGGGTCTTGCGGGGTCGGGCCCGGGGGAGACGCCGAGGAAAAGAAGGGCGGCAAGCAGTGAGACCACTGCGGCGGCGAGGATGGCAGGGCCGAGAGCTTTTTTCGGCGGTGTCACTCGATGGAAACCCCGCTGCCCCGATGCGGCGCGCACCGGGCACAAAAAAGGCGCCTCGCGTCGACGGGTTCGGGCCGCGGGATCCGCATCCCCGGCCCGTCCGGGCGGGACAGCGCCTGCGTTTTGCGTACCCTAAACGAATCGACCCGGGATTTCAAGCGATTTTCGAAGGCGAAGGGGCCGCCCGCGCCGGGCGGGCGGCCCCCGGCGCTCAGAACGCGTAGAGGAAGTTGAACCAGAACTTGTTGCCCTCGGGCTTGTTGCGCGCCTCGAACTCGGGCTGCCACTTCAGCGTAAAGCTCATGTTCTTGTAGCCGTACTGCACCGCGGGACCGAGGGCGAAGACGCGGCCCTTGTTGCCCACGTCGTTGCCGTTGAGCTGGTCCTCGGTGACCTGGAAGTAGCAGTAGCCGTTGAGACCGACGGCCCACTCCTTGGTCGGGTGGTAGCCGACGAGGTAATCGAAGTGGAACTCCTGGCCCGACCTGACCTTCGTGTCGTCGTTTTCCGTGTTGAAGTCGTACATGAACTTCGCCGACACCTCAAAGCCGCCGTCGCTGAGGTAGGTCATGCCGAGGACGGGCTCGAAGGTCCAGTAGTTGCGGCCGATGTTGGCCAGGCGGTCCTTGTTGTAGCTCCCCGTGGGGATGTAGATGTCGAGGCCCGTCGCGACGTGGAAGTTCCTGGAGTGCCAGCCCAGGATGAAGGGGTTGACGATGATGTCACCCAGGCCGAACCGGTCGTCGTCACGGCCGCCGAGCGTCACGTCCTGGTATGCGAGAGGGATGAAGGCATGGACGGCCCAGTCGGCCCCGAGGACCTTCACGTTCGTCACGTGGATGAACCGGAGCACATTGGCGGCGACCTTGAGGTCGAAATTGACCGGGGCGCTGTTGCCGTCGTTGTCCCTGAACTTGGTGGCCGTGTAGTAGGTGAGATAGTTCTTGAAATAGGTCCCCGGCGGGGGGAGCGCCCCCGCCATGAAGTCCTCCGCCCCGTTCGGGTAGGCCCCGCCCCCGCCCTCGGTGGCCAGTGCAGGGCCCGCGATTGCCGCCGGGCCCGCCAGCAGGGCCGCCGCGGCCAACACGATGAGCCATCTCCTGATTGACTGCCGCTTCTTCATCACGCTGTCTCCTCCTTTCTGGGATTTTGCAGGGTTAAAAAAGGCCGCCGGGTGTCCCGCCCCCGCGGCCTTCTCGATACAAAAAAGCCATGGGAGGCGAGTGATCCACCCATGGCTTGCTTCCGGCTTTCTGCTTCGTGCCGCTGATTTCTACGATGGGCAGACCGATGCACTCCTGTTGGTCCACCACCACCAGCCCAGGTAACGGATGCCCACCTGGTTTGCCATCGCGGCATCTTCCCTTCACGAAGTGCGCGGATTACACCACGGTTCGGCCGGTCTGTCAAGCCCATTCTCGGGCCCGGCCCCGGGCCCCGGATTCCGCTAAAGAATTCGCCGGCGGCGGCCGAAGTAAGGGTAAGGTTGAACCCCCTTGGCGGCCGCGCCGCGCAGCGGGTGCAGCCTGAACTTCAAGGTTGCGAGGCGGACCGATGACGACCTTTACTCCCCGCGAGATCAAGAACCGGAAATTCAAGCAGAGCCTGATGGGGGTCGACGCCGAGGAGGTGAAGGGCTTCCTCAAGATCGTGGCGGCGGAGTTCGACAAGATCCTCACCCAGAACGCCCAGCTCGAGAAGAGGCTGACCGAGCAGACCGTCCGGTCCACCCTCGGCACCCGGAAAGAGGCCGAGAAGAGCCGGCAGACCCTCGAGGAGGCGGAAAGGGCCGCCGGGGAGATCATCGCCCGGGCGAAGGAAGAGGCCGAGCAGATCCGCCTCGCGGCCGAGAGGGAGGCTGCGGACCTGAAGCGCAGGACCGAGCGGGAGGCCCACGAGAAGGCACGCCGGGAAACGGCGCTGATGCTCCAGCAGGCGAAGGTCATGGCCGACGAGGTCATCCTGAATGCCAAGCAGAAGGCCGAGAAGATCGAGGCCGAGGCGAAGGAGGCTCTGGCATCGGCCGCGGCGGCCTCCGACTTCGAGCGTCCCCTCTCGGTTCGCGGGGACGCGGGCGCGCAGCCCGAGACCGCAGCCGGGCCGGACGACTGGGATGACGGCAGAAGCGAGGAGGCCCTGCAGAATTTCGACTCCCTCATCGCCGAGGCCCGGGTGAAGGCTGAGGCCATCATCCAGAGCACCCGGGCGGAGGCGGAGATGGTCACCACCAGCCTCATCGGGCGCACCCTGGCAGAGCTCAACAAGGAGCACGAGCGGCTGCTGGCCGCGGTGCAGAACGCGGTCCACAAATCCGAGGAGATCGTCAAGGCGGCCCGCGAGGAAGCGGAGCAGTTTGCCGTGCGCCGGAAGTCCGATGCCGTCGAGCAGTGCAACGCCGTCCTGCTCGAGGCCGAGCGCAAGGCCGGCGCCATCTTCAACAGCCTCAAGGCCCAGGCCACCTCCCGGAGGATGAGGGGCGACGGTGAGGGGAAGCCCACCAACGGCGGCAGAAAGGCCGGCCCGAAATACCAGTGAGCGGATGCCGTCAGGCGGTCCCCCCATCGGACCGCCCCTCCGCGGAAAGGCCCCGCCTCCCGGCGGGGTTTTTCTATTCCCGCACCGGCCGTGAGCGGCAGGCCGAATGGCGTTGCATTTGACCCGCCGATGTGGAAGACTACCCCCGTCCGGAATCCCTGGAACGGAGGGACTCGACATGAACAAGAAGCGGAACGTCCTCGTCCTGCTCGGCAGCCCCCGCCGGAAGGGCAACAGCGCACTGCTCGCGGAGGCGATCGCCCGGGGCGCGAAGGCCGCCGGGGCGGACGTGGAGACCCTGTTTCTCCATGGCCTCGCCATCGCCCCCTGCAAGGCCTGCTTCGCCTGCCAGAAACCGAAGAGCCGGGGCTGCTCCATCGACGACGACATGCAGCCCATCTACCGCAAGATGCTGGAGGCCGACGCCTGGGTGCTCGCCTCCCCCGTGTACTGGTTCACGATGTCCGCCCAGCTGAAGCTCTGGATGGACCGCTGCTTCGCCCTGCCCGCTTACGGGAAGGACCCCTTCGCGGGAAAGCGGATCGCCATCGCCATGGCCTACGGCGGCGGGGACCCCTTCGACTCGGGGTGCGTCAACGCCCTGCGGACCTTCCAGGACGCCTACCGCTATGCGGGGGCGAAGATCGTCGGGATGGTCTACGGCAGCGCCATGGGGGCGGGCGACATCCTGGCCGACCGGGCCCTGCTGAGGGAGGCGAAGGCGCTGGGGCGTACGCTGGCGGGTGCAGACGATTGACGGAAGGACGGGGAATGCGCACGGACGGGTTCGGCTTCGAAACGTGGTTCGTCGAGACGATGATGGGGCTCGCGCCCGACCCGGAGGAGATCCAGGTGGACGGCACCCCGGAGGACATGACCGATTGTGCCGCCCACAAGGCCTTCTCGGTGAGCTTCGCCTCGGGGATGATGCCCGGGCCCTTCGGGATGGCAACGATCCTGCCCGAGCTCGCGGCGGTCACCAGGATCCAGATCGATCTGCTCTACAAGATCGCCAAGTATCACGGCAGGCTCGACCGGGTGAACCGCACGCTCGTCCTCTACGTCTTCGGCTGCGCCCTGGGGGTGACGGCGGGGAGGCTGCTGGTGCAGCGGGCGGGCTCGCGGATGATCGTCAAGGCGCTCAGCACCCAGGCGGCACAGCGCATCGCCGCGGCCCTCGGCGCGAGGATCGGCTCCAGCGTCGTGCAGCGCGGCGCCGGCCGCTGGGTCTGCCTGGCCACGGCCCCCGTCTTTGCCTGGCTCTCCAGAAGGATGACGGAGAAGGTCGGCCGGTACGCGGACGATCTCTTCCGGCAGGACATCGAGATCGAGCAGATCGAAGGCTGAACGGACGGCGCCGCTCCCGCCGACCGGGACCGCCGGAGGCACGCGTGGACGACCACATCGCCCTGGACCAGCTCGAGGCCCTGGCCTGGAGCCTCGGGGTCGAGGTCCGCTACGAGAAGATCCCGCAGGACGACGTCGCGATCGCCGGGGGGCTCTGCCGGCTCAAGGGGAAAACCGTCATCGTCATCGACGCGCGGGCGACGGCGAAGGAGCGCGTACGGACCCTCGTGCAGGCCCTCAAGACCTTCGATCTCACCGACGTCTACGTCCGCCCCGCCCTGCGGGAGCTGCTGGAGAAGCCGTGAGGCGCCTCGCGGTCAGCGCCCCTTCGGCATCTCCGCCTGCCCGACCTTGTAGTCGAAATCCCCGAGGGGCCTCTCGAAGGTGTACTTGAAGGGATCCGCGACGAGCAGCCTCCCCGCCGTTTCGACGCTTCCGCTCGGGATCGCGAAGGGCAGCGAGACGATGAACATCGCCGTGCCCGCCACGATGGACACGAGACCGACAGGCCGCGCGATCAGGACGTCCGCCGCGATCGCCATCCCGTCCTTCGGCGGCTCGGCAAAGGCCTGCGCCGTGCTCGCGAGCAGGGCACAGACGACCAGCAACGCAATCGATGTCTTTTTCATGACCCAACCTCCAGGGAGCCGCGGTTCCGCGTCATGGTCTCCGGCTGCAGTGTCGCCCCTTTGCCGCAACAAGTCAATACGGCGTCGGCATGATCCGGCACTACAACGTTCTTCCGATGCCGGCTCATCCCCGCGGCGCAGGCGGCTGCGACGCCGCACCCGCCCTGCCGAACGCATCTGTGCCCCGGGTGCGGCAGGCGACCGCGGGATCAGCCGACCCAGCGGACGATCTCCCTCAAATCCGCCCGTTTCCTCTCGAAGCGGTTGAGGGGACACTCGGGGTCGGGGTACCCGACGGCGATGGCCGCAACAATCCGCCGGTCCTGGGGGATGCCGGCGATCCTCCGCAGCAGGTCCGGGTACCGGACCGCGGCCGCCATGATGCAGGTGCCGAGGCCCCGGGCATGCGCCAGCAGGCAGATCGTCTGCACGACGATCCCCGCGTCGAGCATGGCGTACTCGACCGAAACCTCCCGGGGGATGGTGACCACGATCAGGCAGGGCGCGCCGAAGAGTCCTGCCATGCGGGCATAGAGGCGGTTGCGCGCATCCTTGTCCTCCCTGTCGATGCCCATGAGATCGAGTATGGTCTTTCCCAGCTCCCCGTACCGCGCCTTGAGACCGGCAGGCCAGCTCTCCGGCATGGGCACGTCCGGCGCGGCGGCGAGCCCCTCCGAGAACATCCGCTCGTTGGCCTCCTTGAAGGCTGCAAGGGGCGCCCCGGCCATCACCGTGAACTCCCAGGGCTGCGTGTTCCCCCAGGACGGCGCCCACCGGGCGGCCTCGAGAATCTCCTCGATGATGATCCCGGGTACCTTCCTCTCGGTGAACTTCCGGATGCTTCTCCTGCCTCTCACGGCCGCTTCGAGTTCCATGGCCCTCCTCCCTTCGTCGATCGGTTTTCGGCGGCCCTCACTCCGCCGGGACCGGCCCGTCACCCCTTGAGGTACTTGTTGAACCAGGCGATGCAGCGCCCCCAGGCGTCCTTCGCGGCCTCGGCGCGGTAGCTCGGCCGGTAGTCGGCGAAGAAGGCGTGCGGCGCCCCGGGGTAGATCAAGAACTCGGCCGTGCGTCCGGCCGCTTTCATCCTCGATTCCATCTCCCTGACGTCGGCCACGGGGATGCCCACGTCCTCGGCCCCGTAGAGGCCCAGGACGGGGGCCTCGATCCTCGCCGCCACGTCGAGCGGGCCTTCCGTCCGTACGCCCGGCGTCAGGGCCGGCCTGAGCTGCCCGTACCAGGCAACGGCGGCCTTCAGCTCCCGGCTGCGGGCGGCATACAGGAGCGTGTACATGCCGCCGCGGCAAAACCCCGTCATCCCGACCCGGTCCGGCTTCGCGGAGGGGTGCTTCTTCGCCCAGGCGACGACGGCATCGAGGTCGGCCATGACCCGGGCGTCGGGCACGGGGTCGGCGACCTTGCGCACCGCCTCCAGATCGGGGAGATGCTTGACGCCCCCTTCCCGGGCGTAGGGCTCGAAGGTGACCGCCAGGAACCCCTCGCGGGCAAAGCGGCGCGTCACGTCCCGGATGTGCTCGTGCATCCCGAAGACCTCGGGAACGACGAGGACGACGGGGTATCGGCCGGGCGCCGCGGGACGAGCCTCGTAGACCGGGACGGCAAACCCTCCGGAGAGCACCGTGCCGTCCGCCGAGGAGAGGCCCTCCGCGGGGGTTGCAACGACCTTCCCCGCCACCGGGGTCGCGGCCAGGCAAAAGCCCGCCAGGCCGACCCCCGCAACCCCGACCCTTGCGAGAAAATCCCGCCGCGACAACCCGCCATAGGCATTTGCCAGCCAGTCTTCGACCATGGTCCCCTCCTGTTCGGTTTTCGTGCTCAAACGGAACGAGCGTGCAAAGAGTTGTATTTTGATTATCAGGATCGGGCACAGAAGGAAAAGAAAAAAAGAGGGCCCGCTACGGGCCTCACGGCTGTCCGGCCGGCTTTTCCCTGCCCTGCGGCGGCACGTAGGGTGCGGCGAGATGCTTCCGCGCCTCCACCCTCGCGATGCCCTCGCCGCCTTCCACACCCAGCGCCAGCTCGTAACAGGCCACGGCCTGCTCCCGTTCCCCGCGGGCGTCGTGGATCATCCCGAGGCGCACGTACGACCAGGCCCGGACGCGGGCATGGGCCTCGGATGGGTCCTGCAGGGCCCGCCGCAGGGCCTCCTCGGCCCTGACGTAGTCGCCCTGGTTGAAGTAGATCCTCCCCATGAGCTGGTCGTGCCGGGGCTTGAGCTGCGGCACGAAAGGCGGCCTGCCCGCGGCGATGCCCCGTTCGAGGTCGCGGGCCACGGCGAGGGCCTCCCGGTGCCGGCCCGATTCCGACAGGACGTTGGCCAGGGCGAAGGAGAAGTTGTAGTTCCGCGGGTAGCGCCTCTGCAGCTCCCGCGCGATGGGCAGGGCCCGGGCGGGCTGTCTCTCGAAATTCAGCCAGACGGAGATGAGCTCCGACTGGGCCAGCTCCCGGAGCAGGTCCCCTTTCGCGGCCGCCCGTTCGAGCTCCCTGAGCCCCCGTTCGCGGTCGCCGCGGGTGACCACGAGGGACGAGAAGAACCGGGCCACCTCGGGCAGATGGTCGATGTGATAGCGGACGAGGCCCGAGAGGAAGAAGCTGTCGACGTTGGCCGGGTCTTCCTGCTGGGCCCTCTCCAGGCAGGACCACAGGCCGTAGGCCTCCTGCGCCGCCGCGAGATGCTGCCTCTGGCGCTGGGCCCAGCGGAACTTCACCGTCCTGGCGAGGGCCATGGCGAAGTGCGCACGGCCGTCACGGGGGTTCTGTTCGATGCGCGCCTCGCCCCGTCTCAGCGCCTCGTCGACGAATCGAAGCATCGCCTCCCGGTTCGCCTCGCGCTCCCGCGCATCGTAGCTCATCTCGGCGGCAAACAGGCGGTTCACCGCGAGGAAGGCATACCCCGTCGGGTCTTCCCGGTCCAGGTCCACCGCTTTCCGGAACAGGGCCTCCGCCCCGAGGAAATCCAGGTTGAATGCCTTTTCGACGCCCTGCCGCAGGAGCACCCGCATCGGCTCCGGGGCGGACGGCGAGGCCGCCGCGTCCGGGTGCGGAACGGCGAGAAGGACGGCCAGCACGATGGCTGCGAGCCGGAGGTTCACCGCGGATACCCCCGCCCTTCGCTCTGCTGCCCTTTGCTGTCCCCCTCGGCCGCCGCGGCTGCGTTCATGTCTTTCACGTTCCCCCGTTTGCCCGGCAGTTCACGTCAGGTGGAGCACGGCGATCTCCGGCCGCGCGCCCAGACGCACGGGGGTGAAGGTCGTGCCGATGCCGCGGCTGACGTACAGGTGCGAGCTGTCGATGCGGAAGAGCCCCTCGGGCCAGGGGGTCCGCAGGTGGGCGAGGCTCAGGCCCCCGCCGGGCAGTCTCAGCGTGATCTGCCCGCCGTGGTAGTGTCCCGCCAGCGTAAGGGCGATCCCCTGCCCGGCCGCCTCGGGGAAGATCTCCGGCCGGTGGGACAGCAGGATCGTCGGGATCGACGGGTCGAGCCCCCGAAGGGCGGCGTCGAGGTCATGGTTTCCGAACCGCATGTCGTCGATCCCGGCAACGGCAAAGGGGCCCTTCGCGGTCCGGATCACCCGGTGCCCGTTGTTGAGCAGCGGGACCCCGTACTGCCGGAACACCGCCCTGAGGCGGTCGGGGTTCGCCACCCAGTGCTCGTGGTTGCCCAGGGTGGCGAAGGTGCCGTAACGGGCCCGGACCCGGGCCATCTCCTCCAGGCACCCCGGCAGGAAGGCGATCGAGTTCGAGACGTAGTCCCCGGTGAGGACGAAGAGATCGGGTTCGAGGGCGATGACGGCATCGGCATAGCGCCGCAGGTCCTCGCGGGTCATGTAGGGCCCGGCGTGGTGGTCGGTGAGCTGCACGACGCGCAGCGGGAGCCCGAACGGCAGGGTGAGTTCCCGCACCTCGTGATTCCTCCCGGCCCAGGCGGCGCCGTAACCCGACAGGATCAGGGGTGCCGCCGCGACCGCCCCGGCCCCGGCCTGCAGGAAGAGCCGGCGACCCGGGTCCGCGGGAGCCTGCCGCGGCCCGGGGGCGTCGCTTTTGAAACGCCGTGCGACGGCCTGTCCCAGGCCCCACGCGGCCTGCGAGAAGGCAAGCAGCAGGGCCGACAGGATCGAGCCGAAGACCCAGACGGCCGGCAGATAGAAGAGAAGGGCCTGCACCGGCGCCGGCGCGTCGAACCAGGGGATGGGCCTGACGAGGATGAAGACGTTCATCGCGAACAGCAGGCCGATGCCCGCCCCCGCCAGGCAAACGGCGAGGCGCTTGAACCGCTCCGACCTCTCCATGGACCGGATGGCCGTCCGCAGGCGGAGGAACAGGTACATCTGGGCGAAGATCGCGAGACTGACGACGATGAACCGGAGGGTGCCGAAGGTCAATGAGGGTACCATAAGCCGATGCCCCAATCTGCCACAGAATCGAGACGCCCGCAACCGCGGAGATCGAGGCCCCCATCAGCGCCCGTCTGATGGGGGCCTCGGACGGTGTCTGCGGCGGCGGCGCCGCTCCGTCCTAGAAAACATTCAGACGGGCGCCGATTTCGTTTTCGCGGGGAATGTCGATAATGCAGTCAACGAAAGGGAACAAAGACCGAAAGGAGAGCAAAGCCATGATGACCCGGATCCACAAAGCGACTGCAAGCCGCATGACCGCCGATCCCCGGATCAACCTGATGGGCGAGCGGGTGGACAGGGTCTGGGCGGACCCCATCCTGACCCCCCGCAGGGAAACGGTCCGCTGATCCCCGGGCACACAACACTCGCAAGGAGGTATCGTCATGAAGGAGAAGGCCAAGAACGTGAAGACCGACCGGAAATTCTGGAGCGACCCGATGAGCTTCCCCGTCTTCACGCCGAAGCGCGGCAGGTAGAAAAAGGCAGACCCACCCGTAACCGACAGCCGCAAGGAGGGCTGAGACCATGAAGAAAACGACGAAAGGGACCCGGAAAGACCGCAGGCTCTGGGCAGACCCCATGTGCTTCCCCGCGTTCACGAAGTAGAAAACCCGGCCGAGGCCGGCTGCCGGCCGCCCGACCGCATTTCCTGTGCCGAAGGCCCCTTCCCGGAAACGGGCGGGGGCCTTTGTCTTGGCCCCGGGCGCACCCGGCAACCCCTTGCGCCGGGGCAGACCCGCCGGGTGCCTGCCCCCCGTTGACTTCGACCCCGCCTGTGCTATTCTCTGAACACAATCTCGAAGGGAGCCCCAAGCCCATGACAACCGGACCCCGCCGCCTCGCCGCAGCGGCCCTCCTCATCGGTGCCGCCATCGCGCTTTCGTCCTGTGCCGCCAACCCCGTCACCGGCCGGCAGGATTTCATGCTGATCAGCGAGGCCGAGGAGATCGAACTCGGAAGGAAGGTCGCCGCCTCGGTCACCCGGGAGCACGGCCTCTACGACGATGCGCGCCTTTCCGCCTACGTGGGCGGCCTGGGCCGGAAGCTGGGGAAACTCTCCCACCGCCCGCAGCTCGACTACAGCATCGAGATCCTCGATTCCCCCGTCGTGAACGCCTTCGCCGCCCCAGGGGGCTACCTCTTCTTCACGCGCGGGATCCTGGCGACGCTCAACAGCGAGGCGGAGCTCGCGGGGGTGATCGGGCACGAGATCGGCCACGTCACCGCCCGGCACTCGGCCCAGCAGCTCAGCCGCGCGCAGGCGGCGCAGATCGGGTTGATCATCCCCCAGGTGCTCGGCCTGCCCGTCCTCTCGGGCCTGGCGGAGGTCGGAATGGGGCTCTTCTTCATGAAATACAGCCGCGACAACGAGCGGGAGGCCGACTCGCTCGCCGTCGAGTACGCCACGAGGGCGGGGTATGACGCCTCGCAGATGGCCGGGTTCTTCGAGACGCTGCAGCGCATGAACCCGCAGTCCGACCGCAGCGGCATGCCGGCCTGGTTCTCGACGCACCCCAGCCCCGAGGACCGCGAACAGGCCATCAAGACCCAGTCGCAGGAGGCGCAGCGGCGGATGGGGCTCACACGCCCCCGGATCGAGCGCGAGGCCTACCTGCGGGCGATCGACGGCCTCGTCTACGGCCAGGACCCCCGGCAGGGGTACGTGGAGGGGGGGATGTACTATCACCCCGGCCTGCGCATCCAGTTCCCCGTACCCGCCGACTGGAAGGTGAACGACACGCCGGCGGCGGTGCAGATGCTCAGCAGGGACAAGAGCGCCGTCATCCTCTTCGCCGTGGCGCAGGGGAAGTCCCCGGCGGAGGCGGCCCGCGGCTTCGTCTCGAAGAACAGGGCCCGCGTCATCCAGGGGCAGCCGGCCCGCGTGGGCGGGTTCGAGGCCTACCGGCTCACGGCCGACGTGCAATCCGGCGGCAGCTCGATCCGCACCCTCACCTATTTCATCCAGAAGGGCAACGGGGTCTACTCCTTCACGGGGATGAGCGCGCAGCGCAATTTCCCGCAGCACGAGCAAACCTTCGAGAGCACCCTGGGACGGTTTGCGGAGCTCACCGACGCGCGGAGGATCAACGTGCAGCCCGACCGCGTCCGCGTGCGCCGCGTCGCGAAGTCCGACACCCTCGGCAACGCGCTGCGGTCGCTCGGCGTCCCCGAGAGCCGCATCAAGGAGACGGCGCTGCTCAACGGCGGCCTGCCGGAAGAGCCCGTCCCCCCGAACACGCTGCTCAAGGTCATCGAGCGCGGCCGCTGAGTTCCCCGACCCTCGAAGACGGCCAATGCGGGGCGGCGGCCGGCACGGGGTGCTTGACCCCGGTTCGGCTGCCCTGCTATAAGAGACACAGAGGAGCGTTTCACCGGGCTCACCTGCCGCTTTCCCTTATTCGTTCCAAATGTTGAGGCAGCCGTCATGTACCCGCGCCTGGAGAGATTCCTGGCCGCCGTCGCCGTCACGGCCCTCGTGCTGACAGCCGCGTTCTGGGCGTTCCCCCCGGAACTGCGCTTCCCGGACCCGCACCCTGCAACCCCGCCCGGCCGGCCGGCCCCCGCCGAAGCTCCCCTCGCGTCCGCCCCTGCTGCGCCGGCACCCGCGCCGCCTGCCGCCGATGCGGCCGCGCCCCCGGTGCGGAACGAGCCCCCCGTGCCTGTTGCGGCCGCCGCCCCGGAAGAGACGGGGCCCGGGCTTTCGGCGACCGTGTCCCTCTCCCTGCGCGAAAGGCTCCCCGAGGCGTCTCTTTCGGACGAGGACGTCCGGGAGCTGACCGAGACCATCCAGAGCTTCCGGGAATCGATGCGGGGCCTCCGGGAAACGGAGCGGACAGCGGAAAATGCCGACAGGATCCGCGAGCTGATGGCGCGCATCGAGGAGAACCGCCTGCGGATCGAGAAGACGACGGGCATGAGCATCAACGAATTCCTGCGGCGCATGACGACGGAAGGGATCGACAATGACCGGCGTGAAGAAGAGCGGCCGGCTGCCGGGGCTCCTGATCGTCCCGGCCGTTAGCCTCCTGCTGGCGGCCGCGGGCATCGGGCCTGCGGGCGCTTCCGGGGACGAGGTGATCGCCGTGCTCGACGGTGCGCCCATCACCCTCTCGGAGATCGAGGAGAACGCCGCCTTCCAGATCTACCGGCTCCGCGGCAGCATCCACAGCCTCCTGGAGCGCGAGGCCCGGGAGATCGCCGACCGGCGCCTGCTCGAGCGTGAGGCGGCCCGCCGGGGGCTGAGCGTCGAGGCCCTGCTCAAGGAGGAGGTGGACGGCAGGGTCGCCCCCCTCCGGGAAAGCGACATCGATGCCTACCTGGCCGCGCACCCGGAAGAGGCGGTGAGGGGCGCCGAGGGCCGCGCCCGGCTGAGGACCTACCTCGAGGAGCGCGGCCGGATCCAGCGCCGCCTCGATTACGTGGCCTCGCTGCGGGAGAAGTCGGACTACCGGTTCCTCGCGTCGCCGCCGGAGCGGCCGCGCATCCGGGTGGCCACCGAGGGGGCGCCGTGGCGCGGGACGGCCGGCGCGCCCGTCACGCTCGTCCACTTCGCCCACTTCTCCTCGCCGGTCTGTGCCGAGAGCGCGGGGAAGATACGCCGGCTGATGGAGGAGTTCCCCGGGAAGATCCGCTGGGTGCACCGGAGCTTCCTCGGCACCCAGGATGCCGACGCCCTGCGGGCCGCCGAGACGGGCGAGGGCGCCTTCAGGCAGGGGCGGTTCTGGGAGTACCACGACGCAATCCTCGCCCGCGGGGGGCGCGCCACGGCCGAGGCCATCCGGCAGGCGGCCCGCGAGGCGGGCCTCGACATGCAGCGTCTCGCCGACGAGCAGGGCAGGGGGATTCTCCTGCTCCGGGTCCGGGAGGACATCGGGCACGGCGTCCGGATCGGCGTGCAGGCCGCCCCGGTCATCTTCGTCAACGGCATCTACATGAGCGGGACCTTCCCCTACGAGGACCTGAGGGCCCTGGTCCTCAGGGAGATCGAGGGGACACGAAAAGAAAGCGAAACGGGGGTTCAGGAGACATCATCAGGCAACACCGGAAACAGGAAAGGAGGCAGACCATGAAAAGGCCGATCCGTTTCATCATCCCGGCCCTTGTCGCCGTCTTCCTTGCCCTGGGCGTCTCGCAGGCGGCCGCAGACACCAAGGCGCAGCCGCTCTGCCCCAAGCGCCTCTCGAGCACGGGCGACAGCATGACGGAGGCCATCGACGCGGAGCTGCCGGCGGCCAACCACTGGGCCAGCTGGGTCAACGGCTACCACGGCTTCTGGGAGTGGCTCCTGGGGCTCACCAACGTCAACAGCCACAACCAGCGCATCACCAAGCTCTTCGGGAGCTCGGGCCGCGCCAACTACATGGAGGCCAAGAGCGGGGCCGACATGTTCGACTTCCCCGGCCAGGCCGCCGCGGCCGCGGGCCGGAGGGCCCACTACGTGACGGTGCTCATGGGTCACAACGACGTCTGCCAGGACCGCTTCGCCGACATCCCGAGCGAGGCGGAATTCGAAAGCAATTTCAGGGCAGGGCTGGATAAACTGAAGGCGGGGCTGCCGGCGGGCGCCACCGTCTACGTCGTGGGGATCGTCGACATCTACCGGCTCTGGGAGGTCGCCCGGGACAAGAAGGCCCTGGGGATCGTGGACTGCGAGGTCCTCTGGGCCACGACGCTGCTGAAGCTCTTCCCCTGCGGGACCATGCTCAACCCGCTCATCGGGGATGCCGGCCGCCAGTACACACGCAGCCGGATCATCGCCTTCAACAACATCCTCAAGAGTGTGACCGAGGAGTACAACAGGACAGACCCGAACCACTACTACGTCTACACCGACGCCGCGTTCAACTTCGTCTTCGGCGAAGAGCACGTCTCCGACATCGACTGCTTCCACCCCTCCGCCTATGGGCAGTGGACGCTTTCGAAAGAAACCTGGAACCCGGGGCTCTTCACGGGCTGCAGGTGACGGGCCTCAAGCGGAAAGAGCCCCGCACGCCCTGTGCGGGGCTCTTCTTTGGGCATCGTTTTCCGCGGCTTGCTATGTCAGGTTCAGTACGGTGATCTCGGGACGGGCGTTGAGCCGCACCGGGGTCAGCGAGGTGCCGATGCCGCGGCTCACGTAGAGGCGGCTCTCGCCGATGCGGAAGAGGCCCTCGGGATAAGGGGTCCGCAGGTGCGCGACGCTGATCTCGCGGCTGGGCAGGGTCAGCTTGATCTGGCCGCCGTGGTAGTGACCCGCCAGGGTCAGCGCCACGCCGCGGTCGGCGGCATCGGGGAAGACCTCGGGGCGGTGTGACAGCAGGATCGTGGGCACGGACGGGGTCAGTCCCCGCAGGGCGGCCTGCAGGTCGGGCCGGCCGGCGACCAGGTCGTCGATGCCCGCGACGGCGAAGGGGCCCTGTGCCGATGCGATCACGCGGTTTGCGTTTCGGAGCAGCGGGATCCCGCTTTCCCGGAACAGGCCGGTCAGCTCCGAGGGACGGACGTACCAGTGGTCATGGTTGCCCAGCACGGCGAAGGTCCCGTAGCGGGCGCGGACGCGCGCCATCTCCTCGAGGCAGTCCGGCAGGAAGGCGCTCGTGTTGGTGACGTAGTCGCCGGTCAGGACGAAGAGGTCGGGCTCGAGGGCGATCACCTCGTCGGCATAGCGCCGCAGCTCCCTTCGGGTCATGGTGAGGCCGGCGTGGATGTCGGTGAGCTGCACGACGCGCAGGGGCAGGCCGAAGGGAAGCGAGCGCTCCTCCACCCGGTAGGCCCGGCCCGCGTAGGCGGCCCCGTAGCCGGTCAGGACGAACGGCGCGGCGGCCAGCGTCCCCACGCCGGCTTTCACGAAACGGCGGCGGCCCGTGTCCACGGGGGGCGAAGGTGCCCGGCCGGTCACATTGCGCCAGAGTTTCTTCGCCCGCCTGCCGGCCTCGCCGGCGACCCGCAGCGTCAGCAGGATGAGAGCACAGGTCAGGGACCCCACGCTCCACAGGGCCGGAAGGTAGAAGAGAGCGGCCTGCAGGGCCGGGGAGGGGTCGAGCCAGGCCATGGGCCGGGCCAGGATGAAACCGCTGAGGGAAAAGAGAATCGCGATGGCCGCGCCCGCCGCGCCCACGACCCACGATGCCGTGCGCCTTGACAGGCGGGAGGACCGGACGGCCTCGCGAAAGCGGACGAAGAGGTAGACCTGGGCCAGGACGGCAAGGGCCAGGACCAGCACGCGATGGGCCGATGAGATCAGTTCAAGGGTAACCGGCGACAGGGGCACGCCGGTGTTCATTTCGTTCATCGCAGGCGCTAAGTTAAACAAGATGTCCCGAAAAAGCAAGCGGGTTGCGTAAGGCCTCCAATCCCGCTTTCCGATCAAGGGGTTATGCAGGATCCGCGCCCGGCCGGCCTCCGGGGCCGGCGTTTTTTTCGGGCATCGCGGCGCGTTTTGTATTACAATGCGCTGCCATGAAAGTCCCCTTCACGGCAAGACTCGCATCGGCCCGCGTGCCCTTCCGCACGGCCCTGTCCACCCTGCTGGCCGTCATGCTCATCGGCACGGTCGGCCTGCTGGGGGGCCTCTCTTACTACAACCTGAAGCGCAACGCCGACACCCTCTCCGCGCAGGTGCTCGACGAGAGCTCTTTGCGGATCCGGGACTGGGTGGGCACGCTGCTCAAACGCGCCCTGGACCAGGGCGAGATGAACCGCCAGCTCCTGGGGTCCGTCAAGCCCACCCCGGAGACGCTCAAGTGGCTGACCCGCCACCTGCAGCGGGTGATGGAGGCGCAGGGCCATTTCACCTTTCTCTCGGCCGGTTTCGAGACCGGCCTCATGCTGTCCGTCGAGAGGCTTCCGGAAGGCGGGTTCAGCATCCGCGAGGCCCGCTACGACCGAAAGGCCGGCAAGGCGGTCATCCTCGACTTCACGCCGGAGGACTACGCGCAGCGGAAGCCCTATGAGCGCCGGGAGTTCCGGCTGACCGGCGAGGGACGGAAGCCGGAATGGTACACCTCGGCCCGCGATGCCGGCGGCCCGGTCTGGACCGAGGGCCGCACCCTGCGCAGCGGCAACCGGGCGGTGCCGGGGGTCACGTTCGCCACGCCCGTCTACGACAAGGACAAGCAGTTCATCGGCGTCACGACGGTGGACTTCGACATCAGCGCCATCTCCCGTTTCCTCAACTCCAATCCCATCGGCCAGGCGGGGTTCGCCTTCATCGTCGAGAGGACGAAGGCGGGCGACTACCGGGTCCTCGCCCACCCGCAGCCGGAGATCCTCACCCGCGAATTCAAGGACGACCGGGGGCGGCCGCAGTTCGAGTTCGCAGACTGGCGCAAGCTGGGCGACGTGCGGGTCGTCCGATTCATGGAGACGTTCTCGCAGGACACCAGCTTCCTGGGCCACGATCTCCGGACGTTCCGCTTCAGCGCCGGCGGCCGGGACTACTTCGGCAGCTACCGCCGCATGGCCGGCAAGGACCTGCCGGAATGGATCATCGCCCTCGTCGTCCCCTACGGCGAGGTCATGGGGGCCGTGGACCGCAACAACCTGGAGACCCTGGGTATCGGCATCGGCGTCTTTTTCCTGATCCTGGCGGCGAGCGCCTGGATCTCGGGCCTCGTCGCCAAGCCCCTGCGCCGGATCGCCCTGGACTCCGAGGCCATCGGCCGCTTCGAGATCGAGGCCCGGCCGCTCGAGCGTTCCGTGATCCTCGAAGTGGACCAGCTGATGACCGCCACGCACGACATGAAGCGCGGCCTGCGCTCCTTCGGCAAGTACGTGCCCGCCGACCTTGTCCGCGAGATCCTCGCGTCGGGCGGGGAGGCGGAGCTCGGGGGCCGCAAGGCCCATCTGACCATCTTCTTCTCCGACATCGCGGACTTCACGACGATCTCGGAGCGCCTCGAGCCCGAGGCCCTCGTCGAGCAGCTCGGCGAGTACTTCGAGGCCATGAGCGGCGTGCTGCGGCGGCAGCCCGCGGCCACGCTCGACAAGTTCATCGGCGACAGCATCATGGCCTTCTGGGGGGCCCCCACGCCGAACGCCGACCACGCCGTGACGGCCTGCCGGGCGGCGCTCGCCTGCCAGGAAGAGCTGAAGACCCTCCAGGAGAAGTGGAGGCAGGAGGGCAAGCCCCTCTTCCACCAGCGCATCGGCATCAACTCGGGCGAGGTGATCGTGGGCAACATGGGAAGCGCCAGCCGCCTCAACTACACCGTCGTCGGCGACACGGTGAACACGGCGAGCCGCCTCGAGGGCCTCAACAGGCTCTACGGCACGCGGATCATCATCGGGGAGAGCACCCGGGCGATCGTGCGGGACCAGTTCGTCGCCCGCCCCCTCGACTTCGTCTCCGTCAAGGGGAGCGCACGGGGGGTGCGGATCTACGAGCTGATGGCCGAGGCCCACGCGGCCGACGAGCGCACGCGCGCGATTGCGCAGCTGGCCGAAACGGCTCTCGATCTCTACCTCGGGCGCCGATGGGACGAGGCCGCGGAATGCTGCCGGAAGATCCTGGATCTCAACCACGGCGACGAGCCCGCCCGCATGCTGATGGAGCGGTGCCGTCTCTACCGGGAAACCCCTCCGCCCGAAAACTGGGACGGCATCCACCGCATCGCGAGCAAGTAACGGTGAAGCCCCCGGGGGCTGCGCCGCTTTCCCTTCTCTTCACTGCCCTCACGCCTCACCCGGCCGGAGCGCCTCTGCGTCAACCGTACGCCGCCCCGTGCGTTACAACCAACAAACCCGGTGATTTTCCGGACCGCTCCGGCGCTCGCGTTTCGACGCGCCCCCATTCCGAAAGCGGGCTCGAAGCCCCCTGGAGACGAACATGCCGACATGGAAAGCATTCCGGCACGCCGTTGCCTGGTGCCTGGTCCTGCTGATCGCCCTGCCGCCGCCCCTCTTCGCCCAGGCGGGCAAGGCCGACGCCGGGTCAGCCCCGCGGACATTCTCCCAGGCGGAGCTGGACCAGATGCTGGCCCCCATCGCCCTCTACCCCGACTCCCTGCTTGCCCAGGTCCTCATCGCCGCCACATACCCCCTGGAGGTCGTGATGGCGGAGAGGTGGGCCCGGGAGAACAGGCATCTGCCCTCGGACCAGTGGCATGCGGCGCTGGCCAAACAGCCCTGGGATGCCAGCGTGAAGGCCCTGGTGCCCTTCCCCGACGTCCTCGAGATGATGAGCCGGAATCTGGACTGGACCCATAAGGTCGGCGACGCCTTCCTCGCCCAGCAGGCCGACGTGATGGACACGGTCCAGAGGCTCCGCAAGCGGGCCCACGACGCGGGCAACCTTACATCGACGGCCCAGCAGAAGGTGATCGTGGAACGCGAAATCATCCGGGTCGAGCCGGCGAACCCCTCGGTCATTTACGTGCCGGTCTACGACCCCTGGTGGGTCTTTGGGCCCTGGTGGTGGCCGGCTTTCCCCCCGTTTGTGCTCTGGCCCTTCCCCGCGGCCGTCGCGGTCGCCCCCGGCCTGATCTGGTTCGGGGTCGGCGTGACCGTCGGCGCCTTCTGGTGGGGCACGGGGTGGGGCTACTGGGGCTGGCGCCAGCGCACCTGTTTCGTGAGCGTGCACCGCAATGTCTGGGTCCCCGGCGGACGTCCCGGACCCGGCCCGGGGGCCGTCGGCGGGACCTGGGCGACACGGCAAACCGGTGCAGCGGGTGCCGTTGGGGCGGCCGCGGCGGTAGAACCCTGGAAACACGACCCCGCCCACCGCAGGGGGGTCGCCTACCGCGACACGGCGACGATGGAGAAATACGGCCAGGTCAACCGTGCCGCCGTCGAGAGCCGGCGGGGCTTCCGCGGCCACGAGGGCAACAGGCTCGAGCAGGGGACGGGACGGCCGGCCGGGACCGGCAGCACCCCGGCGGTCGCGCGCGCGACGGCAAGGCCCGACGCTTCCGCGGTTCGCCATGCCCTGGCCGCGAGGGAAGCCCGGTCGGAGACACAGGCCGCCCGCAAGGGGCGGGGCGACACGCCGGGCGCCGGGACCGCGGGACATTACGGGTCTCTGCGAAGCGATGCGGCGGCCGGCAGGGCCGAGGGACCGGGGACGATGATCTCCCCGGGAGGCAGGACCGAACGGGATGTTCGGCGCGAGGCCGGTTTTACCCGGCCCGGTGCGGAGCGCCGTGCGGCGGACCGTGCCGGCCTGGACCGCAGCCAAGCGGGGCGCGCCTTCGAGGGGATCGGCCGGGGCGGCGAGGTCCGCCGGCAGAGCACCTGGGGCCGCGAGAGCCTCAATGCCCCGAGAGCGGGCGGCGCATGGGCCGGCGAGGCCCTGCGGGGTGTCCCCCGGGGCGGCGGGGCAGCGGGGGGCTCCTTCCGGGGCTTTTCGCAAGGCGGCGCCGTCCGGGGTTTCCCCCAGGGCGGCGGGGGCGGCGGCTTCTGGAGCGGTGGGGGTGGGTTCCGGGGCGGTCACCGCTGATATCGTTCATCTGAGGACGTGCCGTGCGAAGCCGTCTCTTCACAATAGAAAAAGCCCCGCCGTCGGGCGGGGCTTTTTCGCGGTCGTCGGCGCGGGGGCGCTCTACGGTGCGGTCTTCGCCGGCGGCCTGGCGGCTTTCTTCCGGCTTTTCGCCTTCGCGGCAGCCGCCTCTTTCTCGAGCCGGGCGACCTTCTTCTTGAGCTCGTCGATCTCCTTGAGCAGGGGCGCGTGAAGTTTGGCCTGGGCATCGGCAAGCGCCCGCTGGATTCGCGCCTCCAGGTCCTTCGTGGCCGCCTTCGATTTCGCGAGCAGTTCGATCATGAGGGCCCTGCCCTCTTTTTCGCTGATCTCCCCCTTCTTGATGAGCTCCGCAACGGTCTCCTCGACCTTCTCCTTGCCGAGGTAGAACAGGCCGACGCTGAGCAGCCGCACTTTCCGGATGAAATCCTGCATGTCGTCCCCTCCTTGCACTTTTCGACAGGATACCCCCCGGCGGCTCACAACGCAAGGAAAAGCGCGCCGGCCTCAAGAACCCCCGCGCCCCAGCCGATAAGGATGCTGTGGGGGGCCGTCGCCTCGCACCAAATCCATCCGCCGCAAGGAGTCACCGGACCGTGCACGTTACCTGGACACCGGCGCTGTCGGTCGGGATCGAGGAGATCGACAACCAGCACAAGGAGCTTCTGCACCGGGTCGGGGTCTTCTTCGAGAAGCTTCGCGCCGGCGGCGGTCCCGGGGAGATCCCCGGCCTGTTCGGCTTCCTCGAGCGCTACGTGCAGACGCACTTCTCGCTCGAGGAGCAGTACATGACGAAGTTCTACACCGAGGACGGCGGCTACGCGGAGGAGAGGGTGCACAGGGCCGAGCACCGGGCCTTTGCGCGCGACTTTGCGGCCTTCCGGGAGGAGATCCTGGACAACGGGCCCTCCCCGCTTCTCGTCGCCGAGTTTCAGAGGTGGATCGCCAACTGGCTGGTGGGTCACATCGGCAAGACCGACAGGGCCCTCGGCCGCTACCTGAGCGCGGCGCTCCCGCCCCTCAAGCGACGGTGAGCCCCGCCCCCTGTTGTGATTCGAACCGCCCGGCCCCCGCCGATTCTATTCCCTGACGAGCAGGATCGAGCACGGCATGCGGCGGATGAGGCTGTCCAGTCCCCGCCCGTAGAGGAAGTGCTCGAGTCGTCCCTCCTCGTGGGCGGTGAGGATCGCCAGGTCGATGCGCTCGCGCTCGATGACCCTCAGGATCTCCTCCTTCGGGTCACCCTCCTCGACGAACTCCCGGACCGCCATGCCCTTCTTTTTCTCCGCGCGGACGATCTCGTCGAGCTCCGCCCTGACCCGCGCCATGTCCTTCCTGTACTGCTCCTCGTAATGGATGGTGGGCAGGTTCCACCCCTTCTTGAAGGGATTCTCCACGACGTGGAGCACGGCAAGCTCGGCGTCGTACTTCTGGGCAAGGGAGACGCCGAAGCGCACCGCCTTGCGGCAGTAGCGCGTCAGCCTGCTCACGACGAGAATCCGGCTGATCCCTTCCATGGCCCGCCTCCTTTCCGGCAGAGCGCGGAGCCGTGCGGAGGTCCCGTGCCTACTTGGCCACGGCTTTCTTCAGGGTCACGATGGCCGCCTGGTTGTCGCTCGTGGCCAGCACCACGCGGACGGGCGCCTTCTCCGAGCTCATGGTCCCGTAGAGTTGCTTGATGTTGATCCCCTTGGCCGCCAGCAGGCTCGTGACGCCCTTCAGGGCGCCCGGCTTGTTGTCGAGCTCCACCTGGATCTCCTCCCTCTCCTCGAGGGCCGTGAACCCCTTCTGCTTGAGCAGGTCGCAGGCCCTGCGGGTGTCGTCGACGACCAGCATGACCCGCGCCTTGCCGGTCCCGGCCATCTCGTAGCCCGCAACGGCCTCGATGTTGATCCCCCGGTCCGCAAGGGAGTCGGCCATCCGGTTCAGCACGCCGATCTCGTCGTCCACGGTCACGTAGATCTGCTTCGTCAACGCCGCTTTCCTGATCATGTCAGCACCTCCTTGCCGAGAAACTCAGTTGCTACGCCTGATCGCCGCTGCGGCGCCCTCGCCGGCCGTCCGCATCGCATCGGCTGGGGGGTTGCGGGCCGCCGCCGTCCTCCGCGCGGCGGATCCCCGGGTGGTATCGGAGTGGTTCGGGCTGAGTGGTTTGCCGTCCGGGTCACACAACGGGTGAAAGGAAGAAAACGCAAGGGGGACGCGGCACCGGTTGCGCCTCCCTGTTTTCTTGATAGGGCAAAAGAAACCGGATGTCAACGGCTATCTCGGCCCGCCGCGGCGGGGCCGGGAAGATAAGATTGGAAAAAACCGGTTTTTCTGGTAACTACTGCACAGGCGGACCGTCGGGGACGCCGCGGCAACCACCGGGAGAAAGGCATCCGTAGGCGTTGAACGTTTCGATCCTCTTCAGGCTGATCAGCAGTTATCTCCTGATCATCGTCGTCGTCCTGCTGGCCGGCCTGTACACCATCTGGAACCTCAGCGAGTTCAACCGGCTCATCCGGGCCGTCGCCTCCTACGACACGCGGATGATCCAGCTCTCGGAGGAATGCCAGGAGATCCTCTACAGCGCCAACGCGGCGGAGAAGAAGTTCTTCGTCTCGGGCGACGAGGCCTATCTGACGCAGTTCAAGGACATCGAGCGCACGCTCGCCGGCAAGCTGGCCGAGCTGGCCTCGCTGGCCGAGACGGAGAGGAAGCGCGCGCTGCTCGAGGGGATCCGCACGGCGCAGGGGCGCTACGGCGCCCTGTTCGACGAGATGGCGGCCCAGGCGGGCAGCCGCCGCGTCGCCGCCGACGAGCTCGCCCGGTACCGGATCGAGCAGGACCTCATCGTCGCGGACACCGTGCAGAGCCTGCGCGACCTGACCCGGATCTCCTACGACGAGCGGGACGACAAGCTCCGGGAGATCGAGGCCAACTCGGTGCGCAACGCCGATGCGATCCTGATCTCGCTCGTCGTGGCCATGGTGCTGATGATCGCCGTCTCGGTGCTGAACACGCAGTCGATCAACGTCCCCATCTCCCGCCTCCGGGACAAGACGAAGGCCGTCGCCCGGGGCGATTTCGGCGAGCCGCTGGCCATCGCGTCGCCCCCCGAGATCCGGGAGCTGGCCGAGGCGTTCAACGCGATGTGCGACCGGCTCCGCGAGCTCGACCGGATGAAGATCGACTACATCAGCCACCTCTCCCACGAGCTCCGCACGCCCCTGACGGCCATCCGGGAGGCCTCGGGCATGCTCGAGGAGGGCCTGTTCCGGGACAAGCCGGAGAAGCAGCGGGAGCTGCACACCCTCATCCGCGAGGACTGCGAGCGCCTGATCCGGTCCGTCACCCGGCTGCTCGATTTCTCCATGATGGAATCGGGGACCATGCCGCTGACGCTGCAGACGGCGCCCCTCGGGCCCCTGGTGGAGCGCAACCTCCAGCGCTTCTCCCCCGTCGCCCAGCGCAAGCGGATCGAGATGCACGTCGAGCTGCCGCCGGACCTGCCCCCGATCCGGATGGACACCGAGAAGATCGAGGTGGTCATCGAGAACCTGCTGAGCAACGCCCTGAAGTTCACGCCCGACGGCGGGCGCATCACGATCGCCGCGCGCTGCCCGCAGGCGGGGCTCGTCGAGGTGTCCGTCTCCGACACGGGACGCGGGATCCCCGAGTCGGGGCTGAAGGAAGTGTTCGAGAAGTTCAAGCGCATCGACGACGGCAAGAGCGCCGTGCGCGGGACGGGCCTCGGGCTCGCCATCGTCAAGCACATCATCAAAGCCCACGGAGGCCGGGTATGGGCCGAAAGCGAAATCGGCAAGGGAAGCACCTTCACCTTCTCCTTGCCTGCCTGATCCTGACCGTTGTGCCCGGGTGCTCGGGCTTGCAGGGGATGCTGTCCAGGCCGGACACCTGGCAGGCGAACCAGCAGCTGGCCGCGGGGAACTTCGAGGCCGCCGAGCAGCAGTACCGCGAGATCATCCGGCTCTACCCGCGGGCGGCCGACGAGAGCCTCTTCAAGATCGGCGTCATCCAGGCCCACCCGCGCAACCCGAAGAAGGATTACGGAAAGGCCCTGGAGACGTTCCGGCAGCTCGTCGCCGAGCATCCCCGGAGCGACTGGCGCCCCCCGGCCGACGCCATCATCGCGATCCTGGGCGAACTGGCGGGCCGGGAGAGGGAACTCGCCAACCGGGACCGGGGGGCCCCGGCCCTGAGGCGGCAGGTCGAGGCGCTCGAAAAGCAGGTCGACGCGCTGCAGAAGCAGATCGAGCAGATGAAGGAGATCGACCGGAGCCTGGAGGAGAAGCGGCGGACCCTGACGCCGCGCAAGTGAGGGAACACGATGGAACGGATCCTGATCGTCGACGACGACGTGAGCGTCCTGAAGGTGCTGCAGATGCGCCTGGAGTCGGAGAACTACGACGTCACGGCGGTCTCCGACGCCCGCGAGGCGAAGAAGCGGCTCGCGGAGGAGACCTTCGACATCGCCCTGTTCGACCTGCGTCTCGCCGAGGGCAGCGGCATCGAGCTCATGAAGAGCATCCGCGACATCGACCCCGAGCTGCCGGTGATCATCCTGACGGCCTACGGGACGATCGAGAGCGCCGTCGAGGCCATGAAGGAGGGGGCGTACAGCTACCTCACCAAGCCCTTCGACAACCGCGAGCTGCTCGTCCAGATCCGCAACGGCATCGAGAAGGCCCGCCTGTCGCGGGAGGTGAAGCGGCTTCGGCGCCTGACCCGCTCCGACCTGGAGGGACAGAACATCATCGGGCCCAGCGCGGCCATGAAGCGCGTCTTCGACGCCGTGGCCCTCGCCGCCGAGACGGATTCCAACGTCTTCATCAGCGGCGAGAGCGGCACGGGCAAGGGGATGGTGGCCCGGGCCCTGCACCGGCTCAGCAAGCGCCGGGACCACCCCTTCGTCGCCATCAACTGCGCGGCGATCCCCGCCAACCTGCTGGAGAGCGAGCTGTTCGGCTTCGAGAAAGGGGCCTTCACGGGCGCCGTGGCGAGCAAGAAGGGGCTCTTCGTCCAGGCCGACAAGGGCATCATCTTCCTCGACGAGATCTCCGAGATCCCCCTGCCCATGCAGGGAAAGCTCCTCAAGGCCATCGAGGAAAAGGAGTTCTACCCCCTGGGTTCGCACCGGACCGTGAAGGTCGACGTCCGGATCGTCTCGGCGTCGAACAAGGAGATCGCCCGGGAGGTCGAACAGGGAAACTTCCGCAGCGATCTGTTCTACCGGGTCCACGTCGTGCCCATCAAGGTGCCGCCCCTGCGGGAGCGCAAGGAGGACATCCCCGTGCTGGTTGAGCACTTCCTGGCCAAGGTGGCGGACAAGCTCCAGAAGCCCCCCAAGAAGCTTGCGCCCGGCGCCATGCAGAGGCTGATGCTCTATGCCTGGCCCGGCAACGTGCGGGAGCTCGAGAACATCATCGAGTGCGCCGTGGTCATGTCGACGGAAAACGTGATCCCCGAGGAATTGATTCTCCTCCCGGGCCAGGCGGACGAGAAGCACGCCTTCAAGCCCCTGAAGGAAAGCAAGCAGGATTTCGAGCGCAACTACCTGGTCCAGCTCATGAAGATCAGCCGGGGCAACGTCAGCCGGGCCTCGAAGCTGGCCGGCAAGTACCGGGCCGACCTCTACGAGCTGCTGGAGAAGTACCACATCAACCCGCTCGATTTCAGGAAAGGGTGACGGCCGGAGGGCCTCGCCCTGACCCGCCGCGCGGCCGTGCGCATCGGAGGGAATCCCCTGCGCCGGGCACCGGGTCCGGGGCAGGCGCCCGGCGTGCAGGCGCCAAAAGGATGAACGGAATCCGGGTCTTTGAGAAGCCGGGGCCGGTGGTACGACCCTTGCTGTACTGCAGCCCCATCCACAAACAGGGGGGCGGAGGATGAAAATCCTGGTTGTCGACGATGATCCCTTCATGACGGAGATCCTGAAGCTCTACCTCGTCCGGGCGGGCTTCGAGACGGACGTGGCCGAAAACGGTCTCGAGGCGCTGCGCCTGCTCGAGAGAGGCTTCTACGACGTCGTCATCACCGACGCGATCATGCCCGGGATGACGGGCTTCGAGCTGTGCGAGCGGGTCAGGGAGGCGTACCCGCACATCCGGGTCATCGGCATGACCGGGGCTGTCAACGTGAACGATTTCGAGAAATCGGGCGCTCATGCCTGGTTCTACAAGCCCGTCCCCTTCGGCGAGCTGCACAGGGCCATCCTGCGGCTGTGCCGGGAGGACTCCCCCGCGGCGGTGTCGTGACCGGTGAAGGTAAAACCAGACGCCGCAAACCATCGGGATCACGGCGGATTCCAACATAATGGGCCGTCTCGTGTAGTCCTTGCCCTTCACCCGGGGCCCCTTCACCTCCCGCCGCCGCCCTGTCCGAATCAACAGAAAAATAAATAAAATAAGGGACTTGGGTTCTTTTCATCCCCGGTGGTATGCTCGTTGCCTATAGGCTCCTCGCAGGCGCTTGACCTGCCGGATGTTTCCGATCAGGACTGCGGGAGCTGCAAATGGCAAACACGAGACGCGTCCCTTCCGGTGTCCCCCTTTTAGCCCGGCTTTTCGCCTCTCTCCTTCTGATTCTGACCGTCTTCCCGGCGCCGGCCCTCGGGGCGGGCGTGACCCTGGCCTGGGACGCCAACACCGAGCCGACGGTGGCGGGCTACAAGGTCGGCTACGGGACATCGAGCGGAAGCTATTCCAGCACGGTCGACGTGGGGAACTGGACGAGCGTCAGCATCACCGGCCTCGACACGGGCCGGACGTATTATTTCGCCTGCAAGGCCTACGACTCGACGGGCCGGGAGAGCGCCTACTCCAGCGAGGTCTCCTACACGCCGCCCGCCGCGGCCTGCACCTATTCGGTCGCACCGGCGGGCCAGTCCTTCGGCGCCTCCGGGGGCACGGGCAGCGTGACGGTCACCACCCAGGCCGGATGCGCGTGGGAGGCGGCAAGCGGCGCCTCCTGGGTGACCCTGACATCGGGCTCGAGCGGCTCCGGGCCGGGGACGGTCGGTTATGCCGTGGCGGCCAACACGGACGCCGCCCCGCGGTCGGCGACCCTGAAGATCGCCGGCAGCGCCTTCACGGTCAGCCAGCAGGCCGCGTCGGCCAGCGTCACGATCACCGCCACGGCCGGCACGGGGGGCACCATCTCGCCCTCGGGCACGGTCACGGTGGCCTACGGCTCGAGCAAGACGTTCACCATGAAGCCCTACTGGTTCTACAAGATCTACGACGTGAAGGTGAACGGCGTCTCCGTGGGCGCCGTCAAGTCCTACACCTTCCCCAGCGTGAAGGGCAACGAGACGATCAGCGTGACGTTCAAGAGGAAGTAGCCGGCACGCCGCGAAGGATGCCCCCGGGGAAGTTTTCACGGCCCCCTCCGTTCCCCGGGGGAATCTCTTTGCGGCGTTCTCCCGCGGCCGGCAGTCGTAAACAGAGTGTCCGCGGCACCCGTCAGGGCGGCACATGCACCCAATGAGCACGGCGAGAATCAAGACACCCCCCGACACCGGGCGCATGCGCTCGGTCGTCACCATCATTGCCTCTTCCGGTCACGGGGGCTCCATCACGCCCGCCAACCGGCTCTCCGTCGGGTACGGCCTGAGCAAGATGTTCGTCATGCGGCCCTGGTCGGGCTACGCGATCCGCGATATCGAGGTGGACGGGGTTTCCATCGGTCCCGTGACCATGTACATGTTCACGAACCTGACGGAGGACCACACGATCCGGGCAACCTTCGAGAAAAAGAGGCCCGGTGCGCCCGCGACCCCGGCCGGGTGAGGAGGAGGCGCGGAACGTCGTCATCGGGTGAGCGCCGCCGGCCCCCTGCGCCTCCTTCATTATCCCGGGCACATGTCTTGCACTGAATCCTGTATCCAATCCGTCCGGGGGTGGTCCACGATGGGATTCTTCGATGCGCTCAGGCAGAAAAAGCCCCGCCGGGGCATCAGCAAGGCCGTGGCGGCGGAAATGGCCGAGGACTGGTCGGGCGGCGACGGGATCGACATGGAGCACGCCGTCGTGATCCACGCCCGCAACTGGCGCAAGGGCCTCGCCGACCAGTACGCCTACATCTCCGGCCTGCACGGCCTGCGCAGCCGCGACTGGTTCATCGAGTCCCAGGAAATGCTCCACGCCGGGGACCGCAGCTACGAGATTTTCGTCATCCGGACGAGCGACGGGGCCCGCCTGCGGTACTACTTCGACGTCACGAGCTTCCGCCGTTAGGCCGGCCGACGCGGCGTGCGGCCGACGCGTCACCGCGGTCCGTGTTTCATCAGGAAACGCCACATCCCTCCCCTCTTTCCCCCTCTCGGGGGGAGCGAGGGGCCTTCTTCTTTCCCCTCACCCGACGGGCGCCGTCTTGCGCCCCACTCGCAGGGTCCGCAGCGTGTCGTTGAGCAGGCCGATCTTGTGGGCCTTCCTCGGGCTGTTGCCCTCGGGACCGGTGCGGAGCCTCTCCGTCCTGACCCGGCCCGTGAGGTCGGTGAACCGCACGACGATCTCGCACTCGGGATCGTAGCAGAGCACCATCTGCTGGACCCTCCGGTCCGGCCACCCGCCGAAGGGGTTGCAGGTGATCGCCGTGAACGACGCCGCACCCGGGTCGGCCTCGTCACCCTCGACCCCGATGACGACGCGGCCGTACCTCCGGAAGCACTCGTAGGCGACGGCCGCGATGCCGTCCCATCGGCGGAGCTGATTCTTCACGAACACGGGCACCTCCGGCGCCACCTCGAGCCGGTCCCGCGAGTAGAAGACCGACGTCATCGCCTCGACCCTGAGGCGGATGTCCCACAATTGCCGGGGCCGCTGCACAACGCAGTCGGCACCGCAGGCCAGGATCTCTTCCCGGCGGCCGGGGTCGACGACCGTCGAGCCCGCGACGGCGACGACCGGGACGTTCCAGGCCGCCTTGAGGATGCGGATCAGCCCGAGGGCGGAGGCCGGCCCGATGGCGCCTCGCGGGGGAGGGACCACCTCGAGACGCTCGGTCAGGAGGATCGCGAGGTGCACGCGCACGTCCTGCATCAGCGAAACGGCAGCGGCCGTGCTGACGGCCTCGTGGATCGACAGCCGCCAGAGGGTCTCCGGGTAGACCGCCTCCAGGAAGGACCCGATCTCCGGATCGGCGGGCCCGGGCCCGCTGCAGACGAGGACATGCACGGCGGGGCGCAGAAGGCCCTCCGTGGGCAACAGGGGGTGAAACATCGGCTCCCGGCTTGCCGGGGCAAGGTGTTTTGCCCCGCCCCCACTTCCGGCGGGCGGGGCGGAGCGGATTCCCGGCAGCCCGTGCAGAATTCATCGGCACAACGACGCCATTCCTTTAAGGCGGGGGCGGGGCCGTTCCCGCCCGGGCCGGATCATGAGGATTAACCTACCGTTTACCTATTGATCTACTCCTATTGTCTTTCCGCCGGTTTTCGCGCATCCTGCAGCCAGGGGTCCCCCGGCGGATGAACCCGGACGTGCCGGGGACGGCAGGGGACCCGGACGGTCGCGGGCGAGGCGATGGTCAACGGGTCAGCGGGCCCGTCACGCGGGAGATCCGGCCGCGGCCGGATGCGCGGCCGATCGGGCGGGCTTTTCAAGAAAGGAGGGCTGAGTCATGAAGAAGAAAACAGTCGAAAAGAAGGGCGGAGGCGGCAGGGCCGCAAGGGGAAAGGGTAGCCTCCCGGGCGACCCCCGCGAATCCGCGTACCTGCTGCACAGCATCGTCCAGGGCTTTTCCATCCCCGCCTTCGTGATCGGGCGGGACCACCGGATCCTCTACTGGAACCGGGCCCTCGAGCAGCTCAGCAAGATCCCGATGAGCGAGGTGGTGGGGACCAACCAGCACTGGAGGGCGTTCTACGCCGAGCCGAGGCCCTGCATGGCGGACCTGCTCGTCGACGGGGCGGCGGACCGGGTCCCGAAGTGGTACGAGGGCAAGTACCGGAAGTCCGACCTGCTCGAGGAGGCCTTCGAGGCGACCGATTTCTTCCCCGCCCTGGGCGACAAGGGCGTCTGGCTGCGGTTCACGGCCGCGGCGATCCGCGACACGCACGGCGAGATCATCGGCGCCATCGAGACCCTCGAGGACATCACGGAGAGCATGCAGGCGCAGCTCAGGCAGCGCGAGAGCGAGCAGCAGCTCTTCAGCGTGATCGAGGGCTCGCCGATCCCGACCTTCGTGATCGGGATGGACCACAAGGTGATCTACTGGAACCGGGCCCTGGAGAAGCTGAGCCGGATCCCGGCCGAGGAGATGATCGGCACCAACCGCCACTGGCGCGCCTTCTATGCGAAGGAGCGCCCCTGCATGGCCGACCTGCTCGTCGACCAGTCCCTCGAGACGATCCCCGAGTGGTACGGCGGCGTCGCGAAATCGAAGCTGCTCGAGGACACGTACGAGGCCGAGGGCTTCTTCCCCGATCTGGGCGAGAAGGGCCGGTGGCTGCGCTTCACCGTCTCCCCGATCCGCAGCTCCCGGGGGGCGCTGACGGGCGCCATCGAGACCCTCGAGGACATCACGGAGCGCAAGGAGACGGAGCAGAAGCTCGCCGAGAGCGAAAAGAGGCTGCACAGCATCGTCCAGGGCTTCTCCATCCCCGCCTTCGTGATCGGGAAGGACCACCGGATCCTGTACTGGAACCGGGCCCTGGAGAAGCTGACCAACCTGAAGGCCAAGGACATGGTCGGCACCAACGAGCACTGGCGCGCCTTCTACGCCAAGGAGCGCCCCTGCATGGCCGACCTGCTCGTGGACCGCGCGGCGGACAAGATTCCGAAATGGTACTCGGGGAAATACCGCAAATCCGACCTCATCGAGGAGGCCTTCGAGGCGACCGATTTCTTCCCCGACCTGGGCAAGAGCGGCCGCTGGCTGCGGTTCACGGCAGCCGCAATCCGGGATTCGCGGGGCGAGCTCGTCGGGGCCGTGGAGACCCTGGAAGACATCACGGAGCAGAAGCTGGCCGAAAACGCCCTGAAGAAGAGCACGGACCGCAAGAGCGGCAAGCCGTCCTAGCGGACAATCCGGCGACCGGGATCCCCACACAGGCTGAAAGGAAGGAGGTCAGGCCATGAGACCGCACGCTGCAAAGCTCATCGAGATCGTCGAGCAGAACGCCCGGGCCATCGCCCAGCAATGGTATAAGAACGTCAAGATCAACCCCAAGACGCCGGTCTATCACGGGATGGCGGAAGACAAGGCCATGGAGCAGGCGCTGAGCTTCTACAGCAGCTTCCTGAAGCTCTTCGCCACCGACAAGCCCTTCGAGGACGCCTACACCCTGTTCACCAAGTACGCCGACGCGAGCTACCGGGACCGCATCCCGCTGCCCCAGGCCATCTACGCGCTCATCCTGATGCGGCGCCACATGTGGCTGTTCGCCGAGTACCAGGCCATCTTCGAGACGGCCGTGGACCAGCGGCACGCGCTGGAAAGCCAGAGCCGCATGATCCTCATGTTCGACTACGCCGAGTTCGTGGTCATCGACCGGTACGACGAACTGATGCGGAAGGAACTCGACGACAAGTGCAAGGCCATGAAGATCAAGACCCCGCTGCTTTCGCTGTGGGGAGGGGAAAAGACGAAGTAGGGGCGGGCGGCCCTGCCGTGCGCAGAGCCCCAGAGACCCCGGCCCGGGACGATCAGCGCTTCTTTCGCGTGTCGTAGTTCTGGTAATGCGCCGTGATCTTGGGGTTGTCGAGGTCCTCCTGCGACATCCTGGCGACCATCTCCAGCCCGAGGATGTCGAGCTTGAGCTTCTTGATCTGCCCGTCGTAGAAGGTGAGCTCGCTCTTGAGCCGCTTGCGCCTCGCGAGTTCCATGAAGGGTTTGCCGTTCAGCTCGCCCTGGACGGCATTGCGCTTCGCGGTGAGCTCCCTGAGCCTCGCCCGCAGGGTCTCGAGCTTGCCCGCCGCGCCCTCCTTGACCTCGTTGAGATCGACCGGCCTGCCCGGTCCCCCCTGCGCCGCGGGGCGGATGTCGATCACGGGGACGGCCTCTCCCGGGGCGGCCGCGGGTGCACGTTTCGGCCCCGCCGGCGGAGCGGCGGGCGCGGGTCCCACGGGCGTCTGCACATTGGCGACGCCGTAATGCACGGCGTCCCTCTCGCCCTGCTCCGTGGTCCGGATGCAGACATCGACGAAGAAGGGGCCCGCCGCCGTTGAGAAGGGGATCACGATGCTCGGGGCCTTCAGGATGTGGCTGATCGTGTGCCGCTTCCCGTGGACGACCGTGGGGATGGCCGCGTAGACGCGCATCCCCATCTTCTCCATCTGCGTCCGCGACGCCCCGGAGATCATGTTCGTGAGCTCCCCCGTGGCGTCGATGATCTCCTGGGTCACGCCGTCGAACCTCTCGCCCAGCATGTTGGCGACGACCCTGCAGATGCAGGCCTCGGAGAAGCTCAGCGCCAGGGATCCGAGGGCATCGCCCGTGATGCCGATGATGCCCGAGACATCTCCGAAGGCGGATTCGTCCGTCTTGACATGGGGCTTGCCGGGAACGGCATCGATGGCGGCCATTTTCTTCAGGACCTCCAGCGTGCCGCTCAGGAAGGGGTTGATGTACTTGACGTCCATGCAGACTCCCCGCTCGGGTGGGATGGAAGCGTCTCTCCACCGAACGCGTTTTGCTGATTCTGCATGGTTTGCAACCGACGTGCCAGTTCGGCGCCTCCCGCTCAGTCCCAGCGCAGCTCCGATATGCGGGGGCCCGCATCGACCGGCCTGGCGGTGGCGGCGTTGCGGACCGCGTGCCAGCGGGCGCGCTGCCCCCGGACCCCGCCCTCGGCACCGACCGTCCCCGTGATCGTGTTTCCCGCGACCACCCCCGCGTAATGCACCCGTACCGGCACGCCGCCGATCTCGTCCTCGACGGCAAACGAAATCCGGTCACCGGTGAGTTGCGCGTCGGCAATCGCCGTCCGGCCGCCCGGCCGGATCAGCTCCCCCCGGATTCTCTGGAAGTCCTGGCGAATCCGCAGCGTGTGCTCTACCCCGGCCCCCTCCGCCGGCGTCCATGTCCAGTCCCCGGTGACGTTGGCCGGGATGACCCAGAGGTAGACGCCCCGCAGCCCGACGAGGGCCCGGTCGTCCGGCGTCCAGTTGCCCATGTCGAACGCGTGGGACACCAGCCGCGATCCCGGCCGCATCTCTTCGAGAAACTTGGGACGCAGACGGATGTTGATCTCGGGCAGGAGGTAGATCAGCACCACCGTGGCCTCGCGGAGATCGGTGTCGAAGAAGTTCTGCTGCTCGAACCGCACGCGGTCCTCGACGCCCGCGGCTTTCGCGTTGGCCCGGCTCTCCCGGATGCGCGCCGGGTCGATGTCGACCCCGACCCCCCGGCAGCCCGTCCGCCTGACCGCCTCGATCACGAGCCGCCCGTCCCCGCAGCCCAGGTCGTAGACCACGTCGTCCGCCGTCACGCCGGCCATCCGGATCATCTGATCGGCGATCTCGTAGGGTGTCACCACGAAGGGGACGTCGGAGAAGGCGCCGCGCCACTCAAGCAGGATGTCCAGGAGACCGGGGGACTCGCCCGGGGGGTCGTGTCCGGCCGATGAGCAGGCCCACAGGGACAGGACCGCAAGACCGATCAGCACCGTCCGGATCCGGGAGCTGCGCATGTTCAGACCCCGTTGCGATTCTGCGGGAATTCGGGTCGGCGCCCGCCCACGCCGCGCTACGGCCCGAACTCCGTCTTCTGCGACCCCGCGTCGATCGGGCGTCTCGTCGACGGGTCGCGGACGGCCCGCCAGCGGCTCGTCCGCACCGTCGTCCCCTCGGTCGATACGACGGTGCCCGCGATCCGGTCGCCCTCCACGATACCCGTGAAATCGCGCCGCACCCTCACGCCGTCCGCCTCCTGCTCGACCGCGAAGGCGATGCGGTCCCCCGTCACCGACGCATCGACGATCGCCGTCGTCGTGCCCCCGCGCCGGAGCGTCCCCCGGATCTGCTGGAAGCGCTGGTCGACCGCCAGCGCGGCGGTGCCCCCGCCCCGCCCCGGCTCGGTCCAGGTCCAGGTCCCCGTGACGTTGGCCGGGACCACCCAGCAAAAAATCCGCCGCCCCCCCACGCGGACCGTGCGGTCCGGCTTCCAGTCGCCCATGTCGAAGGTGTTGGAGACCACGCGAGAGCCGGGCTTCATCTCCTCCAGGAACTTGGGGCGCAGCCGCAGGTTTATGTGGGTGAACAGGTAGATCAGCATCACCGTCGCCTCGCGGACGTCGGTCTCGAAAAAGTCCTGCGTCTCGAAACGGGTCCGCTCCTCGACCCCGGCCGCCCGGGCGCGCGCCCGGCACAGCGCGATGAGATCCCCGTCGATGTCGACCCCGACCCCGCGGCAGCCCGTCCGCCTGACCGCCTCGATCACGAGCCGCCCGTCCCCGCAGCCCAGGTCGTAGACCACGTCGTCCGCCCTCACGTCGGCCAGCCGGATCATCTCGTCGACGACCTCGTAGGGCGTCGCGACGTAGGGGACCTCGGCAAACATGTATTTGCCCAGGTAGAGCCCGTCCCACAGGATGCCGGTGTCCTCGGGCGTGGCGAGGTCGGCCCGCTCCCTCGGCAGAAGCACCAGGAGCGAGACGGCGGCGACGGCGATCAGGGCGATGGAAAGCCAGGTCTTCTTCATCCCTTCCCCCGAAGAAACGGAGCCGTGGGCGCGGGGCCGTCATCCGTCGGCGGAGTACTCGATCCCCGCGCTCCGGAAGTTCGGCGGGATCCGGCGGATCCGGTGGCTGCTGTCGGCAAAGACGATCTCGTTGGTGCCCTCGGCGTGCAGCTCCAGGGTGTCTTCCTTGAGAAACCGGAAGACGAGCTCCACGCTCGCCCCGCGGATGTTCCGGATCTGCATCTGCACGAGCACACGGTCGTACAGGAAGAAGTCCTTCTTATACTCGCACATGGCGTTCTTCGTGATGAGCACGAGTCCGTCCCGGATGGCCTCGAGCCCGCCGGGCACGCACTCCTTCACCCACAGGTCCCGCGTGATCCCCTGCAGCGTGAAGAAGTGCACGAAGTACATGTGCTGCAGCAGGTTGGTGTCCCCGATCGTCACCGTTGTCCGGTATTCGTAGATCTTCCCCATGCTGGACTCCCGTCTTGACGGCCCCGGCCCGGGATGCGCCGCCGGGGGCCGGCCGTTGCCATCCGTATCCCTACCATCAACCCGCCGGCCCGGCAACAAAATATCGCCGGCCGCCGCCCGGCAGGGCATCGGCGCGCCTTGCCCGCGGCCATGCCGCAACGGGACATTCGGCGGCCGGGCCCCCGATTTTTCGAAAAAAACACTTGACATTTAATCAAACTTTCACTAGTTTGCGAAAATTCTGTCATAATTTGCAGCTAGATTGCCAGACATTGATGGAACGGGTCCTCTGGCTCCCCCCATTTGACGAGCCCTTTCAAATGCGGGGAGTTTTCTTTTAGGCGCAGGGGACGACAACACAAGACACCGGGAAAGGAACCATGAACATCGACATCCAAAAGGTCCGGAACATCGGCATCAGCGCCCACATCGACTCCGGCAAGACGACCCTGACGGAACGCATCCTCTTCTACACCAAGCGCATCCACGCGATCCACGACGTCAAGGGCAAGGACGGCGTCGGCGCCACGATGGACTCCATGGAGCTCGAGAAGGAGCGCGGGATCACGATCGCCTCGGCGGCGACCTTCTGCGAGTGGCTCGGCCATGAGATCAACATCATCGACACCCCGGGGCACGTGGACTTCACCATCGAGGTGGAGCGCTCCCTGCGCGTGCTCGACGGCGCGGTTCTCGTGCTGTGCTCCGTGGGCGGCGTGCAGTCCCAGTCGATCACGGTGGACCAGCAGATGAAGCGCTACCGGGTCCCCGGCATCGCCTTCATCAACAAGTGCGACCGCAGCGGGGCCGACCCGTCCCGCGTGATCGCCCAGCTCAGGTCGAAGCTCGGCCACAACGCCGTGGCCCTGCAGATCCCCATCGGTCTCGAGATGAACTTCCAGGGCGTCGTCGACCTCGTCGACATGCAGGCCCTGTACTTCGACGGGGAAAACGGCGAGGTGGTCCGCAGGGAGGAGATCCCCGCGGAGCTGCGCGAGGAGGCGGAGGCGAAGAGGGCGGAGATGATCGAGGCGGCCTCCATGTTTTCCGACGAGCTCATGGAGGCGGCCCTCGAGGAGCGGGAGATCCCGCGGGACCTGCTGATCGGGGCCCTGCGCGCCGGGACGATCCGCCGCGAGCTCACCCCCGTGCTCATGGGATCGGCCTACAAGAACAAGGCCGTCCAGCCCCTTCTCGATTACGTCTGCGCCCTGCTTCCGTGCCCCGCGGACGTGGAGAACACGGCTCTGGACATGGACCACGGCGAGGCGCCCGTGACGCTCGCGAGCGACCCCGCGAAGCCCGTCGTCGCGCTGGCCTTCAAGCTCGAGGACGGCCCCTACGGGCAGCTCACGTACATCCGCGTTTACCAGGGCGCGATCGCCAAGGGCTCCACCATCGTCAACGTCCGCACGGGCAAGAAGGTCAAGGTGGGCCGCGTGGTGCGCATGCACGCCGACCAGATGGAGGACATCGAGGCCGTCTCGGCGGGCTACATCGGCGCCCTGTTCGGCATCGAGTGCGCCTCGGGCGACACCTTCGTCTCCCCGGGCGTCAACCTCACCATGACCTCCATGTACGTCCCCGAGCCGGTCATCTCGCTGGCGATCGTGCCGAAGGACAGCAAGGCCCAGGCCAACATGTCCAAGGCCCTCAACCGCTTCACCAAGGAAGACCCGACCTTCCGGTGCCGCGTGGACGCCGAGACCAACGAGACGATCATCGAGGGCATGGGCGAGCTGCACCTCGAGGTCTACGTCGAGCGCATGCGGCGCGAGTACGGGGCCGAGGTGACCACGGGCAGCCCCCGGGTGGCCTACCGGGAGACGATCACGCAGCGCGCCGACTTCAACTACACCCACAAGAAGCAGACCGGCGGCTCCGGCCAGTACGGGCGCGTGGCCGGCTGGATCGAGCCCGTCGCCGACGAGGACTTCGTCTTCGAGAACCAGGTGGTCGGCGGCGCGATCCCGACCCAGTTCATCGCGGCCTGCGAGAAGGGCTTCCGGTCGTGCCTGGCCAAGGGCCCCAAGATGGAGTTCCCCGTCACGGGCGTGAAGGTGGTCATCAACGACGGGGCCGCCCACTCGGTCGACTCCTCCGACATCGCCTTCCAGGCGGCGGCGCGCGGGGCCTTCCGGGAGGCCTACGCGAAGGCCAAGCCCGTGATCCACGAGCCCGTCATGAAGGTCGTCGTCGAGACGCCCACCGAGTTCCAGGGCCCGGTCATCGGCCTGCTGAACCAGCGGCGGGGCATGATCGTCGGCGCCCAGGACGAGGGCGTCCTGTCCGTCGTCGAGGCCCACGTCCCGCTGGCGGAGATGTTCGGCTTCTCCACGGCCCTGCGCTCCGCGACGCAGGGCAAGGCGCAGTTCACGATGGAGTTCGCCATGTACAAGCTCGTGCCGCAGTCGATCGCCGAGAAGATCGCCGAGGACGTGGCGGCGCGCAAGAAGAACGCGGCCTAGCCCCGCGCCCATGCGGACGCAGCGAATCGAAAACGTCATCCACCTCAGGGACAGGAATATCGGCATGTTCAAGAAAGACCTGATCCTCCGCAACCCGCTGCGGTCGCTGGGCCGTGAGGGGGAGGAGATTCTCGAGGCAGGCGGCTTCGGCGCCGTGCTGGCCCCGGCCGGGGTCGGCAAGACGGCGTTCATCGTGCAGCTTGCCCTCAACGCCATGCTGCGGGAAAAGAACGTCCTGCACATCAGCCTCGACGAGCCGGTCACCAAGGTCAGCCTCTGGTACGAAAAGCTCTTCCAGGACCTCGCCGGCCGCTCCCGGTGGTCGAAGCTCGACGGGGTGCTCGAGGACCTGCTGCCCCACCGGTTCATCATGACCTTCCGGGTGGAGGGGTTCACCGTCCCCAAGCTCGAGGAGCGGCTCACGGACCTCACGGCCCAGAACATCTTCCACCCCGAGATGGTCCTCATCGACGGGTTCCCCTTCGGGGAGGCCGCCCGGGAGCGCCTGATGGCCCTGAAGCTGCTTGCCGGCAGGCTCGGGGTCTGCGCCTGGTTCACCGTCCACACCCACCGGCACGAAACGCCCACGCCCGAGGGGCTGCCGCCCGCCCTCGCGGAGGCAAGCGACCTGTTCGACGTGGTCCTGAAGCTGGAGCCGAAGGGCGCCGACATCGCCATCGAGCCCCTGCGGGGCGTGGCCGTCGACGAGGCCGCGGGCCGCCTTCGCCTCGACCCCGCGACGATGCTCATCCGGGACGAGCCGTGAGAGAGGCCGGCCGGCGGCGAGCACAGGATTGACCGCACGCCGCGCTGCCCGGCCCCGGACCCGCGGGACATGAAGAGGCCCGACGATCAGCCATGCCGTTTGTCTCACTGCCCGACATGACCATGCACTACGAGCGGGCCGGCGACGGGGAGACCGCCGTCGTCTGCGTGCACGGCAACATCGCCTCCTGGCGGTGGTGGCTGCCCGTGCTCGAAAACCCACCGGCCGGCTGCACGCTCTACGCCCCGGACATGCGCGGATTCGGCGAGTCCGCCGGCGCCGTGACGGGCGCCGGCATCGGGCGGTTCGCGGCGGACCTGGACGAGTTCCTCAGGCGGCTGGCGCTGCCGGCGCTCCGGCTCGTCGGCCACTCCCTGGGCGCCGCGGTGGCCCTGCAGTACGCCCTGGATCACCCGGGACGGGTCGAATCGCTCATGCTGGTGTCGCCGCCGCCGCCGGAGGGCATGCCCCGCTCCCCTCAGGCGGACCACGCGGCCTTCGGCCTGACGCTGCCCCGCCTCGCGGAGAACACCCCCCTGCCGTTCTTTTCCCCCGGCACCCGTATCGACCGGGCCATCCTGTCCCACCTGCTGACCCGGATCACCCCGGGGATGGACCACCGGGGCGCGCTGTTCGCGGCGATCGTCGAGGACGCCTCGCGCGTCACGCGGGAGACAATCCAGGACGTCATCGACTCCCTGGAAGACTGGAATGTCCGCGACAGGCTTCCGGCGCTGGATCTGCCGGTGGTGATTCTCTGGGGGGATCGTGACCGGGTCGTGCCGCGCGAGCCCCTGGAACGGATGGCCGCCGAGCTGCCGCAGGCGGCGTGGATCGTCTGGGAGGGGGTGGGCCATGCACCCCAGCTGGAGCGCCCCGAGGCCTTTCGCTCCCTGCTGGCCGATTTCGCCTCTGAGGCGGCACGCGGGCGGCGGCCGGCGGCACAACGTTGGTGGCAGCGGGCAAGAAAATTGTGGGACGCCCGTTCGGGGCGAACGTGAATGCCGCCTCGACGTGCCCCCGGGGACGGCGCGGTGCCGGGCGCCGGGATTCCTGCGGCGCTTCCGTGCAAAATGTGCTGGGGATGAAAACACGCCCTGGAACAGGACGGGTCGGGGGAGCCGATGAAGGGCCGAAGCCTCTTCTACAGGAAGCCCATCGCGGCCCGCGCGGGTGAGCCCGCGGCCACAGAAGAAAGGGCCGCCCCCCGACGGGAGGGCGGCCCTTTGGTCTTACCGTATTGCGCTGTATGGGAAGCCCGGATTACTCCGGCTTTTCCTCCTTCTTCTTCTTTTCCTTCTTTTCCTTTTTCTCCTGGCCCTCCGCGGGTGCCTTCTTCGCGTCCTTCGCCTTCTTTTCCTTGCCGCCCTCCTCGGCCTTCGCGGGGGCCGGCGCCGTGGCCGCCTTTTCCGCCTCGGCCCTCTCGGCCTTGATCTTCGCCAGCTCCGCCGTCCGCCGCTCGATGGCGGCTATCGCCTTGAGCCGGGCGTCGGTGGCGTCGATCTGGGCGCGCAGGCTGCGGACGAGAGGGTCCTTCCCGATCCGGGCAGGCTCCATGCCCCGCTCCGCCAGGAGTGCCAGGCGGGTTTTCAGTTTCCGTTCGTACTGCTCCCTCCTCCGCAGCTGCGTCTGCTTGACCTTCGATGCCATAGGGTCCCGTCCTCTCCTTCTCCTTGTTTTCCCCGGCCGCCGGCGGGGCACGCGGCGTGCGGGCACGCCGAACGATGCGCTTATTTCTATCAGGGATTGCGCCGAAATGCCACCCCATTTCCGGTTCCCGCCGCGGCGGGCGGAAAGGAAGGGGTTTTGTGGTAGACTCTGCCGGGGGCCCCAAGCATCCGCCGACGGGGCACCCGGAAAATCGGTCAGGAGGTGTGTCATGCTGGTGCAGTTCAGCATCGTCCCCCTCGGCAGGGGGGAGAGCATCAGCGAGCATGTGGCGAGGGTCCTGGACCTCGTCGACGGCAGCGGCCTACCCTACCGGCTCACGCCCATGGGGACGATCGTCGAGGGCGAGTGGGACGAGGTGATGGCCCTGATCGGTGCGTGCCACCGGGAGGCCCTGCGGGGAGCGCCCCGGGCGCTGACGACCATCATCATCGACGACCGGCCGGGGAAGGCCGACCGCATCACGGAGAAGATCCGCTCGGTGGAAAAGAGGCTCGGGCGGGAGCTCAGGAAGTAGCGAGCCGCCTACTCCCAGACGATCACCTGCTTCTTGAAGTCGACCCGGTACTCGAGCCCCCGCAGCACGTCCATGCCGAGCAGCCCGTCGTACCGGGCGGCGGGGCCCTTGTGGGGCACGACGACGACCGTCACGTCCCGCCTCGTGTGCGGCCCCACCGTCAGCCTGTCGAGCGCAACCGCACGGGCCTCCAGAACGTCCCCCCCGACGACCTGGACCCGGACCCTCTTCGCCCGGCCCAGGTCGATGCCCAGCTGATCGGCGACCCCTGCGTGGATCGTCGTCGCGGAGGCGCCGGTGTCGAGCAGCAGGTGCAGGTCGGCCTCCCGCCCCCCGTACACGACCGTCACGGGGACGAGGACGGCGTTGCCCCGGATCCGGACCCTCGTCGGCTCGTTGCCCCCGGAGACGACCCTCTCCTCCCGGCGCGTCCAGGTCTCGCCGCTTTCCTGCGCCCCTGCCCGCTTGGGCGACTGCGCCGCCTGCCCGGCGGCCGCGACGGAAGACGAGGCCACCGCCGTGCCGCCTGCAGCGATCAGCCTGCCCGCCACGCCGCTGTCGGCTCCTGCAGAGGCCGTCAGACCGACCCCGCAAAGAACCCACAGGATCATCCCTGCCGTCATGCCCCGGCGCACGCGCATGTTCTCTCCGGCATCCCTTTGTCGCTGACCCGACTTTCCGGGAAGGACCCATCCCCTCTGCAACCGTTCCCTCGCCGTGACCAAGGCGCGCGACACCTGCATCGCCGCAGCCTCCTCCCCTTCATGTTCCAAAGACATATGCAAGCATCTTACCCTGTCCGTCAAGGTCTTCCTTGCCGTTCCTTGCCGCACAGCGGGAAAAAAAGGCCGCCCCCGCTGCGTGGGGCGGCCTTCCTTGCGCCGGTCGGTGCGCTGTCTACTTGACCTCGACCTTCCTCCAGGTCGAATCGGGGTCGAAGACCGTCATGGCCGCCGCGAGCTTCGCCGTCTCGGGCCCCAGGTCCTTCTCGTAGACGATGCCCTCGTGGTTCACGATGAAGGTCTTGACGCCGGAGGACCGGTACAGGGCCGGCCAGGCCACGACGGCGAACCCGCCGATCATGCTGCCGTCGACGATGTAGCTGTAGGCGCCCCCGTTGGCGTGTTCGCCCTGGGCCGTGAGGATCTTGAAGTAGTAGCCGTGGTAGGGCGACATCAGCTCGGGGTTCTTGTACCCCTCGGCCGTGGCGCGGGCCACCAGGGGCCCCAGCGGGCTCAGGGGCTCGCCGGGCGCCGTCTCCCAGTACAGGCCGTCGCGCTTGCCCTTTTCGCTTTCGAACTTCTGCGCGTACTCCAGCAGCTTGTCGCCGTCGCGGTCGAGAACGGCATACTCCTTCTGGGCATCCACGATGGCCAGGCAGGTTTGGATGGCGCCGAGCTCGTTTGCGCCGACCCGGCGGCTGAGGATCTCCTGCCGGCCCTCCTCGGTCTGGAACCGCCACCGCTTGCCTGCTTTCACGATCGGCACCGGCATGGGCCAATCGTCCTTGCCGACGTAGAGCACCCGCCTGCCCCAGCCGGTTTTCTCCAGCCGGTGCGCCTCATTCCAGGCCTTCAGAAACAGGGCCCGGTCCCGGGCGTCGGCCGCGTCGTCCCCCGACGAGACGAGATCCTCCGAGCCGGGCCCGAAGAGGGCTGTCAGCGACTTGACGTCATCCGCCCGGACGGCATCCATGAGGGCCTTGACGGCCGCCTCGGGCGATGGGAAGGTCTTCTGCTTCGGCGCGGCCGCCTGGGCCCCGGGCCCGGGGCCGCCAATGAGGATCAGGACGGCTGTGAGGGCGGCAAGGGCGATCCGCAGCGCCGGCCTCGCTCCGTCGTGACGAGAGGTTGAAACCATGGGGGTCCTCCATCGAAAAGCGCGTGTCCGTTGTGATCGACCGACGATGTCCCGTCGTTTGCCTACCTGCGGCCGTGGCCGCCTTCGTGTTTCTGGCCTCCGCCTTTACCGGCGGGTGCAGACTTTTCGGCCGGGCCGGACCGTGAGGCAGGGGCGTCCTTCGGCGCCTCGTGCTGCTTCCCTTTGGGCGACGAGAGGCTCTCGCGCCCCCGGGTGCTTTCCATGCGGACCTTGCCGCCCTGATCAACCCTGTAGACCGTGCCCGGGGCTGCGGGACGGGAGACGGCCGGGGCCTGGCGGGTCTGCGCCGGCGGCTGCGCGACAGCCGGGGCCTGCCTCGCCTGCGTGTGGGGCTGCTGCACTGCCGGCTGGGCCTTCTTCTCCGGCGCCTGCGGCGTGACGGCCGGGGCCTGGCGGGTATGGGCGGGCGGCTGTGTCACAGCCGGGGCCGGCTGCTTCTCGGGCGCGGGCTTCGCAACGGCAGGGCTGTGCCGGTTGTCCGGTGCCGGCCCTGCGCTCACCGGGACGGGCCTGGCCTGTCCCCGCCCGTCATAGCCGCGGTAGTCGCGGCGCATCTCCACGGCCTGGCGGCTTGCCGGCGCGAACTTCTCGCGCGTCCTCGGGTCGCGGTAGGCCACACCCTTGCGGTGCACCGGTTCGTGGCGCCAGACCGTGGTCTGGATCTGCCGCGTGTGGATGACGGTCGTCTTGTGGATGTTGACGGTGCGGTTCACGTTGACGTAGACGTGCCGGTGCCGCCAGTCCCAGTAGCCCCACCAGTGATTCCAGGCGACGGCCACCGCGACCGCGGTGCCGAAGACGATGACGCCCGTCGCGATCGCCGCTGCCGGGGGATGGGCGTAGATCACGTAGGGGGGATAGGCCGGGTACCACCAGGGGCCGTAGACCACCATCGGGCTATAGACCGGCACGTACACCACCTGCGGGTTGGCCGGCTCGATGACGATGATCGTGTCCTCCCGCCTCACGGTCTGCTGCGGGGTCGACCGCAGGTTGCCCGCCGCGTAGGCCTTGGCCCGGAGATCCTGGATCGTGGCCATCACGTCGGCCTCCTGCGCCAGGAAGGCATCACCCACCTTCTGGGTCCACTCGAGCTTCTCGCTCATCATGGCCAGGACGTCGGGGAAAGCCACGAGGGCCTTCACGCTGGGGTCCCAGTTCTGCCGGTCGAGGGCGTCGTTGCGCGCCTCGGGCGACAGGTTTTTGTTGGCCCGGACCCACCGGTCCGCCTGCACGACCTCCAGCGGGTAGGTGGCCGCCATGAGGATCTGTGCCAGGAGCGAGTCGGGATAGAGGGCGATGGGCGCCAGCATCTGGTCGAGCTCCTCCTGTCTGAAAACGGGGATGTTGTTCTGTGCAAAGACCGGTGCCGGGAGCGCCATCACGACGACGAGGACCCCGATCAAAGCGCGCTGCCACGAGCCGTTGAGTTTCATGTCTGTTCCTCGAGTGAGCCTTGGTCTTTCCGTTGCGGACCCTGACGGGTCCGTTGCGTAACTTACTCTCTTTGGACGGCGGTTGCCACCCCAAAATCGCCCGGCAATCCCGCCCTCTGCGCTGCCGTGTAAGACCTGCTTTTCTAAACGCCCGGCACCGGGTCCCGTTGACAGACCCCCCGGGGGGATCCGCTCCCGGCCCGGGACGATTGCCCGCCCTCCGCACGGCAGCGGAAAATTTTTCCCGCCCCGCGGGCCGAACGGCGCTGCGCGGGGCCTGAGCACCCGGATGCGGAAAACGATAACCTTATGAATTTCAAGAGGTTGAAAAATGGCCGGCCTGCGGCCCCCCGTGGCACGCATCCTGCCTTTTGACGGGTTCGACGCAAGACCACACAAGGAGCCTTCCCATGATCCGACAAGCCGCCTGCTCGCTCGCACTGCTGGCGATCATCTTCGCCGTCACGTTCAACCTCGAGGTCCGGGAGATGGGACCGGCGTCCAATCTCTTCGCCCTGCTCGTCGTCCTCGGGGGAACCCTCGCGGCCACCCTGATCGCCTACCCCCTGGCGAAGCTCACCTGGACGGCCCGGCTCCTCGTGCAGTCCTTCACCGCCCGCGAGGAGATGCAGGCCGCCATCGAGGGCATCGTCCGCCTGGCGCACATCTACCGAAGCCGGGGCATCCGCCCCCTGGAGCAGGAGGCCGCCAAGCTGCCCCCGGGCCTTCTCAGGACGGGCGTGGAGCTCATCGCCTATCACTCCTCGCGGGACAAGATCGAGCAGACCCTGCTCAAGGAGGCCCTGTGCATGCACAGCCGGTGCGAGACCGCTCACAAGATGCTCCACAACATGGCCCGCCTGGCCCCGGCCCTCGGCCTGGCCGGCACCATCATCAGCCTCATCCGGATCTTCGGGCACATCAGCGACCCCCAGAACCTGATCGGGCAGATGGCCGTCGCCCTCCTGAGCACCTTCTACGGCGTCGTGCTCGCGAACCTCTGCTTCGTGCCCCTGTCCAACAAGCTCCGGGAGTACATGGACCTCAGCGAGCTGCAGATGGACATCATCCAGGAGGGGGTTCTCGACCTCTACGACCAGGAGCACCCGCGGGCGATCCGCTACAAGCTCGAGACGCTCTCGGCGACCCTGGGCATCCCCCGGCGGGAGTCCCGGCGGGCCGGGCTTGCGCTCGTCCCCTCCCCTGAGCAGGCGAAGTGAGAACGATGCCGGACGCAGCCCCCACCCGCAACGCGGGCGAAGAGGCCATCGGGCGGCTGCCGCTGAAGAAGGCGGCCGCGACGCTGCGCTTTCAAAAGAAGTCGCCGCCCGCCGACGCGGGCAACGAGATCTGGCTGCTGACCCTGACGGACGTCTTCATGCTGCTGATGGTCTGCTTCGTGCTGCTCTTCGGGCTGAGCCTGCAGAAGCAGAAGGAGACGGCGGCGGCCCCGCCCGCGGCCGTCGCCGCCCCCGCTGAGCGGGCGCCACAGGACGCAGACATCCTGGAGAAGGAGCTGCTCGCGGCCGCGGGCCGGGACGTGACGGTGGAAAAGCGCGCCATGCAGATCGTCCTGACCTTCCCCGAGCGCATCCTCTTCGACTCCGGGCAGGCCGAGGTCAGGGGCGACGTCGGGCCCCTGCTGGAACGGCTGGCCGCCGTGATCCGGAGCCGCCCCGCGCTTGCCGTCGCTATCCACGGCCACACGGACGACCGCCCCATTCGCAGCCGGCGCTACGCCTCCAACTGGGAGCTCTCCGTCGAACGGGCCACGCAGGTCGCCCGGGCCCTCGTCGGGATGGGCATTGAGCCCGCGCGGCTCTCCATCCGGGGCTTCGGGGACGAGCGCCCCCTCGCCGCCAACGACAGCGACGAGAACCGGACGAGGAACCGCCGCGTCGAGATCCAGTTCTCCCTGGCCCAACCCGGATAAAAAAAGGGGGACAGTCCCCATTTAGGAAACCGTCCCCCGCCTTTGCGCTCCCCCGCGCCGCGTGTCATGCGACAGGTTGCACGCCCTGGGCTTGCGCGCCGCCGTCTCACTGCGGGCTGACCGGTTCGATCGTGTACATCGGCACCTGCTTCGTGGCGAAGTTGCGCGTCTTGTGCTGCCCCTTGAACTCGACGTCGACCACGTAATAGCCGCCCGTGGCCGTGAACCCGGTGTCCTGCAGGGTGATCACCTGGGTGCCGGGGGCGAGGTTGATATTGGTCCGGTTGCCCACCACCCGGGTTCCCTGCGTGACGAAAATGTTCACGGGCTTCAGGACGAGGCCCGGGTTCGCGTTGCTGATCTGGACCTGGAAGTCGATCGGCTGCCCGACGCTGAACCTATAGGGGTTGGCCTCCATGTTCACGATCTTCACGTTGTTCAGCGCATCGGCCAGGGAGACGCCGCGTACCGTCCTCGACTGGGTTGTCGTCTTGCCCGCCGCGTTGCGCACGGTCAGCGTGAACGTCTTTTCACCGACCCAGGGAAACGGCCGGGGGGAACTGTTGTACACTTCGGCTCCGCCGGCACTTGCCCACGTGGCGCCGTCCACGGTGAGGACCGCCGAGACGACGGGGCTGCCCCCCGGACCGCGTACGACTTGCCAGCCGGCGTTGACGGGGTCGCCCTGCACGACCACCGACGGGCCGACGTTGAAGTTCTGGATGATCGGGTTGTCCGCCACGGGCGGGGTCTTGGGGATGTCCTTGACCGCCGCGGGCGCCTTGGGGGCGACCTGGGCGGACACGGGGGAAAGCGGGACGGCCAGCATAAAGAGGGCCAACAGGACCGTGAGCAGTTTGACGTGTGCCTTCATGAAAACCTCCTTTGGGTTTGGTAAGCGGAAACAGCGGGCGGCAAGAAACTAACACATCCCTTGCTTTCACGCAAACGCAGCGCCGGGGGGCAGGCGACCCCGCGCCGACCGGCCGCAGCTTCCCCCGCCTGATCCCTCGACACCCCTGCCCTATTTCCCCCCGACGGTCAGGACAACGGGGCCCGCCGTCTGCTCGCCCGCGGCGACGGACTGCGCGAGGACCCGGCCGGGGGCGCGGAGCCGCGGGTTCGAGAAGTACCGGACGGTGACCTTCAAACCGGCCTTCTGGAGGGTCTCCACGGCCTCCTTCTCGGACTTGCCCACCAGGTCCGGCATGACGACCTTTCCAGGATCGGGCGGCTTCTGCGGCGGCGGGGGGGCCACGTACCTGTACGCGGTGAGGCGGATCTCGGTGCCGGCCTTCAGCAGCGTGCCCGGCGCGGGTGACTGCTCGTAGATCTTCTGGTCGTCCTGCGCAACCCCCGTGGTCTTCCCCTGGGTGACGGCGGTCTTCAGACCCAGGGGCTTGACGCTGTTGAGCAGATCGATGCTCTGCCTTGCCCCCTGCACGTAGTGGCCGATGAAGTTCGGCATGGCGTGGGCCGCGGCGCCCACCCTGAGGGTCACCGTCCCGCCCGGCGCCAGTGCCAGGTAAGGGGCCGGGTCGGTGTTCTTGACCTTCCCGATCATCCCGCCGGTCTCCTCCGGGACGTATTCGACCTTCGGGACAAAGCCCGCCTTCTTCACCGCATCGACGGCGGCCGCCTCCGTCATCAGCAGCACCATGGGCACGAAGGAGCCCTTCGTGGCTACGGTCAGGGTGACGAGCATCGTCTTGCGCTTCTCGGCGAAAAGGTAGCCGCCGCCGGCGGGTTTCTGGTCGATTACCTTGCCGATCTGCGTGGACATCTGGGCCTGTCCCTCTTCGAATGCCACCTGGAAGCCCTTGGCCTTGAGGATTTTCTCCGCTTCCTCCTTGGGCGTGTTTCTCACGTCGGGAATCGTGACGAGATACATCGTCGCAGCGCAGGGCGGGGCCGTCAACGCCCACCCCATCAGCGCAACGCTCAGCACCAGGATGATCTTCTTCGTCATGTTCGCTCTCCTTGCCCCGCCGCGGCGGGGGATCTCACCGTGTTTCGGGCGGCACCCGGGGGAGGGACGCCCCGTCGGACCCATCATTCAACTTCCGTGCCCGGGGACGCCGACGCCTCAACGGGAAGGCCCGCCCCGAACCGGCCGGCACACGGGGCGCCGATCGGCGCCGTCAAGATTGCCTGGACATGCAGCGCGGCAGGCCGTATACTCTGCCCCTGTCGGATCTGACGGGACAAAGACCACCCAAGAACGGAGGCATACACATGGCAGAGGAAAAAGGACTGAACAAGCCGGTAAAGCTGAAGGCGGACCTTGCGGCCTTCCTGGGGGCCGACGCGCTGCCCCGCACCGAGATCACGAAGAGGCTGTGGGACTACATCAAGGCCAATGGGCTGCAGACCAGCACGGTCAACGGTAAGCCCGAGAACGCCGGCAAGTTCATCGTGGCCGATGCGAAGCTCGTCAAGATCTTCAACAACACGCAGACCAAGACGAAGTCCGGCAAGGTCGTCGACTTCACGAACCTCAAGGAAGGCGAGACGATCGACATGATGCAGATGGCGGCGGTGGTAAGCGCCAACATCGAATAAGCAAAGGGGGCACCGCAGACATGGAAGGCAGGCAGGCCCGACGGCCTGCCTGCATTGCTTACCCGCCGAACACCACCTCAACGGGGATGCCTTCCCTCTCGAAAGCCGCCTTCAGCTCCTTCGCCTTCCCCGAGAAAAAAGAATCCTCCCGGGCCCACTCCATCCGGTTGTTCCTGTAGACCCGGTCGGCATAGGCGTAATTGAGCCGGTCGATCAGGACGTAATCCACCTTTCCCGGGAGTTCCTCGATCAGCCCCTCCGCACCGGGGAGGATGGGCGCGATCATGGCGTACGTCCGGACCCCCCGCGCATGGAGGACATCCAGCGCGCGGACCCTGTCCCGGATGGGGGAGGCCCCGGGTTCGAAGAGCTTCCGCACGGTCTCGTCCGCCGTCGCGATGGAAAACCCGGCCTCGATGTCCTCGAACCGGGCCAGGATCTCGATATCCCGCAGGACGAGCGCCGACTTGGTTTGGATGGTCACGGGCCACCGGTTCTCGCGGAGAATCTCGAGGCAGCGTCCCGTCAGCCGGTACTTCTTCTCGACAGCCTGGTAGGGGTCGCAGACGCCGCTGACCCAGACCCTGCCCACGGGCTTTCTCCTGATTTCCCTCGCCAGGAGCTCCGGCGCGTTGATCTTGACGTCGACAAACGCGCCCCACGGCTCCCTGTGGCCGGTGAACCGCTTCATGAATGCGGCGTAGCAGTACCGGCACCCGTGGCTGCATCCCACGTAGGGATTCAGGGCATAGTCATAGACCTGGGACCTGGAGAGGACGGATTTTGCGGTGATCTCCCGGACGATCATGGGGTTCCGGCAGCCGGGCGTCCGGCGGGGTGCCGACTCGTCACTTGCCGCCGTCCTTGCGGTCCTTCGGGCCGAAGGGCAGCATCATGGAAAAGGGCTTCAGGAACGCTTCCACCTGGCGGAGGAATTGCCGCTGCATGCCGGACACCACGTCCCCGTATACATGGCCGCCGAGGGTGCCCTCGAACTCCTCCGACTCCAGCCTGCCGTCGGTGAACCGCTTCTCCTTCGAGCGGATGCGTGTGAGGCCGTTTACGGAGGAGATCTCCCTGTACGAGTAGTGGAAGCTGATGAAGGGGAAGACCCGCTGTTGCGGCTCGAGGACCTCCATCTCGCGGCCCTTTGTGCTCTCGATCTGACCGTCGGTTCCTTTCTTCGTGATCTCCTTTGGCATCGTGCAGCTCCTCGTGGCAATCCGTCGTGATCGTGACGCTGCAGGCACACCCCGTTCCCTATCCGTCAGGGGTACCTCGTCTCGCAGGCCCCGGGCGCCGTGGTCTGCTGCTGTCCAAAAGCCGCCCGTTTCGCAGCGCCGCGCCGAGGTGTATCGTTGCGGACGGCATGCCGTTTGTCAAGACGAAATCGGAAAAAAGGGGGACAGTCCCCATTTTTCGCCCGCATTCCCCGCCTTGCGACGCCCCCCCGTTCCCGGGACCGACCCGCCGAACCCAGATTTATATTGACGGGCCTCGGGTGAGGCGGTCTAAGATAAGCCCACTGTTGCATTGGGACCCCGGCGCGAAGTCCACACGGTTCTCGAAGGAGGGAGGAGCATGAAACGACACGGGATCGTTCTGGCGTTGGTGCTGGCGGGGGTTTGGACGTTGACGTCCCTCATCGGGTGCGCCGCGCCGAGCAGACCCCTGCGGGAGGACATCGCCCCGCGCGGCGGCGACGTGGAAAAGCTCCAGGCCCGCCTTGACCAGTTCGAGAAGAACTACGCGCAGACGGTGCGGGACATCCGGACCGGCCAGGCCAACCTCGGGGCCGATCTCGGGCTGGTCCGCGACGAGCTGCGGACGCTGCGGGGCCAGGTGGAGGGGGTGGACAGGGGCCGGGACCTGAAGAAACAGCTGGATGACCTGGCCGTCCGGGTCGGCAACATCGAAGCCGCCCTGAAGCAGGGCAAGGCGGAGACGGAGTGGCAACGACCCGAGACGGCGGCAGGGGGGCCTGCCGCGGAGGCGAAGACAGACCCGATGGCCGCCTACAACGAGTGCTACAAACTCTTCAAGGAGGGTCAGAACGCCAAGGCCCGGGAGGCGTTTCAGAAGTTCCTGAAACAGCACCCCAGGACGCCCTATTCGGGCAGCGCCCAGTTCTGGATCGCCGAGACCTGGTACGTCGAGGACCGGTACGAGAAGGCCATCGTCGAGTACGAGAAGGTGATCAAGGGTTTCCCGACGAGCGAGAAGGTGCCCCACGCCCTGTTGAAGCAGGGCATGTCGTTCCAGAAACTCGGTGACGACAAGAGCGCCAAGATCGTCTACCAGCAGATCGTGAAGAAATACCCCCAGACCCAGCAGGCCAAGGTCGCGCGGGCGAGATTGTCCGAGCTGAAATAGCGGGGGCCGGTGAAGGGTTCGGCACGCCGCCTCAGGCCTCGAGCATGAGGCATTTTCGAATGGGAGCCCGCCATTTTGCGCCCTGGACCGGATTGCGGCTTGGAAATAAACGGATCTCCGGACTTGCGCCGCCGCGGAAGAAGTTGTACCGACCCACCAATCTGACTTGGGGGTTGCCCGGCATGAAGAAGTTCTTGCTGACCGTCTTTGCGGGGGTATTGTCCCTGATGATCCTGTGTTCCTGCGCGTCGCGGGCCGCCCAGGTCAAGCAGGAGCGTTTTCATCGAACCGGTCTGGGTGCACAGGAAAGGGCGGTCATCCTGCTCGAGCGCCATGTGCACGACAACCAGAGAAAGGACTCCGAAGAGAAGGAACGGGAGCTGACGGAGTGCCTGCGGGCGGCGATGCGCTCCGACGGGCCGCTCATCGAGACCATCACGGGCAGCGACTTTCGATCGACGGCATTCCCGGGGCTGACATTCGACAACGCGCCTCGCGCACTCGAAGCCCTTCTTGATTCGTTGCAAAAGGGGGATGTGCAAGCCCGTGTATCGGCGATGAACGTCCGATATCTCATCGTGGTCGACATCCGGACATCGGCGCGTCATGCCTCATTCCGGGCCGCCGTCCTCGACACGAAGAACCGGGTCAAGTCAGGGACGGCATCCTCGGATGTCACAGGAAGGGTCGGAGACACGCTGGCGATCCTTTCAGGAACGGAACGCGAGGCCTGCTCCGGCCTGGGGAAGGCCGTGTACACGTTCATCACATCGGAAGAAGAGCCTGCGCCGGGCAAGACGCAATGACCCTGCACTCAAAAATGGCGTCTTTCCCCCCACTTTTTTACCCCAACTGAATAGTGCCTGCATCGCTATATGGCGGGGCAAGTCGCTTCTAAATCACCGCTGTGTTCGTGTTGCCTAGCCGTTGCGCTCCTTGACGAGTCTCGCCAGTTCGTTCACGACCCGCTCCAACTCCTCGATGAGGGGCGTCGTGCCGCCTTCCTTGAAGGCCGCCACAAGCTCCCGGTAGTACCAGAGGGTTTCCCCGCGGCTTGCGTTGAACCTCTCCCAGAGGGCCTCGCCCACGACCCGGTAATCCGCGAGGATCGCGCGTGCGTTGTGAACTTTATCGGCCGCGGACACGAGGCGTGCCGGAGGGGAGGCATGCCGCAGATGGGCGAGGTATTTCTCCTTCCGTTCGCGCCAGGGCGGCTTGGGGATGACCTCGGCGTCGGTGCACTCATTCACAATATCCACGACCCGCTGCCCGAAGCGGCGGCGGATTTCCTGCCGAGCCGCATCTCCTCCCCCGTCCTCGATGACATCGTGCAGAAGGGCCGCGATGGCCGCGTCCTCGTCCCCGCCGTTTTCGAGGACGATCGCGGCGACGGCCATCAGGTGAGCGATGTAGGGGATCTGCGTCCCCTTCCGGAGCTGCCTGCGATGCGCCCCGTGGGCGTAGGCCAGCGCTTCATCAAACCGCGAAGACAAAAACATTCAATATCCCTCTAAATAACATGTGTTGGCCATGTCGGGTCACCACGCCGACCGTGCCCCCAGTTTAAGCCGTTTGCAGACATCGGTTAATCGATCACCCAGATCCTTTCCCGTAGCCTCTCAGCTCGCGCAGGATCTCCAAGCTGGTCTTGCGGCCGATCCGTGCGGACCGGGACGCCTTGATCTTCGCCAGCAGCTCCCTTTTCTTCTCCTCGGCCTGGTAGACCAGAAAGCGCTGTTCGAACTGCTCGGGGGTGATCATCACGGCTCTGGCCTTCCTGCCCTTGCGTACCAGGACGGGTTCTCCCGTCATCTCAAGCTGTTCTAGGATCTGCCCGAGACGGTTCCGCAGCGTCATTGCTGTCACTTCCTTCATGCATCGCACCTCGCCTATCCGTGCCAAGCCTGACGCCTCATGAGATATATGTCAAGTGCGGAGTAGGGCTATATCCTCACGCACCGTCGCCTGCCTGCAGGCCGTAGAGCCGCTGCCAGACGTCCTCGTAGGCACGCGCCCGCGCCTTTCCCTGCCTGCGCGCAACGGAGTTCTTGAAGTTGGGGTAGTCGATGTCGAGGGCGATGTCCCGCAGGGCCTCGGCGAAGACCTCCCGCGGGACGCGCACGCGGTAGCGGTAGTCGGCGTATTGCGTCTCCTCGATCGCCCCGAGGCCGGGCAGATACCGTTCCTTGAGATTGAGCAGGTCCTGCCTCACCCTGGCGCGCACGGTCAGGTTCTGCTCACCCTCTTTCTGTACGATGCTGAAAAACCCGAAATCCGTCATGAGCCACATCGCCGCCCCCCCTGAATAGTCAGATTGTTCTCAGCGTTTCGGATGCGTATCAGGCGGCCCGCACACCGTCTCCGCCAGCCAGCCGATCGGCGTGTCGGGCGGGATCGGCCGGGGCCCGATTTCCCGGTATTTTCCCCTGTCGTCTGCCGTGTCGTGTAGGATGCGATGCTCGCGGTCGTAAAAAACGATGCGCATCAACGTGTAACGCCCCTTTCTGCAATCGATCACGTCATGTGAGATGGAATAGGCCACGTGAAACAGTTCCGGCAGGGCCTCGGCCACGGCCGCAGCAGCCTCCGGCCTGAGCATCTGCCTGGACGACACGCTCACGAGCGGGCCAACCCTCTTGACCGACGCGCGGTCGAAGTGGACCATCCCCCATTGCGTTTCGCCCAGCACGGCCCAATCCGCGGCTGCACACGGTTGGGCCGCCGCGAGGAAGGCCAGGAAAAGAGAAAGTGCCGTGATCCGCTTCATGTTGCCTCCCCCCTGTTGGAAACTGCGGCCGACACCGCCCCTCGCCCCAGGAGCGACTCGAAGAGGGCCGCCAGCATGGCCTCCTGCGAGATGCGCCGGCCCGCCGCCTCATGGAGTCCATCGACGGAAATCCCAAAGGCATCCCCCTCGCCGCCCCGTCGCGAGCTGAGCACCACCGGCGTCCGTGCCAGCTGCGGGCTTTGCCTCAACTTGCGCAGAAACTCGTAGCCCGTCCCGCCCGCGCGGGATAGCTCCGTGACGATGATGTCGGGAGCAAACCCCAGGAGCACCTGGAAGGCCTCGGCGTTGCCCGCCGCGTGGCGGATCACCGCCCCGGGCCATCGCGAGAGGATCACCCCCGTGACCAGGGCGCGCCCCTCAGGCTCGTCGTCGACGACGAGAAACCGCGGGGCCTGCGCCCGGGGCGCCCCCGTGCCCTCCGCGACTGCCCGCTCGAACATCCCGGGCTCGAAAAGCTGCTGCTGTACGTCTCTGCGATTTGATTGCGTCATCCCGTGACCTCCATCTTTCCCCCTCACCCTAACCCTCTCCCGCCCGGGGAGAGGGAATGAGGATCTTGCTCAGCTTCTCCACGGGGATCTTTGCCCTCTCCTCCTCTTCGAACCGCTTTCCGCAGTTCCTGCACCTGGGCATGGCGCGCAGCCTCACTTCACATTCAGCAGCCTGTCCATCGCAAAACCGACATTTTCGAGATCCAGCGGCAGCCTGAAGTAGGCATCCACGCCTGCAGCAATGGCCTGACCTTTGAAAATCGCATCCTCGAAGCCGCTGAGCATGATGACAGGCCTTCCGAATCGCGCCTTCAGGTGCCTGGCAAAATCCATGGTGCCCTTGAACGAGGGGTCGGGGGCCCACAGAGTCGTAAAGTTCACGACGAAGAGGTTGATCGGCGTCGCGGAGGCAAGGAGCAGGAAACTCTTGGTGGAATGGTGCACCATCCCCCGGATGTCCAGTACCCCCCTGTAGCGGTCAACCAGCCAGTCGAGAAAGCACTGTGCGACGTGGTTGTCCTTCGCGTCCGCTAGCAGCACGAGCACGCGCGGAAGCTTCTTCGACCTCTCCTCCTTCGCCTCCGAACCCACAGCCGCCAGTTCGCGGACCTTGGCCGTGAACTCTTCGAGTTTCACAGGCGCGGTAAAAAATACCGCTCGGGGGATTTTCGCCAGCTCGGCGATGAAGTCGTCCTGCACCCAGCCCGAGATGACGGCGATGCCCGCCCCCTTGCCGAACTTCCGCGTGAGCGTCACAAGGTCGGGCAGATACACGAAGGGGATCCCCAGGTTCGTCGGGATGACGACGTCGAAGCGGTTCTTCTCGAAGAGATCGAGCAGGATCGCCGGGTAGTACCGCGCGTCGAAAGGGTAATGCGTCACATCGCAGCCGGACTTCCCGAGCGCCTCCGACAGCAGCTCCTTCGCCTCGGCCTGCCCAGTGATGAGCAGGACCCGCGGCGGCCGCGCAAGGGCGGCCGGTTTCTCCACCCTTGCCGGCTTCTCCGGCTCCGCCTGCTTTCCGGCCCCTTTGGGGAATTTGTAGATCTTCGCCGTCATTGTTTCGCGCACCCCGTCAGCGCCCCGTCAGCCCCGCGGCGCGTCCCATCTCGTCGCCGATCTCCGCGGAGACGATCAGCAGCGACGACCTGCGGCTGCGGGGCGAATACGACAGGTGCGCGATCGCCTTCTCCCCGCGCCACTCGAACTCGGTTCCCGCGGCCGGCTCGGCGGGTCCCCCGAACTCGTCGAAGACCATCCTGCGGAAGGGCGCCCAGTTCCTCCTGCCCTGCGCGGAGAGCTCCACTCCGAAGAGGCGGCCCCGCCAGAACAGCAGATCGACCTCCACCTCTTCGTTGCCATCCACTTTGTCCTCCACACTATATCGGCACAGCTCCTCAAAGCCGTAGACGTTGCACCCGCGGGGCGCAAGACCCGTGTACTCGCCGACGGCGGCGCCCCACCGAATGTCCTCGATGCCCTCTGCCGGCTCGGAGCCTGGCCTGAAGGCCATGGCCGCCGGCCTCTCCCTAGCAGGACCCGCGTCTGAGCCCGCAGGCTCCATGGCATACAGCGCGGCCCCCAGGAGCGACAGAACCGCAACGGCGATACAAACCAGGCCTTTCATGACGTCACCTCCGTGGTATTCCCTTACAATGTCGGTCTGCATTGCTCTTTCGTGCTCTTTATGCCGGGCCGCACCGACTTGTGCTCCGGCCCTCAGGTCCCTCTCATCCCTGCACTCTCCCGCGGTGGGGAGAGGGGAAAAGGGGCCGGAGAGCCCCCGGGTGGAAAATGGGGACTGTCCCCATTTTTCCCCCGGCCGCATTCACTTCACCCGCGGAACCCGCGCCTGCGCGAGAGTCCCGACATGTGCCCCGCCCTCTCGGCCTCGGTCACGCGGAAGAAGGCCGCGTGGATGAGCGCCTTGTTGTAGACCAGGGCCGAGCCCACCATGCCCCTGCCCTCGAGGCGGAAGTCCCAGCCGTGCCCCACGGACTTGAAGCGCTGCCCCGTGCAGGCCAGGGCCTCGGCGAGGAACGCCTGCGGTGCGCCCTCGGGGACGGGCTTCCCGTCCCTGCCGCCCAGCGCGACGGCCTCCATGGCGTAGCTCTTGACGAGCTTGGGGTGCAGCGAGGCGTAGGCCGACTCGAGCGACACCATGTCCATCCCGGCCGCCCTGCCGTCGATGAGGACGAAGAGGCCCTTCTGGCCGGGCAGGCAGACGAACTTGCCCAGGTACTCGTCGATGTCCCCCGCCCGGGAGTCGAAGGCGTCCTTCATGGCGCCCGTGGAGGAGTCCACGCGGCAGTCCTGGAGCACGTCCGCGACGTTGTCCCACACGGCCCCCTGGTCTGACCGGAACAGCAGGCCCGCCTTGAGGCTCTCCGTCACGCTCCGCTTGGCCACGCCCCGCACCCGGTGGGCCGCGATGTGGCCCGAGTCGTCGAAGCGCTCCGACACGTACGACCAGCGCCCCTGCTCGGTGCAGCTCACGGGGATGATTGTCTCGGACTGGCGCCGAAGCAGGATCGTCGTGTTGACGATGCGGTTCTGCTTGGCCCCGGCCAGCTCCTCCCCATCCAGGATGAGCACGGCAACGGAAGCGCTGTTGACGACCTTGAGCTCCGGCACCGTGCCCCCCGCGCTCACCTCGGTGACCGTGAGAAACCCGCCCGCGAGGGCCTCCTTCATGGTCATGTACTGCGGGCCGCCGTCGACGGCCGCAAAGATCGGCCAGACGGCCATGTTGCGGTGCCGCTGCACCTCGCCGAACCTGATGCCCTCCAGATGGCCCCTGATCGCATTCTCCATAAGCCCCCCTCCCTCCCGGCGGAAACAGGCGGCCGGGAGTTTTGTGATTGTCTGAGCCCATTATCGCCACTCCTTCCTTATATAAAAGGCCGCCCCGACAGCCCTCTGTCGGGGGAAAATCCCCATCCACAACTTTCCCTCTCCCTCGGCGGGAGAGGGTCAGGGTGAGGGGGGGAAGTTTCCGTTCTGAGTATCTCGAATGGTTTCACCGCCCGGGGTTTTCACCCCTTCAACGCCCTGATCCAGCGCAAAAATCATCCCTGCAAATTGAAAGTCGCTGTTTCATATGGTAAGGCATGATTCAGCGAAACCCCAAGACCGCAAAGGTTGTCATGGCTGAATCGCCGCCCTCAGACTACCCTTTCAGCTTGCCCTCTCCGCAAGCGCGACGTTATTCCGTCTTGACATCATAGCGTTATGATGCTACGCTTGCACCCGAGGTGAGCAAATGAGTGAATCCGCAAAGCGTTCCACAATCTACCTGGACCCCGATCTGCACCGCGCATTGCGCCTCAAGGCGATCCATACCGGGCGTTCCATGTCCGATCTCGTCAATGAGACCATTCGCATGGCCTTGCGCGAAGACCAGGAGGATCTTGCAGCTTTTGATGAGCGCGTCAGGGAACCGGAAATGACGTACGAAGCGCTCCTGAAGGATCTGAAGGCGCATGGGAAAATATGAGCTCGCCTTCAAGAAATCCGTGGCCAAGGATCTGCGGGCGTTTCCCTCGAAAGATGTCCATCGCATCCTGAAGTGCTTTGAGCTGCTGGCGCAAAATCCCCGCCCCCCCGGATGTGAAAAGCTCTCCGGCCAGGAGCGATATCGGCTGCGCCAGGGAGTCTATCGCATCATCTATGAAATTCAGGATGATCGGTCAAAGGTCATCGTGGTGAAGGTTGGCCACCGGCGGGATGTCTACAGGACAGATCGGTAGGATGGGCCAATCCTTTGCCCCACTTCCCCCCCTTCACAGAGATACTGTGTCGCAATCGGGAAATTGAACGAATTTTGTCATGCCCGCGAAGCTTGTCCTCGCGAAGGCGGGGAGCGGGCATCCGGAAGTCCTGAAAAGGCTGGTTTCCGCACCGCGCTCCGCTTGTGCGGAATGATGAAAGAGGCATTACGACACAGCCTCAAAGGGGGTCAGGGGGATTTCCTTGTTTCTGCCTGCTCTTCTTCTCCGGATTCCTGAAGCCCGACGCCGGAAGCCCTCTTTGTGTCACTGCAGCGACGCTGCCCTGGAAAGAGGGTGAAATTCCCTGGTCCATCAGCCCCTCGTGCGCGACGGGAGAGGCATTCACACATTTCCCTCTTCCCTGGCGGGGGGCCCTTCGACCGGATCAGGGCCGTGCGTCGGTTCGCCAAGCTCGCGACCCTGAGCGAGTCGAAGGGTTTATCGAACGGTGCCAGGGAAAGGGAGAACGAAACCGGCAAAATACTTGCATTCATTGGCTTTTCATGCCAGATAGAAGCAGCGTGTCGCCTGACGCATTCAGCGGGAAAGGTACCCGGCGGCAGAACTGAAGGAGTAGACGATGAAGACACGGGAAGACATCTTGCAGATCCTCGCTCGAGAAAAGCGCAACCTGGCAGCGCAGTTCAAGGTGCAGAGTATCGCCCTGTTCGGCTCCTACGCCCGAAACGAACAGCGGCAGGACAGCGACGTGGATATTCTCGTGGACGTCGACCTCTCGATCGGACTGGAATTCGTCACCCTCGCGGACCGCATCGAGAAGATGCTCGGGCTTCCCGTGGAACTGGTGTCCCGCGGTGCCATCAAGCGCCGTTATCTCAAAGCCATCGAGCAGGACTTGATTTATGTCTAAGCGGACGGCGAACTCCTCCTGGACGACATCCGGGAAGCCATCGACAAGATCGAGCGATACACCAGGGACCTCTCGCTGGAGGGATTCATGGCGGATGAGAAAACCCAAGATGCGTCGTGAGAAATCTCGAGATTATCGGGGAGGCGGCAAATCGTCTGCCCCAGGAGTTCAAAGCGCAATTCGCCGACATCGAGTGGCCGAAAATCGTCGGGCTGCGATACCGCATCGTGCATGACTACTTCGGAATCGATCTGAAGATCATCTGGCGCATCATCAACGAGGACCTGCGCGTGTTCAAGGCGCGACTGCAGTGACCGCGCCCGTCTGCTGAAATCGCCGGCCGCCCAGGATATGATTTTCGCATGCGGCAATGTATGGGATGACTCCTGGGCACTGTTCCTTTCTCCCGACTCCCGATTCCGCCGCTTTGCGGCCCTGTCTTGCGGCTCTTCTACTTTTACCCCTTGAACCCATGAACCCGTATCGACAGCGAAGCTGCTTGCCCGGCAAACCTCTTGCATAAATAGATCGCATCGTGGAACAGAGAGAGTGCCCCATGACAGCCCAGAAGAACACCCACAGGCGCCTGATGCGCGTGGGCCAGATGCTGAAGCTCCTCCTGGAGAAGGAGCGGGTGACGACGGCCACCCTTAGCCGGGAGTTTCACACAACGGCCCGCACCATCCAGCGGGACCTCGCCTTCCTCAAGCAGTGCGGCTTCCCCGTCACCGAGGCAGGCCCTGGCATCTATCGCCTCGATAAGGACATCTTCAAGAATTACGAGCTCTTCGACGAAAACGAGCTGGCCCTCATCGTGGCCCTCAAGTGCGCCGTCTCCCAGTTGGGCGAGCCCTTCCAGAAGGCCGCAGGCGAGGTCTTCAACCGCCTCTACCAGGCCTCGGCCTCCCAGCCCGTCTACATCCACGTCGACGAGTCGGTGCCCCTCGATGCCCGTCTCATGAACCGGCTCCTCAAGGCCATCCGCCTCAGAAGGCGCCTAACCTTCCACTACACCTCGGGAAAGAACACCCACCCGGCCACAGCCGACCCCTACCGCATCGTCCACTACGACGGCTTCTGGTACCTCGTGGCAAAAGAGGACGGCACGGGCATCGTCAAGCGCTACGCCCTGGACAAGCTGAAAGATCTCAAGATGCTGCCTGAGAGCTTCCCCGCCGTGCCTGCCAACCTCGACGAGCTGCTGCGGCAGAGCGCGAACATCTGGTTTTGCGAGGAGCGCAACCTGGAGGTGCTCATCGAGGTGAACCCGAAAGCGGCCGACTACTTCAGGCGGCGGAAGATCTTCCCCACGCAGGAGATCAGGGAAACGAAGCCCGACGGGTCGCTCATCGTCAGCCTGAAGGTGGGACACTTCGGGGAGGTGAGGGAAACGCTCAAGATGTGGCTGCCGAACATCAAGGTGCTCGGGCCGGCTGAATTCAGGACAGGTTTCGAAGTGGAAATTAATTCGTGGCTGACATGGCAGAGGCAAAAACTATGAGCAATGGAGTCTATCGAATCGCAACGATTTGTCCAGAAGGAATGTCTGATGCTCTGAAGGCATTTTTTGCAATGCCTGCTACAGATGACGTTACATCAAATATGAAGATGAGAGATCTCATTGCTATAAATTATCCCTGTTTCGCTGCACAACAAAACCGGAATAGCCAACTTTTTCAGATAACATTCATCTCTGAATTAGATAGATAGTGCCGGTGGCAAACGAGTGAAAAAAATTTCTTAATCTTTATGTTACTTAAGGCTCCCATCTTTCGCATCCTTTCTGTGCGGCAGTTATCTCGACAGCTTCAATGACACCGGCGAACACATTGTTCTTCCAGTTTGCAGGCATTGAATTAGAGCCAATGAATCGACACACTTCAATCTCAAAACGGACTGGTCTCGCTTGGTACATTGTCTCCCAATATTTAATGAGACACTCCTTACGTTTCATCAGCAATGGCCTTGAAGGAAGTTTGTCTCGCTTCATATTATTAATTCTAGGAAGGACGGGCATGAGATTCCACAAGTCATTGTTGTGCCACAATGAATACGGGATAACATGGTCTACATCAAAGCTACCTGAAATCTTCTTGCCGGACCAAGTGCATTCCACATCATCTAGTTTGACATAAGTTGATCTTGCCTCATTGACATCCCGTTCCGAAAAAGGGCGACGCAAAAGCAAATCTATTAGTTCACTGACCTTAATCTCTTTTCCTGCGATTTCTGACGTAAGCTCTGCCCAACGCAATATTACTGCATCGCGTATCCAATATCCTAATAGTGAAAATTCACGCCATATTTTCGAATCCACAATTATATTTTTCGTTTCGCTATCATATGAAAATAAACGCCCTGTTTCTAATGCCCCACCGGCATATTTAACTGGGCCTTTTATAATTGTATTTGCTATATTTCTAAGTGTCGCGTGAAGGTCAGGCATAACGTGATGCGGCAATGCACGTGATCTATAATCCAGGACGAACTGGGTCATTCCTCCACGCAGACGATACTTGTCAACCAATTCCGTCATAGGCCTACGGAATGATAGTGGCTTCTTGCACTTTGGATTTTCACCTCTTATTTGAGGGATAAATTCAGCAGATTCTATGAGGGGCCAATAGTAGTAGAGCCATTTTTCCGTCACAGCATCCAGCGGAATTGCAACTTGCCCATTAGGCAACCAATATATTCTATTATATTCCGTAATCGCTATTTCACTTAAAGCGCGGAATAGAGCTAATTTGTATGTTGCTGTTTTCTTGTCCCGGCTGAGAACTCCTTCTATCTGATCAAGAGGTTTCAGAATTCCAGAGTTATTCAGTTGGAATAATATTGTGCACCAACTAATACCCTTGCGCTGAAGCGCATCCTCCGAATCCCATTTATCTATCACCACAAATCCAAGACGCTCAAAAAGAAGCTCCAAATATTCAGGGCTTATTTGATTGAATAAGCGCCCATTCTTATCCCTGTTATTATCGTTAATCCCGGTTCGGTGCCTGTGGACTGCACCCCTTGAGTTGGACAAAATGTGTTAGAGTACCGGGCAGGACCCCCGATCCCCACGAGGGGGAGAAAGGATCTTGCCATGAAGCCACGCAGAACCTTCAGCAACGAGTCAAGCGTCAGGTGATCGAAGAGTACCTGAGCGGGGTCAGCACGGCGGCGCAGCTGATGCGCCGTCACGAGATCTCGTCGGGGCTGCTGTATCACTGGAAGGATCAGTACACCAAGGGGCGCTTTGATAACCCTCCCAGTCACGAAGCGGCCCTGGAGGAGCGCGTCCGTCAGCTCGAGCAGCTGGTGGGCCGGCTCACCCTGGAGAACGAGTTTTTAAAAAAAGCCGTGCAGCGAAGCCTCGCACCGCCGAAGAGAAGCGGCGGTTCATCGCTGAGCATCGTGCCCTCGTCGAAAGCATCGAAAGGGGGTGCGAGCTGATGAACCTGCCCCGCAGCACGTACTACCATCAGTCAAAGAGTGTCAATCATCGCCTTAATCGAGCCACCGATATTCGCCGTAATGAAGCCAGTGACAGAGGGTTACAAAGGGGGTTCGGACCCCTCATTCATTCCGCCGATTTCACCTCCTTTCGGGAGATGGATTTGTGCTCTTTGACAGCTGGAACGGCCGTTTTGGGCTGCGCCCGTGCGTCACGATAGCTCTTTCCGTCGAGGACGACCTTGTAGGCGCCGTGACGGAGCCGGTCGATGGTGGCGGCGCCCAGGATGCGGTTCGGAAACGCATCGGGCCATTCCGGGATGTCGAGGTTTGAGGTCACGAGCGTGCTTTTGCGCTCGTAGCGCTCGGAGATGACATCGTGGAAGTCCTCGTCCTGGGGGCCCTTGAGGGGCTTGAGTCCGAAGTCGTCGATGATCAAGAGATCGATCGAGGTCAATCGGGCCAGGAGCCGGTCGTAGCCGTTTGCGGCCCGGGCGGCATGGAGCTGGGCCAGCATCCGGGCGGCGCTCGTGAACAGGACGTCATGGCCGGCGCGGATCGCGCAGTGGCCCAGGGCCTGGGCGATGTGGCTCTTGCCGGTGCCGCAGGGGCCGACGACGATGACGCTGACCTTCTCGTCCATGAACCGGCAGGAGGCCAGCTCGAGGATGAGGGCGCGGTTGATCGAGGCATTAAAAGTGAAGTCAAACTCCTCGAGGGTCTTCTGGTTGCGGAAGTTGGCCCGGCGGATGGCCGAAGCGAGGCGTTTCTGGCTCCTGCGGGCGATCTCGTCCTGGATGATCGTGGCCAGGAAGTCCATGTAGGAGAACTTCTCCTCGATGGCCTGCCGGTTACGGGCCTCGATGGAGTCCAGGATCCCGGAGAGGCGAAGCTGCTTGAGCAGGGGGATGAGCTCGGGCATGGGGTTCATGGCGCTCACCTCCTCAATGCAGCGGCTGCTCGCCGGCACCGCGCAGGAACCGGCCCTGCAGGGTGTAGACCGTGGAGAGCGGCGGTGGGGCCGCCTCCACCGGCGCCTGATCCAGGCCCTGCTTCAGGATCTCCTTGACGGTTCGATACCGGGGATTGTCGAAGTGCAGCGCCCGTCGGCAGGCGCTCTCCAGCCGCGCAGCCCCGTAGGGCTTCCCCAGGGCGACGATGCCCTGGGCGGCGCGGAGATTGTCCAGGACGCGGCTGCTGAAGAGCCGCTCGATGAGCTCACGGCACGCGGGCCCGATCGCCTCGGCCTGTCGAAGGCACCACTGGGGGTCCCGAAGCTTGTACGCCAGGGCCTCGGGCGGCATGTGGTCATCGACCGTGGATCGCTGGCCGGGCCGGTGAAGCCGCGCATGGCAGGCCACGAGCGCCAGGGCGTGATAGAGCTTGACCGTGGTGTCTGTGGCCTTGAGCCACAGTTCGCGGCCGATGAGCTGAAACGGCACCGAGTAGTACGCCTTCTCGAACTGGACATGGCCGTTGCCGTGGACCTTGACGTGGCTCCAGGCGGCGATCTCGACCGGGACTGCCGGCAGGGGCTTCAGCATCGCCTTCTCCGCCTCGGCAAAGAGGCTCAGCGGCTTTTGACGGGTCGTGCCGTGGATGCGGTTTCCGGCCGTCTCCAGGCACCATCGCCGAAGCTGCCCGTTGGCGTCGGCCAGGGATCGAAACTCGCGCAGGGGGACGAAGGAGCCCTTGACGTACTTCACGCCGCTCTCGACGCGCCCCTTCTTCTTGGGATCCCCCGGCGGGCACGGCGAGATCAGAAACCCGTAGCCTTCGGCCAGCTCCGCATAGGAGCGCTGAACGTCCGGGTCATGGAAGCAGGCACGCGTTATGGCGCTCTTGAGGTTGTCGATGATCATCTTGCCGGGGATGCCGCCGAAGTACTCGAAGGCACGGCGGTGACAGGCAAGCCAGGTCGACACGCTCTGGTCCGTGACGACCTCGGCGTAGACATGGCGGCTGAAGCACAGGGTCATCACGAAGACCCACGTCTTCAGCACGCAGCCCGTGAAGGCGTCCCGGATATCGGGCCCCTTGCCGAAGTCGACCTGGGCCGCCTCGCCCGGCTCAAACTCCAGCACGCAGCTCGCCTGCGGCTGCCGAAGCCGCAAGCGAAGCACCAAACGGCGAACGGACGAGTAGCTGCCGCGAAAGCCGAACCGATCGACCAGGGCCCGGTAGATCGTCGTCATGCGAACGCCCTGCTCGACCCACTGGCGGATCTGATCCGTAAAGGGAAGCGACCGGGATACATGGGTGGGATTGACCGCCGGCTTGATCTCGAAGGCCGCCGCCAGGGCCTCATCGTCGGGCAGCGGCCCCTTGCCCAGCCAGCCGTTTTGTTCGGCGATCCGGCGGACCTGCTTGCACTTGCCGCGGCCCATCAGCTTCGCCAGGGCGATCGTGCGGTCGCTCTCGCCCATGCGCATGCGGTGAATCACGTTTCGGTACTGGTACATCTCGAACCTCCTGTTGCTCATGTCCATGCTCCTCCCGGCTTTCGGCATTGACCGGGAGTATAGCAACGTGGCTGCCGCGGTCCGAGATCCCTCTCAACCCTCATCCCGCCTCCCCGCAACAACAGGGTGGCTCGATTACGGCGATCATGAAGTGGCCCGATTGCGCCGATCAGCAACCGGCTCCATTGCGGCGATCACCAACTGGCCTCATTACGGCGATCACGTATTGGCTCTATAGCAGTGATGATTAACAAAGAGCCAACCCGACGGGGAGAAAGCGCTCATCGCCCGCATCGAGACCGTGATCGAGGAGTTCCCCGGCTACGGGTATCGCCGGGTGACCAAGGAGCTGCATCGTCGAGGGTTCCGGGACAACCACAAGAAGGTGCTTCGCGTCATGCGCGAACAGGAATTGACGCGCAAGCCCAGGCGCCGCTGGGTCCGCACCACCAACAGCGAGCATCCCCATCGGGTCTATCCCAACCTCGCGCAGAACCTGCTGGTCACGGGCCCCAACCAGCTCTGGGTGGCCGACATCACCTACATTGCCATCCTGAGCGGCTTTGTCTATCTGGCGGTCATCCTGGATCTCTTTGCCCGCAGGGTCGTGGGCTATGCGCTCTCGCGCAATATCGACACAACCCTGTGCCTGGAGGCCCTCCGGATGGCCCTGGCGCGTCGCAGACCCCCGGCAGGAATCATCCATCACTCGGATCGCGGGGTCCAGTATGCCTCCCGAGACTACGTGGAGGAGTTGCTTGCCAACGGCTTCCGAATCAGCATGGCCCGCAAGGGCAACCCCTACGACAATGCGGCCGCCGAGAGCTTCATCAAGACCCTGAAGGCCGAGGAGGTCTACCTCTGGGAGTACCGGACGATGGCCGATGTCCAGAATCGTCTTCCCTCCTTCATCGAGGACGTTTATAATCGCAAGCGGCTGCACTCCTCACTGGGATATCGGCCGCCTGTGGAGTTTGAAGAAATGTTCAACAACGCCAAGTCCTGTCCGGTTACCCTAACCGCAGTTGTCTAACCGCAGGGGGGCACTCCACTGGGGAGCGAAATTAAAAGACGACCTTTATCCTTGAGATTCTCCCTTATTGCATATGCCGACGAGAAGATTTCCGCCTTTTGCACGTGCATTAGCACAGCAGAACATACAATAGCATCATAATTGCCTCCGTATGGTCGGCCGATATCAGGCAATGATCCTGTCTCCAATCGCCCTTCTAAATCGGGATATGTCGCTAGTGCTAAAGCTCTCAGTTCATAACATGGTTCCACACCATAGACGTCAAATCCTGACTTAAGCAGATAATACATGTCCCGGCCTGAGCCGGCACCTATATCCAAAATGCGAGCACCGATTTGAAGAGTCCGCCGGAAATAAGCTGGCAGACCGCTGTCAACATTGTTGTATCGCTCAGCTACTTTTGCAGCATTCTGAGAATAATATTTGAGTGTGAGATCATCGATACTCATATAGCTTGCTCATTTGACATAACTTTTGATTAGGCCCTACTTACTCAAGGATAGTCTTCAACACCATTATGGTTCTTCAATAGATTCGTTTGACATCAGATAAAAAAGACCGACCAAGAGATGCTTCCGCTCGGGCTTTATGGTTCCTTAGATATCTTCAATGTTCCCCTCAGGAAAACAGAATGTTATTTCCAATACGACGCAGACTCTCCTCCCGGATTTCATCTAAAATTAACGCATAAATTTGTCAACAACATCGTCTTTATTGCATTCGTAAGTTTCGGCGGGCGGCAGTGCTTCAGAGACGCGCTTTGCTATAGATATGGTGGTATTAGGTTCTGTAGTTCGCAAGGACAGAAGGGCAGAGCAGCTGCGCTGTCAGTCAGATTGATGTGTTGATGTCTCGCTCGGAAATTCTAGATTTGCGTATCTGGGTTCAGAAATCTTCAATTATTCATCGTAGACATAATTCTTGTCCCGCTGCCTCTCCCTCAATTCTCTAAGCTTTTCCGATTTATCCGGCAGCCCTGACAGCTTCGATGCGTTCTGACAGGTACGTCATATTTCTCGGCCAGTTCCCGGATTGACACGACGGGCGCCCCTCGTAGAATTGGAGGCCAACGAGCGGGCTGTCGAGGTGGATGTCGGCGGCGTGGATGAATTTCATAATGCGCTCTCGATTCGTCCAATCAATACCGTCTTGATGCAAAATGGGATGTGCAGCCGCTCCCTCGCCCTTGTGACGGCCACATAGGTGAGGTTCTTTGCCACCTCTGCCGACCAATCCGCGATTTTCGGCGAGTCCAGCCCCAGCAGGAACACGCAGGCATAGTCCAGCCCTTTGGCGCTCTGGATGGTGGAGATGGTGACGTTGTTTGTGGTGATGTCGTAGGTCTTCTTGGCTCTGTAGTCCTCGGAGACCCAGTTGGAGAGGATGCCCTTTTGTTCGAGGGCATGGCCGACGAGTTCCGGGATGGGCTTTGTTGTGCCGTCGTAGGGCTGCTTGACGGTGTACAGGACGGCGATCTCAGAGAGAGGCATGCCCTCGTCGGTGAGTGCCTTGATTTTAGTTGCCACGTAGTCGACGATGGCCTTTGTGTCGGGCAGCTGCTTTATCTCGGGCTGCGGGCCGTGGTAGTCGAAGAAGTCAGGGAAGAGCTCGGGCTGGCTACCGGTATGGACTTCGTGTCCCGCTTCGCCTGCACGGGATGACACAGGGACTGGGCTGCTTTCGCTCATGAACCGGGCGGCAAAGCTGGCGATCTCTATGGTGTTGCGGTAGACGTGGTTGAGCCTGTGGACCCTCCCTTGGGCCCGGATGCCGAGGTTCTTCCACGCCTGGCCGCTGCGGTAGATGTTCTGGTTGTCGTCGAGGGCGATCATGAGGTTGTCGGTCTTTTTGTTCAGAAGGCTCGTTGCAACCCTGAACATGTCGTCGCTGAAGTCCTGGCCCTCGTCGATGAGGACGGCGTCGTATTGCATGTTGCCGGCTTGCGCCTTTTCGAGCGCGAGCTGCACGACCGTGTCGTAGTAAGCCTGGTCCTGCTTCTCGTAATCGACCTTTTCACCGAGGATTCTCGAGCAGAGCTCGAAGAAGTGCATGACCTCGACGCCGCCTGCTCCCAGGGGGACCTTCTTGTCGGCAAGGAGGCGCTTGATGTAGTTGACGAGGGTGATGTTGTAGCAGACAAAGAGGATGTTCCGGATCTCGGGGTTGTAGTGCTTGAGAAGGGCTGCCCGGTGGACGAGGACGAGGGTCTTGCCGCAGCCCGAGGGGCCCGTGAGGATGCGGTGGCCGCCCTCGATCTTGCGGGCCAGGGCCTCTTGGTTGTGGTCGAGGACACGGAGGCGGCGCTTGTCCTCCTCCAGTTTGTCTTTTTTGTCCCGTGGGGGCAGCTCGATGCGCACGACGGGGAAAAGGAGGGCCTTGAGGCGCTCGAGCTCTTTTCCCGTGACGCGGAAGCTGAATTGGGGGACGAACATCTTCTTGAGGGCATCGAGGAAGCACCGGCCCGAGGGGTCGGCCCAGTGGTCCGACTGGGGGTGCAGGTCGTCCCAGAAGAAGATCTTCTCGGGGTCAATGACGCGGTCTAGGCCCTTTTCGCGGTACTCGTACTTGTTGATGTTGGGGAAGACGACGCCGCAGTTGACGGGGATCTTGACCTTGCCCGCAAAGCGGGGGTCGGAGGAGAGGAGAAAGCCGTCCTCTTTGATGCGGTTCATGACGTCGGCGAAGTAGTCCCTTGCCTGCTGGAAGGGGTTGCGGCGCTTCTCGGTCTTGCCTCCCATGTCGAGGACGAAGTACTGGGGGCCGGCCTCGCGGATCTGCTCGAGGCTCCAGTCCTTAACCTCGAAGATGACGAGGCCCACCTCGTCGGAGAACAGCAGGAAGTCGGGCTCCTTGCCCCGGATGTCGGGGAGGTACCAGGAGAGGTAGCGGCTGTCGGGCCGGGCGACGCGCTCGAGGAAGCGGTAGAACTGCCGCTCGCCGTCGGTGGTGAACTGATCCACGCCGCTGGGGATCATGGTGGCCATGGGTGACGCTTACCCTCTCTCTTCAGTCGGAGACGGTGCTCGAATGCCGTTGTGACGGCGCGAGGGGCGGGAGTAATCCCCCCTCACCCTTGCCCTCTCCCGCCGGGGGAGAGGGGAACATGGTGTTGCCTCTCCCGCCGGGGGAGAGGGAAATTTTTAGGTGCCTCTCTTGCCGGGGGAGAGGGGAATAAGGGGGGGGGGCGTCTGTCCACTCCGCCTTTTGCCGCCTCAATCTGATAATCGAGCGGGCCGGGCGCACCTGTGGCCCGGTCCGGTATCCCGTCAAACAAGCCGGTGCGCCGGGTGGGGGCGGCCTGTTTCGTCTTCAGGTGTGGTAAGGGTTGTGCGTGGATTCCCGCGTGCGCGGAAATGATCAAGGGGCCTTCGCTTGCCTTACAGCACCCCGGGTCAATGCCTTGCAAATTCCCTGCCGGTCAGGCCCCTTTCCGGGGCTGCCTCCGCTTCCCGGGGGATAGATCCATGTTATTGAAATTTAAATAAAAATGCCCGGCTCGATGGGGATCGAACCGGGCTTCCTGGTTCATGCTTCGTCATGGCAGCGAAGTACCCTGTTTTTTGCTGCTCTGAATAGCAGAATTCATGACGGTTATCAACAGATTTTGATGCATGGGGTGCAGGGAAAAGGCGAATAAGAGAAGACAACGCGGCAGGGTCCCGCTTCGATTCAAGACGGGTTCATGGGTTCAAGGGCTGCAGGGGCGCAAAGGGCATCCACAGGACGGGCCTCAGGAATACATTGATAATTCGGATTGACATTCCGAATATTCATGGTAGTATTTGTGCATGATCAAAAGACCCTCATACCTCGAGCAGATGGCCGGCGCGGTGGGAAGGTCCCCCGTCACGGCCCTGATCGGTCCCCGGCAGTGCGGAAAGACCACCCTCGCCCGGATGTTTGAGGCGTCTCAGCGGTCGTCCGTTCATTTCGATCTCGAATCCCAAGCGGACAGGCGCCGCCTGCAGAATCCCGAGATGATGCTGGGCTCGCTCGAGGGCTTGATCGTGCTCGACGAGATTCAGCAGATGCCCGATCTGTTCAACGTCCTGCGGATTCTGGCGGATCGGCCGAAGAGCAAAGCCCGCTTTCTGATCCTGGGAAGCGCATCGCCCGACTTGATCAAGCATGCTTCCGAGACCCTGGCGGGCCGGGTGCAGTTCATCGAACTCTCGGGCTTCGACCTCAGCGAGACGGGAGCCGGTTCCCTCAATACACTGTGGCTGCGAGGCGGGTTTCCCCGCTCCTACCTGGCGGACTCCGAGGAGGAAAGCATCGCCTGGCGCGAAGGCTTCATCAGGACCTATCTCGAACGGGACATCCCACAGCTCGGGATCACAATACCCGCCGCCGCGATGCGGCGCTTCTGGACCATGCTGGCCCATTATCACGGACAGACGTGGAACGGCTCGGAACTGGGGCGTGCCATGAGCCTGTCGGATAAAACCGTTCGCTCCTATCTGGATATCCTTACCGGCACCTTCATGGTCCGGCAGCTTCAGCCTTGGTATGAGAACATCAAGAAACGGCAGGTCAAGGCCCCGAAAGTCTACCTCCGGGACTCCGGCATCCTGCACAGCCTGCTGAGCATCGCGGACCGCCACACCCTCGCGGGACACCCGAAAGTCGGCGCTTCATGGGAGGGAATGGCGCTGGAACAGGCCCTGCAGCTGCTACGCCCGTCTCAGGCATACTTCTGGGCTACACACAGCGGGGCGGAACTGGATCTGCTGTTTTTCCACCGCGGCCGCCGGTACGGAATGGAATTCAAGTTCACGGAAGCTCCGGCAATGACGAAATCGATGGGGCACGCCGCGCGGGATCTCGGGTTGGAGCACCTCTGGGTTGTCTATCCCGGTGAGCACCGGTACCCGGTGGAAAAGAACATTTCCGCGTGCCCCCTCAAGGCCCTCCCGGCATTGCGTGACGAGCTGAGCAAGACGCCCAAGCCCTGACCGGCCCGTGCCAGGCACTGTCCGGTAGCGCTCCCCTGGAAGACAATCATCGGTTGACCTCGCCTCGTTGCCCCCGCGACACGAAAAGCAGCAGGCCGCAAAGCGGCGGAAAGAAAAGAAATGCCCAAGTGCCTGAGTGAAGAAAGTGGGGATTCGGAAAAGACGGGCAGCCTGGCGGTGCCGCTGCGCGGCAGTATGCAGTGCCCGGTGATCCGCGACCCACGAGGCAGGAAACACCGCTTCGCAGACATAATCACTTGAACCACGTCGCCGGGTCCGTCTGCAGGAAATCCTCCAGCGGTATCCCTTGGGGACCGACCAGCAGGGCTTTCCGAACTTTCGCGGCAGAGGTGAACGCCGCCATGCCCGAAAGGGCTGTTTTCAGGCGCCCGCTTTTGACCTCGATGGCCACCAGCTCTTTTCCCCGCTGCAGCACGAAATCGACCTCGCGATTTCCCGCAGCCCAGTAATATACGTGGACATCCCGTCCGATCACACTGTTGACCAGATGCGCCCCAACCGCCGTCTCGACGAGCCGTCCCCAGTAGTCGGGATCGCGCTTCGCCTCGTCCAAGGTGAGATGCGATGTCGCCGACATCAGGGCGGTGTTGAGGACGAGCAGCTTCGGGCTCGATGCCCTCTGCCTCACCTTCTGTCCGGAATACTTCGACAGCCCCGTCAAAAGCCCCGCACCGGAAAGCAGCTGCAGATAATGGGCAAGTGTCGTCGTGTTGCCGGCATCCTGCAGTTGCCCGATCATCTTCTGGTAGGACAGCACCTGGCCTGAATAGCTGCAGCCCAGTTCGAAGAGGCGTCTCAGCAGGGCCGGCTTGTCCACACGCGTCATCAGGAGAACATCGCGCGAGACGGAGGTTTCGATGAGGGACTCCTGAATGTAATGCTTCCATCGCGGGTGGTCGCTGACGAGAGCCGCCGCACCCGGGTATCCGCCGTAGAAGAGATACCTGTCGAGATCCCAGCCGAAGGCCCCCCTCATCTCGTCCAGAGACCAATGGGTTACATGGACAACCTCGAAGCGCCCCGCCAGGCTCTCCGTAAGGCCCCGCTGCACCAGCAGCGGGGAAGAATCCAGAAAAATGACGTGAAGGGTTCTTTTTGCGGCCGTATCCTCGTCCCACAGGCGCTTGACCGTCTCCGACCAGCCGGGGATTTTTTGTACCTCGTCCAGAACAAGAAGTCCCGGAGAACGGCGACCCTCTTTTCGGGCTTCGAAGCGGGCCGTTTCCCACTGCTGCTCGATCCAGAGCCGGTTCTTCAAAACGGGCTCATCAGCGGTGGCATAGTGCCCCGGGCCTTTGAAGTCGGAGAGGATCTGCCGTGCCAGGGTCGTCTTTCCCGTCTGGCGGGGCCCTGCCAGCACCTGGATAAACCGCCTTGGCTCACCGAGCCGTTTAGCCACGACCGAATAGATTGGGCGTTTGTACACGGCCCCTCCAAAATTACTCAATATCGCGAGTAAATTTACTCATCGCGTTGAGTAATTGTAAAGGCCGTATTTGCATGAACCCCCACGGCTTCGCCGTCCGTCCGGGTTCAGGGGCGCAGGTGTACAAAGAAAAGAGCCATACGCCTCAGGCCGTCTCTTCGGCAGGCGCAGGCCGGCAGATCCGCAAGGCGCAACAGCGCACGCTAGCTAAACGATGCAAGGGGCTCAGAACACCTCGCCCCCAAACAGGGCCTTCACGAAATCGGCAACCGGCCATACCTGGACGTCGTCGAAACGGTAAGGCCGCGAGCCGCAGTACACCCCGATCATGCGATCGACCTTCACGCCTGTCGAGGCGGCAAGCGCCCGCATCGGCTTTTCCCACGCGCGGTCCCAACGCTCGGCCCGCTTGACCTCGATAGCGACCACCCGCGGCGCACTGCCGGGTCGTCGTTTCGCCGTCTCGACGATGAAATCGATCTCCACCCCGGCCGGGGTGCGGTAATAGCTGATGGGTCGATGCTTGCGGCTGATCTCGTTGTAAACCCGCAGCTCGTGGTAGACGAGAGTCTCCAGCGCGTAGCCCTGCCACAGGCGGTCAGCGGGGTCGCGAAGCAGTCCCGCGGCGGCTCGCGCCACGCCGGGGTCAAACCAGTAGAATTTCGGTTGCGCCGCTTCCCGAACCTTGAGGCCGGGCCGCCAGGCCGGCAGCCGATGGCCGAGCAGCGTGTCCGTCAAGATGTCAAAGTACGTGTCCACCGTGCTCCGGACGACGGCCGCCTCCCGCGCAATGTTCTGGGCATTCACGATCTGACCGTTGATCTGCCCGGCAACGGCGAGGAAGCGGACGAAGGGCGGGACATTGCGGATCAGCCCCTCGGCCTGCAGTTCCTCTTTCAGGTAGGTGCTGACATAAGCAGCCAAGATGTCCGCTGCCGCCTCGGGCTCGTTGTAGACAAACGGCAGCAAGCCCCAGTCGAGGGCACGCTCGAGATGAAATGCACCTCCCAGCTCGGCAGCGGAGAAACTCTCCATGGCCAGCGTCAGTGCACGGCCGGCAAGAAGATTCGCACCGCCCCTTCGAAGCTTCCGTGCCGACGAGCCGCAGAGGGCGAAGCGCCATCGCTTTGATTCCATGAGGCGATGCACCTCGTCCAGCAGGGCGGGAATTTTCTGAACCTCATCCAGCACCACCCAGGTCCCGGCAGGCCGGGGGCCTACCAGGGCCTCCAAGCGGTGCGGATCCCGGGAGAGTTCCAGGAACAGGGAGGCATCCAGAAGATCGAACCGAAACGCCCCAGGCAGCACCTGTTTCAGCCAAGTGCTCTTGCCCGTTCCGCGGGGACCGAATAGAAAGAAGGATCGGTCGGGTCGATTGAGCAGACGCGGGATGACGGAATGACTCGTCATATGCACTATGCCTTGCATGTTGTAATATTGCAATGCATATTTACATTATGTAGTGCAGCAGCGTCAAGCTCCTTTTCATCGCCTCGTCCTGCATATTTCAGCGCCGTATGTCGAGAAATATTCGACTTACCATGCTCCTGTCTACAACCATGGCGGCAACGTGGAAAGGCCATGGTGCTAAGGCGGCTCAAGGAAGGATGCGGGATTGGGGAATAAAGAGCGAACTGCAGAAAGAAAATCCCCCCTGCCCCCTCTTTTGAGGCTGTGTCGTAATCATGCAAAATGCCGAAATCCTGTCATTCCCACGAAAGTGGGAATCCAGAACTCATTGAAAATACTGGATTCCGCATCGCGCTTCGCTTGTGCGGAATGACAAAATGGGAATTGCGAAGCAGCCTCTTTACAAAGGGGGACAGGAAAGAAAAAAGAGGCGCTAGCGGACGCCGGGCATGAGCAGCCGGGGCAGGAAGGTGCTCAGCTGGGGGATGTATGTGATCAGCAGCAGGACGGACAGCGCAATCCAGAAAGGCTTCCAGATCGCCACGCTCAGCTTTTCGAGCGAGAGCCCGGAGACCCCGCTGACGGCGAACAGCACGCCCCCGACGGGCGGTGTGACCAGCCCCAGCACGAGGTTGAAGCACACGACAACCCCCAGGTGGATGGGGTCGATGCCCAGCTGGGCCGCCATGGGGGCGAGGATGGGGGCCACGATGACCAGGGCCGGGGCCGTCTCGATGGGGATGCCGATGATGATCAGCACGACGTTGATCAGAAAGAGAATAACCCAGGGCGAGGTGCTGATGCCGGTGATGGCCTCGATCATCATCTGGGGGATCTGGTCGGCCGCCACGATCCAGGCGAACGGCTCGGAGAGGCCGAGCAGCAGCATGATCATGGCCGATTCCAGGCCGGAGGCGAGAAGCACCTTGGGGATGCTCTTCAGGGTGAGCCGCCTGTAGACAAACGCCCCGACGATCGCCGCGTAGACGCAGGTCACGCCCGCCGCCTCGGTCGGGGTGAAGGCCCCCCCGAGGATGCCGCCCATGATGATGACGGGCATGAAGAGGGCGGGCAGCGCCTTCCACCCGCCGATGAGCATCTCCCTGTAGGACGCCTTCGGGTGGACCGTGTACCGGCGCTTCCGGGCCTCGTAGGACATGTAGACCATCAGGCCGATGCCCAGCAGGGCCCCCGGGATCACGCCCCCGAGGAAGAGGGCGCCGATGGAGACGTTGGCGATGACCCCGTAGATGATGAAGGGGATGCTCGGCGGGATGATGGGGCCCATGCACGAGGCCGTGGCCGTGATCGCCGCGCCCAGGTCATCGTCGAAGCCTTCCTGCTTCATGGCGGGGATCATGATCATGCCGATGGCAACGGCCGTGGCCACGGCCGCCCCCGAGATGGCCGCGAAGATCGCGCAGGCGATGATCGTCGCGTGCCCCAGCCCGCCCCGAACGTGCCCGATCATCAGCTTGGCGAAGCGGACGAGATCCTGCGTCAGCCCCCCCTCGTTCATCAGGTTGCCGGCCAGCATGAACAGCGGGATCGCCAGCAGCGGGAACGAGGCGATCCCGCCGAAGATCGTCTGCGGCAGGATCGTGAGCTCGATGTCCGGGTTGAACAGCAGGTAGATCATGGCCGAGCCGGCCAGGCCCATGGCGATGGGGATCCCGCAGCACAGAAGCACGACGAAGGCGACGAGGAAGACGGCGATCATGGCGCGTCCCCCCCCGCGGGAGCGGCGCCGAGAAACCGCAGCGTCTCCTCCACGGTCAGCATGAGCATGATGAAGAACCCGATGGGCAGGCACGCGTAGGGGTATCCCATGCGGATGCCCATGGCCGGCGAGGTCTGGTCGAAGTTGACGAGGGTCTGCAGGCCTGCGTACCAGGTCATCACCGCCAGGAAGCAGAGCATGAAGACAAGCCCGGCGCCCTTGACCGCCCGTCCGAGGGCGGGCGGGAGCGCGTCGATCACGGCCGTCATGGCCACCTGGTAGCCCTTTCTCAGGCCCACGGCCCCGCCCAGCATGGTGGCCCAGGCAAGCGAGAACGTGGAGACCTCGCCGGACCACACGGACATGCTCTTGAGCACATACCGGCCGAACACTTCGTAGGGGATGACGATGGAGATCACCCCCATGAAGAAGATCGTGCCCCACCCTGCAACAGTCAGAAGCAGCTCGTTGATGCCGCGAAGCGCTTTCATCTGAAGCTTCCCCTGTGTCGATTTGCGGTGATCGGCCGCGAGGCGCCGGCACCGGCCCGCAGGGGGGAGCGGGGTCCCCCCTTGCGGGCCCTGTGCCGGGGGCATCCGGTTATTTTTTCTTCGGGGCCGCCTTGGCGGGGGCCTTGGCCGCGGGCGCCTTCGTGTTGACGATCGCCGCGATCTTGTCCTTCCCGAAGTCCTTGTTCCACTCCGCGTAGCCCGGCTCCATGGCCTTCGCAAAGGAGGCCCGGTCGACGTCGCGGATCACGGTGAGGCCCTTGGCCTCCATTTCCTTGAGCTTCTTCTCCTCGTCGTCGCGGTTGAGCTTGCGCTGGAACGCGGCCACCTCGAGGGCGGTTTTCATGAAGAGCTCCTGGTCCGCCTTCGGCATGGCCTGGAATTTCTTCTTGCTCATCATGAAGGGGGCCGGGGAGTAGACGTGGTAGGTGAGCGAGAAGTACTTCTGCACCTCCCAGAACTTCGCGCTGTAGAACACGGCCACGGGATTCTCCTGGCCGTCGATGACGCCCTGCTGCAGGGCCGGGTAGAGCTCGCCCCAGGCCATCGGCGTGGGGTTGAGGCCCGCCGTCTTCCAGGCCAGCAGGTGCACCTTGTTCTCCATGACGCGGATCTTGAGGCCCTTGGCCTGCTCGACGGTCTTGACGGCGACCTTGGAGTTGGTCAGGTGACGGAACCCGTTCTCCCAGAAGGCCATGCCGACGATCCCGTGCTTGTCCATGTCCTGCAGGAGCTGCTTGCCGATGGGGCCGTCCAGAACGGCGTCCACGTGGGCGTAGTCCCGGAACAGGTAGGGGATGTCGAGGATGTTGATGGAGGGGCTGAAGCCGCCCAGCGGCCCTGTCGAGCTGACCACCAGATCGATGGTGCCCTGCTTCATGCTCTCCACCATCTCGCGCTCGCCCTTGCCCAGCTGCGAGCTCGGGTAGAGGTTGATGACGATGCGGCCGTTGGTCCGCTCCTTGATCAGGTCGGAGAACTTCTTTGCGCCGACCATGTAGGGGTGGTCCATGGGCTGGGTGGAGCCCATCTTCATGGTTGCCCTGAATTCCGCGGCGGCGGCCTGCCCGGCGGCGAACAGGACCGCCACGACCAATACCGTCGTGACGACTGTGCGTTTCTTCATGGTTCCTCCGTCCTTTGGTAGTGTGTTGGTTGTGGGTCGATGCTGTTTCTCCTATCGGCAACCCCGGATCGGGCCGGGGTCTGCTCCCCGCTGACTCTTCTCACTTCCTTTCTCTTGGCACGATCACCGGCAGCATGTCCGGCGCGTGCGTGAGCACGGTGACGCGCGCCCGGGCCCCCTTGACCCGCAGCGCCGCGTCGAGTGCTTCCTGGGCGGTGCGGTAATGGGCAAAGCCCAGCCTCGCAGCATCGTCGGCGCTTATGCCGTCGGAGACGATGTAGACCGACTCGCGCTCCTTCACCTGGGCCCAGGCGATGGCGAGGGCCGCAGCGACCTCGTCTTGCAGCTGTCCGCAGGACACCCTCTCGCGGAGGCTGCAGGCGTCGTGGTGCGTGACCTCGAGGATGTCCCGGTGGGTCATGGCCACCCCCTCCGGGCAGGGGGTCACGACGATGATGATCCCGCCGGCCTTGACGGCTAGGTCGGACGGGTAGAGGGTCTTGTGCGCCTGCCAGAATTCGATGTCGCAGGGGTGGGAGCTCGACAGGACGATGTCGGCCTCCTCGGGGATCTCCGTGGCGTAGACCCTCTGCGAGAGCCTGACCCCTTCGTTGAAGGCCTCCACGACGTCGCCGAAGAAGGCCTCGATGACCTCGCCGTTGCGGTTGAGCACCGTGTTGAGGATGGTGTTGAGGCCCACCCGGCGGGCGATGGCATTCACCTCCTCGCGCACGGGGTTGTCCGTGACGCCTAGGTAGGATCGCGGGGCGCTGACGCTCAGCAGGTGCGTCTCGGCCGTGGTCCGCTCGCCGCAGATGCCGGGCTGCACGATTTTCGCGCCCCCCGCGTACCCGGGGATGTGGTGCGGCACGATGCTGCCCACGCCGATCTTGAAGTCCGCCTCGTAGGCCTCCCGGTTGACCGTGATGTGCGTGCCGTTGGGGGTCGTGCCGAGGTCGACGAGTCCGGCGGGGTTCTTGTAATCGTGGTTCTTGACGGCCACGCGCCTGACGACCTCGGCGCCGAACTTGGCCAGGATCTCCTCCGGCGTCATGAACCGGTGCGTGCCTAGGGCGATGATGACGGTGATCTGTTCGTCCTTCAGGCCCGCGGCGTTCATCTCGTCGAGCAGCACGGGGATCATCCTGTCCGTGGGGGTCAGGCGGGTGTTGTCGTCGGCGACGATGACCGCCCTGCGGGCGCCCCGCGCCAGCTCGCGCAGGGGCCTCGAGCCGATCGGGTTTGCGAGCGCCCGGATCACTTCCTGCTTCACGTCGGGGACGGGCCGTATGTCCTTCGGCGAGTAGACCCCGATGAGGTTCTCTTCAGGGATGCGGATATCGATCTTTCCGGTCCCGTAGGGCAGCTCGACTTTCACATCCATTGTCGCAGCCTCCTCGGAAGGGTTCTAGACCAATCCGCCCGCACCCATCCTGGAATTCCGTCCACGCTTACTTTTCTTGACTTCGGCCCGCAATTTGCTAATTTACTTACAAGATAATTTTCGAGTGACTGTACCATGCAAAAAAACAGTCTCATTCGATCGAACCCTTACCTGAGAGATCCTGTCTTATTCGAGGACCTGATCCTGCGATCGGCAGTCAGCTCGTCTGCCATCGAAGGGGTTTCCGCTTCCGCATTTACAGGCCGCTCCCCGGCAAGGTCAAAAAAGATCAAGGTTTCAAGGCTCTCGAAGCGGTCCGCTGGAGCACCTCGGTAAAAATCCCTTTCATCGGCTCATAATTCCGGTCCAGACCTGCCTGAAATGCTGCAAAGTACGCTTCTTTCTTCTTTCCGCGGATGACTCCGAAATCCAGGGGAGGATATCCGGCCTGCACGGCCATGAGCGTAGCCAGCATCCTCGCTATTCTGCCATTACCTTCCCTGAACGGGTGGATCAGGATCAATTCCGTGTGCACGACGGCCAGCGCCTCTGCAACCGCCGACTCTTCCGTGAACAGACATGGAGTCTTGCTCCGCAACGGTCCCTTGTCAAGTTCCTCCATCAACCTGGGGATCTGGGCCGCGACAGCAAATGTGAATCCGCCCTTCGAAATATTGATCTGCCTGTACTTGCCGGCCCACTCGTAGATGCCCCCAAGCCACATGCGGTGCATCCTCGCGATGTCGGCAGACGAGAAGCGATGGTCCCGGCTGAATAATGACAGAAACTCTCGGAGTGCCCGGATATGAGCCTCCGCCTCGATCCGGTCCATCTCCCGCTTGCTCTTGATCCCTTGCAGGTTCAGCAGGACACGGCCTCTTGATCCCGGCTGGTATTTCGCTTCCGGAAGATCCGATGTTCTGTATCGCCCCGACTGCTTCATTTCATCCTTCGTCAACTCCACGTCTCGTGGCCATACGGCATTTTCGACAGCACGCCGTAAGGCGGACCGGCATGACAACGGTAAGGGCTCCCCTCCCCCTTTCAGTGGAAGAGATAGTTGGGCACCCACAGCACGAGGCCCTGGAAAAAGATCAGGCAGTAAAGCAGCACGATCATATACAGCAGATAGGGGACGCTCTCCCGGGCGATGTCCAGGATGGTCACCCCGGCAATGTATGCCGAGAGCATCATCGTGGTGCCGACGGGCGGCGTGATGAGGCCGACGGCCAGCGCGAAGACCATCATGACCCCGAAGAAGACGGGGTCGGCCCCGACGGCGTTCACCAGGGGCAGCAGCACCGGCCCGAAGAGCAGCACCGCGGGGGAGACGTCCAGCACGGTGCCCACGAGAAGGAAAACCGCCCCGAGGATGACCAGCAGGGTCGTCGGGGAGTCGATGACGCCGGCCAGAGATGCCGTGAGCTTCTGGGGGATCATGGAGTAGGCCAGAAGCCAGGTCAGAAGCCCCGCCGTCGAGATGACGACCATCACGACGGCCGAGGAGATGGCCGCGTTGAGCATCGAGTCGTAGAACCCCTGCCAGGTCAGCTCCCGGTCGATGATCCCCACCAGCAGGGCGTAGAGCACGGCGGCCACGGAGGCCTCCGTGGGCGTGAAGATGCCCGTCATGATCCCGACCAGGATGATGGCGACCATGATGAAGGCGGGCAGCCCCTTGAAGAACGCCGTGAGCAGCTCGCGGGCGGAGGCCCGGGGGAATTTCGGGTAATCCCGTTTCTTCGAGATGAACGTCGTGATGACGAGCATCCCCAGGCCGATGAGCAGGCCCGGGACGAGCCCCCCGAAGAAGAGGTCCCGGATGGAGAGGCTCGTGGCCGCCCCGGTGAGGATCATCGGGATGCTCGGGGGGATGATGATGCCCATCGTGGAGGCCGTGGCGTTGACGGCGCCGGCGAAACGGGGGGCGTAGCCCTGTTTCTGCATGGCCGGGATCAGGATGGATCCCAGCGCCGAGCAGTCGGCCACCGACGAGCCGGAGATGCCGCCCATGAACATGTTGGAGACGACGGTGACGTTGGCGAGCCCCCCCCGCAGGTGGCCCACCAGCGCGCGCGCCAGGTTGATGATGCGCTTGGCCAGGCCGCCCGCGCCCATGAGGTTCCCGGCCAGCATGAAAAAGGGGATGGCCACGAAGGGGAAGGAATCCACGCTGGCAAACATCCGCTGAAAGGCGACAAGGGGAGGAAGAGGGGTCTCGAGCGCGATGTAGGCCAGGGCCGTCAGGCCCAGGGTGAAGGCCACGGGAACGCCGAGGAGCAGCAGGGCGATGAATATGGCGGCGATGGTCATTTCGATTCGCCTCCCGTCCCCGAGGCGGGGCCGACAGCCCCGCCCTTTCTCATCCCGAAGAACTCGAGAGCGGCCTTGATCATCACCTCGAGGTTGACGATGAACATGAGCAGGCCGCTGACCGGCAGGGAGGCGTACACGTAACCCATCGGGTAGTGCAGGGCGCTGGAGCGCTGCATCATGGTCTTCTGCGTTAGCGCCCAGCCGTGAACGACCATCATGTAGAAGAAGTACGCCAGGACGGCCGCCCCGAGCATCTGCATCAGCGCCTGTTTTCGGCTGCTGAGCCTCTCCTTCAGCAACGTGATGCTGAGGTGAAAGCCCCTGCGGACGCACACCACGGAGGCCAGAAAGACCATCCACACCATCACGTGACGGCCCAGCTCCTCCGTCCAGTACAGGGACTGGTGGAAGATGTACCGGGCGAAGACCTGCGAGCCGATGGCGATCACCATGACGGCCAGCAGCCCGACGATCGTCCAGCGGATCGCGGCCTCGAGCATGTCCATGCACCGGGTCATGTCGATTCCCTCTTCCCCCCTTGTCATGTCAAGCAGTCAACGAAACACCGCACCGTGTCATTCCCGCGAAAGCGGGAACCCACAAAATGATGGGATGCCGGATCCGGTCCGGCATGACCGGGTTGTCCTGTGCCGATCAGTACTTCTCGCCGACCTTGCGGATCGACAGGTAGAGATCCTCGAAGCCGTCGTACTTCAGGAAGCTCTTGTAGACGTCCTTGGCGGCCTCGCGCCAGGGGGCGTTGTTGATCTTGGTGACCTTCATCTTCGCGAAGAGCTGCTTCTCGATGTCCGCGTTGATCTTCTTGAGCAGCGCATCGTTGAAGCGGGAGGCCTCGACGGCTGCCTGGGTAAGGGCCTTCTGCTGTACGGGGGTGAGCTTCTTGAACGTATCGTTGTTCATGACGATCATCATGAAGCCCACGAGGTGGTCCGTGATGGCGAGGTACTCGGTGACCTCGTAGAACTTGTTGGCCCAGATGACCCCCAGGGGGTTCTCCTGCCCGTCGACCGTCCCGAGCTGCAGGGCCGTGTAGACCTCGGTGAAGGCCAGCGGCGTGGGGGTGGCCCCGAGGGCGCGCCACGTCTCCAGGTGCGCCTGCATCTCGGGGACGCGGATCTTCATGCCCTTGATGTCGGCCAGGCTCTTGACGGGCTTCTTCGTGGTCAGCTCCCGCGGCGTGCGCATCACGTGGTAGAGGATGCGGATGCCGGTCTTCTGGATCAGGCGATCCCGGATCTTGTCGCCCACGGGCCCTTCCATGACGGCCCGCACGTGCGCCTCGTTCTTGAAGAGGAAGGGGAACTCGAGGATGGACATGGCCGGGTCGAAATTCTGGAGGATCCCGCCCAGGATCGCCCCGTTCACCGTGCCCACCTGGATGCCCTCGGCCACGTCCCGCTCGCCTCCGAGGACGCCGCCGACGACAACGTTGATCTTCAGGGTGCCGTTGCTGTACTTCTCGGCCAGCTCGCCGAACTTGACCAGGGTCTGGCTCTGGTGATCGACCGGCGCATAGGCCGATGCGAAGACCAGCTTGACCGGATCGGCCGCCCACGCCGACGGCACGGCCACCAGGACGGCCAACGTCAACACCAATGACAGCAGGGTTACGCGCTTCATTGCATCCTCCTTTGCAGGTTGAAGGTTTTCACGACGGCCTGCGGCCGCTTCGTTCCGCTATCTTCACGGGCCCCCGCCGCCGGGGGCCCGCAAAAATCCGTCTTCGCCTCTCACTGGTGCGCCATCTTCACGGCGTACTCGATGGCGTGCACGAGGCTCAGCTCGGAGGCGGTCCCCTTGCCCGCCTTGCCGAAGGCCGTGCCGTGGTCCACGGAGCTTCGGATGATGGGCAGGCCGAGGGTGATGTTCACCCCGCTGATGGACTCCCACCGCTGCCTCTGCTCGTCCCAGTTGAAGCCGACGACCTTGAGGGGGATGTGGCCCTGGTCATGGTACATGGCCACGACGATGTCGTAGAGGCCCCCCTTCGCTTTCGAGAACAGGCTGTCGGGCGGGACGGGCCCGTCGGCGTTGATCCCCTGTGCCTTCGCCTCCTCGATGGCCGGGATGATCTCCTCGATCTCCTCGCGGCCGAAAAGGCCGCTCTCGCCCGCGTGGGGGTTGAGGCCGGCCACCCCGATGCGGGGCTCGGCGATGCCGAGCTTTCGGCAGGCCTCCCGGGCCAGCTTGATCACCTTCAGCACCCTGTCCTTCTTGACCCGCTCGCAGGCTTCCCTCAGGGAGACGTGCGTCGAGACGTGGACGACGCGCAGGTTCTCGTGGGCGAGCATCATGGTGTAGTCCTGGGTGCCGGTGAAGTCGGCGTAGATCTCCGTGTGCCCCGAGTAGTGATGCCCCGCAAGGTTGATGGACTCCTTGTTGATGGGCCCCGTCACGGTGGCGTCGACTTCCTTTGCCAGGGCAAGCTCGATCACCTTCCGGACGGCCTCGAAGGCGGCGCGGCCCGACATGGCGGAGACCTTCCCGTACTCGAGCTTCTCCATGTCCACGTTCTTGAGGTCGTAGACGTCGAGGGTGCCGAACTCAAAGCGGGCGTCCTTCACCGCCGAGACGGCGTTGATCTTCAAATCGAGGCCGGTGATCCGCAGGGCATCCCGGATGGCGTTCGCGTCGCCCACGATGAGCGGCCTGCAGATTTCATAGGTCTCCCTGCGGGCCAGGGCCTTCACGGCGATCTCCGGGCCGATGCCCGAGGGGTCGCCCATGCTGATGCCGATGATCGGTTTCTTCGTCATACTTCGGTTCTCCTGCTGAATCGTATTGCCGCAGAAAGCGACAAGCAGGGCGTCCGCTGGACAAGCCGGGCACGGACCCCTTTCCGTCCGCGTCATTCCTGCGAAGGCAGGAATCCACGCAATCAGATGGATTCCGGATCGCGTCCGGAATGACAGGACCTGATTGCAGATGGCTCGTTGTGCACCCTGTTTGATCCCCTCGCCTGTCTGCCGCGGCAATGAAACCCTCAGGCGGCGCTTTCCGCCCCCGGGGAGACTCGAAACAATTTCAAGAAATCGACGGCCTTGCAGAGCGCGTCCTGTCCGCCGAAGGCGCCGGCCTTGGTCACTACGCCCAGGCCGGGGCACTGCCCGCCCTTGAGCACGCCCAGGGGAATGCCCGGGGCGACCTCCTGGATGACCGAGATGCCACTTGCGGACAGGCTGCGGCAGCAGCTCACGGCGATGTCGCCGCCGGTGAGCACCAGGCCGCCCAGCCCCGCGTGCAATGCGAGCCTGCGGCACAGCGACCCCAAGGCATCGGCCACCGCCTCGGCGCTCTGCCGGGGGGAGAGCCCCGACGAGCGGCCCTCCTCGATCGTCCGGGCGACGGCGTCTTCGCTTTGCGCGGAGACGATCACGACGTCCCTGCCGCTCTGCAGGGCGTTGACGGCAGCCTGAAAGCACCGATCCATCTCGTCCCGGGCAGATGCGGGCCTCAGGAAAGAGCAGGGGTCCGTCTCGATGGCCGCCACGTCGGGGCGCTGCCGAAGCAGGGCAACCTGGCCCCTCGTGACGCTGCTCACGCTGCCGGCGATCACCACGACGGGCCTGCGTTCTGCCGTCGCGGCGCCCAGTCCCAGTGCCAGGGGCAGGGATTCGGCGAGTCCCGCCGAGCCTACCCACAACACGGATTGTTCGAGCCGCGCGGCGGCCATCGCAATCATCGCAAGATGGTCGTCCTGCCAGGCATCGCAGACCACGACCTCGCAGCCCTCAGCCCGCAGCCCCCTCATCGCACCCAGGATGCCGTCGGAGCCGGCCAGCACGCTCTTGATCCCCACGTGCCCCACCCTTCGCCGGGTCTGCCCTGCGAGCAAGGTCGGGATGTGCGACTCGCCGACGGGGCAGACGGGGTCACGGGCGATCTCCGTCGCTTCCAGGGGCGCCCCCCCCAGCAGGTGGCGGCCGCCCACGGTGATGCGGCCGTTCTTGGGGAAGGCGGGGGCCACGACGGCCGTCTCGAAGCCGCAGACGTCCATCAGGGCATCGATCTCGGAGCCGAGATTGCCGCGCAGGGTGGAATCGATCTTCTTGTACAGGGCGCGGAACGGCCCCCGCTCCTTGAAGAGGCCGACCGCTTGCGCAACCTTTTCATACGCCTCGGCCGGGGTCAGGGCCCGGCTCTGCGTGTCGACGATCAAGACATCTTCGTCGAGGTCGGAGGGGGAATCGGGAAGGGAGATGAGGACGAGGGACTTGAGCCCCTGCTTGGCGAACTGGACGCCCGTGTCGTTGGCACCGGTCAGGTCATCGGCCAGGACTACAATTTTATTCCTCGACAGGCTCCGGTTGGCCATAGCGGGGGCAATCCACAGTGAACACGACGTGCAGCACGATTTCGAGGGTTCAAAATACATGCATTTGGGAAGGAAGGCAAGCCTGATGATGCCGAGGGTCGGCGAAGCCAACACACGGGGCCGGCATGGGGAGCAAATCTCCCCATCCTTCACCTCGAGACTGTATCGTTGTCATGAAAAATGCCGGATTCTGGTCATTCCCGCGAAAGCGGAAATCCAAGGCAAAAAAGGGGGACTGTCCCCATTTTCACTGTCCCCATTTTCACTTCTTGAAGAGGCGCCGCAGGAGAGATTTCTGCGCCTTCGCCTGCTCCTTCCAGGGGTCGAACTCGGCGGGCAGCAGGGCCACCACGTCGCTGCCCCGCATGCTGAACAGGTCGTGCGTCAGGTCGAGCTGCTGGACGACGTCGATGAAGCGGCGAAGGGTCCCCGGCTTGTCCTTGGCGCCCGCTCCCCGCTTGGCACGGCCCGTCTTGGGGTCGTGATAGAGCAGCGTAGCGGCCTCCATGACGCCGCGGTTCGCAAAGAGGGCCTGGCGGGAGGTCAGCTCGATGAAAAACTGGTTGGTCTGGTGCACGGGCCCGTAGAGCAGCAGCGCCGCGCTGTCCCCGTGCAGCTTGTAGGCATAATAGGGGCCGAGGAGGAGATGCCGATAGAACCTCCTGAAATCCGCGTCCAGAATATAACGATAATCCGGTCCCGCTGCGCGTCGTCCGTGCCGGTTCACGGGGCAGACCTGGTCGAAGTAGAACAGGGTGAGCCAGCTCCAGAGGCCCACCTGCCGCTCGACCTGGGCGTGGGGCAGGAGCCGGAGCACCTCGTTGAGGTACCGGCCCAGGGCGAGCTTGTTCGGGAAGGCTCTCTCCTCGACGGTGATCTCCAGGGGCACCTTCGCGGAGCACCAGGGGTCGGTCAGCAGCTCCAGCGGGGGCCTGCCCTGCCCGCCGCTGCGCAGGGCATCGAGGTAGTCCCGGTAGAGGGCGATGCCCTTCTCGTTGAGGGTTCTCAGCGGGGTGCTCATGGTTCAATCGTCCGCCTGGTGATGCCGCACGAAGCGCTCGACGACGCGCTGCGATGCGCAGAAGGCGTCCACGGCATCGTCGATCCACCGCCCCTTGTCCAGGATGACCTGCTCGTCTTCCCCCGACGGCGGGAGGGTCTTGCGCCCCATGAGGCTGAGGGCAAACCGCAGCCACAGGCTCATCCAGTCGTCGGGGTCCGTGTCAGGGTCCGTGTGGTCCTCGACGACCACGATGTGGTGCAGGATCTGCCGGACCACCTCGGGGTAGACGAGCGCCCGGAACGACTCGTCGGCCCGCGCGATTTCCCGGATCGGGTCGATCCGGCTGTTCAGAAGGAGGCTGGGCCACTCGCCGTCAAGGTCCAGCCGCCAGATTGCATTTCCCAGGTCAGCGAACTCGACGGGCAACAGGTAGCGCTTGCCGGCGTCCTCCTCCCCGGAGCGCCGCGGGAGGACGCGGTCCGCCACGGCCAGGATCCGGCCCCTGCCGTCGACGACCTTTACCCGGAAGAGCACGAAGGACAGGGCGTCCAGACCGTCGAGGGCCTGCCCCCGGGGCCAACGGGGCTGGGCGACGGTGCCGCAAGAGAACCTTCTCAGGTAGGCCCTTCGATAGGCCTCGACAAAGATCTTCGCGTCATGAGGCAGGGAGAGATCCCCCAGGTCGAGCGAGGCATCGAAAGCCAGGGCCCCGTCCGGGGCCGCGTAGAGGGCGATGCTGAGCCGCGAGCGCGGGATCTTGCGGCGGCCCGTGAAGTTGAACCTTCGGATCATGGGTTTTTGTCCCGTGTCGTGATGATCTTGATCTTCAGGTCGCGGTTGACGTCGAACCCCGTCACGGTCAACTGGAAGTCCGGCTGCTCGGCGGTGACCTTCAGGCTGTTGGGCTGCACGACACGGTATGTGCAGTGCGCCCCCTCGATGCGGATAGGGGGCTTTGCCAGGTCGAAGTCGAAGTCCCGGTAGAGCCGGAAGGGGTTCCCCTGACGGACGTCGTAGGCCATCTGCAGGTCGATTGTGCGCGGGTAGGTCTTCGCCTCGGGGTGCAGGGAGAGGCGGAACCCGCCCTTGAGGCGGCTCATCAGCAGTCTCGCCGGGGCCGCCGCCGGGGCCTCGGAGCCCCCCGAGACACCCGGGCCGGGAACATCCCCCGGCGCCCGGCGGTCCGCCCGGGTCTCCCTGCCCGGCTCGAGGTCGACGTAAAAGAGATCCCGGAGCAGCTTCGTGTCCCGCCCTTCGGCCGGCATGGAGAGAATCCGGATGATCTCGCGGGGACTGTTCTTGACGAACCGAAGGCAGGCCGGCCCCAGATTGTAGCGGTTCTTGAACTTGGGGGAGCGCTCCTGCCACTCCGTGTGGGCGGGGTTCTCGGAGTCGCCGAGGAGGCGCGACAGCGGCGGGTCGGCCGCAGAGACGATCACGCGCATACCCTTCTGGCGCTGCGAGGACACCCCGGTGACGGTGATCCCGTCGCGGATGAAGAAATCCTCGCCCCGGTCGATTCCCGCGTCCCGCTCCAGGAACAGCTTGAAATGGGAGTGCGCGATGCCCTGTTTTCTCGGCTCAACCCACAGGGGGATGTGAAAGGCGAGACGCTCGCCCTTCTCGAAGCGGTCCCGCAGTCGCGCCAGCTGCCCCGGCTCGAAGAGAGACTCGTCCCACTTCGGGGCGCGGCCCGCGGGCGGTTCCCGCAGGCACTCGAGGGCCGCGTCAGGCTGCGCAAGGCACCACCGGGCAAACTCCAGGCGGCGGACCAGCCCCCTGCGGTCCTCCCAGTCGGTGCCGGCGATGTAGGCAAAAAGGGTCTTCTCGTCCAGTACCTGCTCGTGGGCGCCGCCGGCGACGGTGACCGCCAGGCCGCCGGACAGGATGGGGAAGAAATACTGGTTGATGACGGAGCGGATGACCGACTCGATCTCGATCTCCTCGTCGGGATAGGGGACGATGACGGAGAGCCCCGGCTCGTCGACGCGCCGGATGGAGAAATCCCGGCAGAACCGCTCGATGTGCCCGGGGTCCTCCACGGGCAGGGCGAAGTCGTCCTCGAAGCGGCCGTAGTAGCCGTAGGGCGCGTACCGCCGGCCGTTGGACCGGTGGATCTTCAGGACGGACTGGCCCATCAGGAGGCGCCGGGTGTCGTCGTGCCGGACGGTGAGGCCGAAGAAGGAGTTGATGCGCGATGCGGCTTGAAAGACGGTCTTCCCCAGCCCCCAGCGGCCCCTCGTGGTGGCCCCTTCGACGGCCCGGCCGATGTTGCGCCAGAAGTAGTAGAAGTCATTCTTCTGGGCCGCGTCGTCCCGGCTGCCGTCGTCGCGGACATCGCCCGCAAGCCCTCGGGTGCCGAAGTCCTCGATGACGAGGAAGTCCATGGGCCGCCCGAAGTCGACCGCGTCGGCAAGCCCGCTGTCCTTCGCCTCGAGGTGCTCGCGCAGCCCGTGCAGGTAGCGCGCCGCGTCCTCTGCGCCGAGACGCTGCCCCGGGGACGGGAAGGTGATGACGATCCTCACCGTCTCGCCGGGCAGGGCCGCATCGAGCGAGTTCTGGATAGCCTCCCGGATCACCGCGTCGGGAAGGCTGCCCAAGACCTCCGTGGAGAAGAATTCGCCCTCGATAGGGTCCACGTTGATCTCGCCCCGCGACATGGGGCGGAATTTCCAGAGCGGCTGATTCATGATCGCAAGGCCGTTTCGAAAGCCTATTACGACAAATCGTGCGTGACGTCAATGCGTTGTTGTTCTTTCCATGTGCAATCCGGCGGCGGCGAGGCGGTTTCAGATTTTGACAAGCGGCGATGATTTCTATATGAAACGGGAAAGACCAGGCGGGCGGGTTGCGGTGCACCCGGCAAAGGAGAGAGTGCCATGCAGACTGCGGATTTGGAGAAGTACTGTGCGAAGGCCGTTGCGGAAGGCGTGACCCACGCGAAGGTGATCCACCCGGGCACGGTGGTCACGGCGGCGTGGGTGCGGATGAAATGCCTGTTCGGCTGCCCCTACCGGATGAGCCACTGCTGCCCGCCGACGACCCCCACCCCGGAGGAGACCCGGAAGGTGCTGGATTGCTACCGGCGGGCCATCCTCTTTCACATCGAGGCCCCCCGGACGCCCGAGCGGGGCAAGCGCAACATGGCCCTCTTCGATATGCTCGTGAAGATGGAAGGCGAGATCTTCAAGGACGGCTATTACAAGGCCTTTGTTTATCTCGCCGGCCCATGCCCCCTGTGCAAGGAGTGCGCGAAGGTGCAGGACAAGCCCTGCATCCAGCCCGGCAAGGCGAGACCCTCGATGGAGTCCTGCGGGATCGACGTGTTCCAGACGGCGCGAAACAACGGCTTCTTCATTCAGACCCTGAAGGAGAAGACGGAGACGCAGAACCTCTACTGCCTGATGCTGGTGGATTGAGCGGTCCCGTCGAAAACGGAGGGTGCAAGGGGGAAAAAGGTCAAGGGTCTCCTTTGACCCGCTGCGGGCTGGATGACCGGGGTTCCCGAGGGTCCCGTATCAGGGCACGCCTTCGATGATGTCCTCGAGCTTCTCGAAGTGGCTCTCAACCGCGTCGAGATACGTCTTCTGGATTGCCTTGTACTTCTTTGCCCACTCGCGGACCATGTTCTGCGACCCTTCCTGCAGGGCGCCGCTTTGCTGGATCATCTCCAGCATCGTCTCGCCCTGCTCCTGCATGGCCGCCATGGCCTTCATGTAGGCCTCCCACTGTGTTTTCCAGAACCGCAGGATTTCCTTGGATGCGCTTTTCATGACCCGTTACCTCCTTTCAAAGGATAGCGGCGGCGGGGCCCGACGCCCTCTCGGCCGGGTCGTCCCGCCGGTGCCACGAGCCCGCCCGGGAAACGGCAAACGTACGGAACGTTCCGGCGCACAGAAAACGGCGGCGTCGATCGAATGGGAATGCGTTTCGAGGTCAGGTACTGGCTGGAAGTAAGACCCGGGGGCAAGCAGCGTTTTATATAAATATACGCTGCCGGCCGGCAAAAGCAAGAACACAGGCCATGCGCAGGGGGTCGGGCCGCAGCGCGCCGGCATCCCGGCTCCCGCAGCAGGGTCTCACTGCCCCGGGCAGACCGTGGGGCGGGTGACGACGGCCCTGAGCGGCGAGGGCTGGGGGATGCCCGCGGCGTTGGTCATGGCGTGAAAGAGGTGCGTGTTGTCGATGAGCGGCGTGCAGGGGTACCAGCAGCCCTGGAACTGCCGAAGGTGCCTCGTCAGGGCCCCGTCTCCCATGGCGTAGATCGGAACGGGCTCGTTGAGGTGCCCCGTCGAGGTGTAGCGCACCTCGCCCCCGGGATAGCCGGGGCACCAGGCCGCCCGGTCGGGGCAGAGACCCGGTGCCTGTGCGGGCAGGCGGCCTTTGCCGAGCCTGCGGGTCTCGTCGAATTGGATAGCGCCCGTTGCATGGTCCGAGGTGACGATGAGCAGCGTGTTGGCCCAGGTGATGTCGTCGCCCGCCCTGTTGACGAAATCGACGGCGGCCCGTACGGCCTCGTCGAGGTCCCACATCGTCCCGATCATCCACGCGTAATCGCCGGCATGGTTGGCCCAGTCGATATCGCCCTGCTCGACGAGGAGGAAAAACCCGTTCTTGTTGCGGCTCAGCACCTTCAGGGCGGCGAGGACCGCCTCCCTCAGCAGCGGGTTCTCGATCGAGGCCCTCTTCACGGCCGCCGTGCCGTCATTCGACGGGACGGGCGGCTCGAAATTGCCCCCCTCGCCGCCGAAGAGCCCGAAGAGTTTCCTCTTCTCCCGCACGGAGCGGGCCGCAGCCTCCTTCAGGGCCCTGCCCCCGTCAACACCGTTCTGGCGCTCGACAAAGACGTACGCCCCGATCCTGCCGTCCCGGGCATCCTCGTAGAGGGAAGCCGACAAAAACTTTTCGCCGCTGCGGGAGGGATGTCCCCCCCCGATGACGACATCGGGCTGCACGCTGCGTATGATCTCGTCGGCGATCGCGTGCCGGTTGCGGCGGCTCTTGTTGCGGCTGGCGTGCGCCGCGGGGGTTGCATCGGAAAAGGGCACCGTGGTGACCAGGCCGATCGAGCAGCCCTTTTTCTGCCGCAGCAGCTCGGTGATCGTCGTGAGGGCGCCCCCGTCCGGGTCGCCGGGGAGCCAGGCGACGTTGCCCGAGTCGGTCTTGTGGCCCGTGGCCCAAGCCGTCGCCGTCGAGGCCGAGTCGGCCCCCTGCCCGCCGCCTTCGGGCGCGCGGCAGGTGTAGCGGGCGCCGCCGGGCGATGCGGGGGGCTTCCCCGCGGGTGCCGCGTCGCAGCCCGCCTTCGGGTTGATGGCCGAGGGGTTGTAGGGCGGCAGGCCCAGGCGGGGCGCCTGGCGGTTGTACACGGTCACGTCCCAGGTGGCGACCCAGCCCCGGTACGGAAAGGCATGGAACGAGAGCCCTTCGTCCCGGCCGAAGAGGTAGCGGGATGCGGCGATCTCGTTGTCGGCCTGCATGCCGTCGCCGATGACGAGGATGATGTGCTTGGCGACAGGTGCGGGTTCCCCGGCGTGGGCCGCGCCGGCCAGGGAAGCCAAGAAGAGGGCAAACAGGAAGAACCGACCTGGGGCCGATTGGGGTCTCATCCGTTATCCGCAGCGCTGATCTCGACGCCGGAGGCGCCCTGGCAGGACCGCCGACGCGGGGCGCATTATAGCACAGCACCGCAAGAGAAATCCTCCCCGGCCCTTCCCCGCGGGTGAAGGCCGGGGACGGCTGCATGCTACTTGCCGTCCTTGCCCAGGTTGAGAGCGCCTGCGGGCGCCCCTGTCGTGTTGTAGCGTTTGTAGCATCCCCTGGCGCACTCGCTGCCGCCGTCGGGGAAGTGCCGCCAGCAGCCGAAGCCCTGGTTGATGCAGGGCCCGTTGGCAAGCTTCGCGCAGCTGGGCGAGGCATCGGAGGGCTTGGGGTTGTAGGAGACGGCCACGCTGGAGGTGGCCGAGCTGTTGCAGCGGCACAGGCAGTCCAGCACGCCCTGGCGCTCCTTTTCCGTGAGCGCCTCCCAGGCCTTCGGCGGGGGCGGCGGGGGGTCCCTCTTCTCCGGGGGTTTCTGGCCGCTTTGCGTCTGGGTCGACGCGGGCTTCGTCTCGGGCGGCCTGGCGGACGGCTTCGTCTCTTCTCTTTCGACGACGACGGTGTGCCGCGCGTCGGCGAGTTTGACGTACTTGCCCCCCTCCTTCGCGAAGAGCTCGGCCAGGTAGGTGTAGGTGCCTGGGCTGGTCTCGGCGGTGGAGAAGGAGGGCGCGCCGCCCACGCGCCTCCCCGATTTCGCCCAGCCAACGGCGAGCCGGCTCGAGGGGACGGTGGCGCCCACGATCTCTGCGTTGAGGCTGAAGCGCTGGTTGACCTTCACCTTCGCCGGGCCGCTCACCCGGAGGCTGCCGCGGGGCACGTCCTCGACGATGCTGAAGGTGTCCGTAACCGTGCTCTCGAAGCTCCTGCGGTAGCCGCCCAGCAGGGAGTGCTCCTCCACGTCGGCCGAGACGACGGCGGCCGTGAGGCTCAACTCGTGCCGAAGGGCCGCGCTGTGGCTTCCAAGGGCGCGGTAGGTGTAGGTCTTCGACGAAGGCGAGTACTCGGCGCCGAGCCACTTGCCGTCCACGGCCATCTGGTACTTCTCCCAGACGAACAGCACGTCACCCCCCTTGCCCTCGAGGGCCCTGAGGGCGGCATTCATCTTCGCGAAGACCTCGTTCATCCGGTCGCGGTGTTGCGACGTCGAGGCGGAGATCGTCACAACGGCGGCCTTCTTGCCGCCCCCCTGGTCGCGCAGGGGCACCTCGCCGGAGGGGCTGAAGGTGAGGACGGGGCGGTTGCCGGCCACGAGGCGCAGGTAGTCGCGGTAGTGCTGGTTGAACTCCCCGATCCAGGCCAGGCGCTGCTCGCGCCAGCGCGAGACGACCTCGTCTGCGCACTTGTTGTAGACCGCCTTGGCCACGTTGGGGTCCGAGACCATCCGGCCGCCCTCCTCGCGGTAGGAGGCATTCGTGGCCTGGTACCAGATGAAGCTCATCATCCTGCTGCGGCCGTCGGGCGTGTCGGGGAATCGCCGGGCCATCTGCTCGATCGTCATCCCCTTGTGCTCGCTCTCGCGGCCCTTGACCATGGATATGCCCTCGACGAGGCTCGTGCACTCCTGGAAGCCCGCGACGGTGTTGTAGGCCCCGGCGCGGGCGGCCTCGAGGGTGCAGACGGCCATGTCCATGGCCAGCCCCGGCGCCAGGCCGGCGATGTAGCCCAGCTCGGGCAGGGCCGCCAGGGCCCCGGAGCGGAGGTCCTCGGCGGCCATCCCGGCCACGTAGTGGGTCCGGGCGTAGTAGCCGAAGAGCTGCAGGCCGCGCAGCAGCTTGTCCGTGGGCACCTTGCCGGCGTACTTCCAGAAGGTCCCGCGCAGCTTCGCCCACTTGCCGAGGTTTTCGTTGAGGATGCCCTTGAGCAGCTCGCGGTTGCCCGGGTTGGCCTCGCGGGAGAGCTTCTCGAGGAGGCTCAACTCGCGCCGGGCCCGCTCGACGGCCTCGCGGATGGCGGCGGGGTCCTGCACGGCGCCCCGGGCGATGTCGTCGAGGTAGTCGGCGCGCATGCCCACCCGCTCGATGCTGCGGGCCTTGTTGAGCGACTGCCGGAGGCGCTCGACGTGCTTGGAGGCCTTGGCGGCGCCCTCGGTGTCGAGCTTCTCCAGGGCCTTCTGCGCCCACTGGTTGCCCTTGTTCACCTCGCCCGCCGTGGTGAAGATGTCGAGGCCCTCCTCGAGGTGCACGAGGTCCGTGGCGCCGGCGACGACGCGTCCCGACTTCTGGTCGATGAAGAAATGCCTGCCCGCCTTCGTTTCGTAGTGCTGGGCGTAACCCTTGGCCCCCTTGCCCCAGAGGCCCTCGACGGGCTCGTTGCCGAGGCTCGGGGCCGCGTTGAGTTTCTTGAACCTCGCGGCGGCCTCGTCGGCGTTCTCCACGCCGGCCATGACCTGGTTGGGCGGGTAGACGTTCGTGCTGCCGACCAGCTTCTCGATCTCGGCCTGGCTCAGGCCCCTTGCCCTGCCTGCGGCCCTGATGTTTTCCTTCAGGGCGCCCTGGAAGTCCTTCCACCTCTGGACCAATTTCGCCTCGTCCGTCTCGCCGGGGATGATGACCCGCATGTCGTGATCCGACGTGCCGCCCGTGAGCGGCCCCCTGTACTTGGCCTGGCTGATCCAGGAGCCCACGCCTGCCGCCTCGGTGCCCGTCTTCTTGACGGTCTGCCTCACTGCGTCGTTCATGATCTCGAGGGCGAGCTTGTCTTTCTCGGCAACGGCCGCAAAGGCCCCGGGCGCTGCGACAAGGAGCATAAGGAAGACGGCGGAAAGGACGGCGGCAACAACAAGGGCGGGGCGGTTTCTCATGGGCTGACGGACTCCAAAGTCGGTTTTCCGGGGTGCCTGTCCGGGGGAGAGGCGCCCCGGGGGCAGAGGATGCAAAATCCATGCGGAGGGATGAGCGGAAAAAGGAGGCGGCCCAAAGAGAAATCCCCCGTCGTTTACGGGGGATTTGCTCGATTGACTGCCCGGTGATGCCCCGATCAATCCGATACGGTAAGCACGGCCGAACCCGATATCTTGCCCACCCTGGCGGTGATGGTCGCCCTGCCCGCTTCTCCGCCCGTCGTGAGACCCCGCTCCTTCTTCGCGTTGGAGACCTTTGCGACTTTATTGTCCGAGGACTTCCAGACGGCCGACCGCGTGATGTCCAAGGTTGTGCCGTCGGAGCAGTGCCCCGTCGCGGTGAACCGCAGGGTCTCGCCGCCCGAGACGCCCGCGCGGTCCGGCGACACCGTGATGGCCACGAGGCGCGCCTCGCTGACCGTGAGGGTCGTGCTGCCCCAGACGCTGCCCAGAGTGGCGAAGATGGCCGTCGACCCGGGCCCGACGGCGGTGGCCAGCCCGCTGGAACCCGCGGCGTTGCTCACGGTTGCCACGAAGGGGTCCGTCGATTTCCAGGTCGCCTGCTGCGTCAGGTCCTGGACGGTGCCGTCTGAGTAGAGACCCGTGGCGCTGAATTCCAGGCTCGTGTCCGTGGGGATGACGGCATCGGCGGGGTCCACCTCGATGGATACCAGCATGGCCGCCGTCACGGTGAGGGTGACCGCCGAGGTCACGGCACCGAAAGTCGCGCCGATCGTCGTCTGCCCGACGGCGAGGGCCGTGGCCAGGCCGTTGGTGCCCGCCGCGTTGCTGACAGAGGCCACGGAGAGATCGGAGACGCCCCAGGTCACGTCCTTCGTGACATCCTTGACTGAGTTGTCACTATACGTTCCCGTCGCGGTCAGCTGCAGGGTCGTCCCCTTGGCAAGGCTGGGTGTTTCCGGTGAAATGTGAATGGAAACCAGGGCCGCCTCGGTGACCGTGAGGTCAGTGCTCCCTGTCACCCCGCCCATCTCGGCGACGACGGCGGCAAAACCGACGGCGAGGGCCGTGGCCAGGCCGTTGGTGCCCGCCGCGTTGCTGACGGCAGCCACCGAGGGGTCTGTAGAAGTCCAGGTCACCTGCTTGGTCAGGTCCTGGGCGGAATGATCGGAGTAGATGCCCGTGGCGGTGAACTGCTGGGTTGTCCCCTTGGGAAGACCGGGGGTTGCCGGCGTCACCTCGATGGAGACGAGAACCGCCCCGGTGACCGTGAAGTCCGTGCTGCCCGTCACTCCGTCGAGGGAGGCTTCGATCGTGGCCATGCCGGTCCCGGCGGCGGTGGCGAGCCCCCGGCTCCCGGCCGAGTTGCTGATGGAGGCCACGGAGGGGTCGGAGACCGTCCAGGTGACTTGCTGCGTGAGATCCTGTTTCGTCGCATCGGAGAAGATGCCCGTGGCGGTGAACTGCCGTGTCGTCCCGAGCGGCGCCTCCGCGCTGACGGGGGTGACCTGGATGGCAACCAGGGTCGCGTCCGTCACGGTGAGCGTGCCGCTTCCCGCAACGCCTCCCCACACCGCGCCGACGGTCGCGGTTCCCCGGGCCCTGGATCTCGCCTGACCGTTGTGCACGGTGGCAACCCGGTCATCCGAAGAGGACCACACGACCGATGCAGTCAGGTCCTTCTTGCTGCTGTCCGAGTAGATGCCGGTGGCCTTGAGTTGCGTTTCCGTCCCGAGGGCGATGACCGGGTTGGCGGGCGTGATTTCGATGGCAACGAGCACGGCGGACGGGGCAGCCGAACCCGCCCCGACGCTGCCGCTGCCCCCTCCGCCGCCGCAGGACGTCATCAGGGCCAGCAGCAGGACCGACAACAGGATCGCTGCAGCCGTGTCTCCTGTCTTCTGCTGTGTCTTTACTGTCTTCAACATGGCAATCACTCCTCTTGCCCCACCGCCGGTCGCATCGAGCGTGCCGGGTGTCGGAGAAGAATAATCGCCAATGAAATTAAATAGATACGGATAATACCGGCCGCTGGGGAGTCAACGGCAGACGTGCCAATATGGCACAGCGGATCTGAATTCGGCGTGAAACAGGCGGGTTATACGCTGGAGGTCATTCCGGGATGGTCGGATCCGGCAGGCCGAAAGGGGATAGCCCCTCGTTGAGCAGGCGGGTTTCGACCGGATATAAACCCATGGCGGGTTTGCTCGGGGAGGCCCTGCGCTCGAAGGCGCTCTCCCAAGGAACCCGTCCGGAGAACCACGGAGGATCAGGCCGCTGCGGCGGCCGCTGCGCTCCGCCGACTCACCGGGCGCCGCTTTCCCCTCGAGGGGTCTTTACATCGGGCCAACCCGTTCCGCTGATGGTCAGGCGCCCGTTGCTTCTCATGAGGAGGAAAAGTTTCTTCAATTCTGCGGAGGCATTCTCGACGACCAGTTCGCCCCCGCTCGCCCGCAGCCAGTTGAACATCGCGATGATCGTCTCGAGGCCAAGGGGATCGATCGTCTGCACGCGGGCGAGATCCAGGACGAGTCTGTCTGTTTTCTTCCCGATCAAGCCCTGGATTTCCCTGCGCAAAGCCTGCGCCTCGTCGGCCACGAGATCCTGCCCCGGGGTCACGTAGACGGTCCTGATGGCCTCGTTGCGGCTAACCAGCATCAGCCCCGCTCCCCGTCCGGATGCCTCGATACGCCGTAGGACAAGCCGGGCGCCTCGGCCCCAGGTTCTGCCGCAGGCGCGGCATCAACGGCCTGCATTTCCTTGACAAAGGCGACGGCAAACTGCCCCGGCCCGGACCTGACCACCTTGCCGCGGAACGTGTGGCGCGGGTCGATCATCGCCTCCAGCGGGTCGGTTTGCAGAAAGAAGATCAGGCGGACATCCGTCCCCGCAGGCAGGCCGCACTGGGCGCGAAAGAGCGCACCGCCGGCGGAGACGTCCACCGTTCTGAGCAGGAAGATCAGGTTACCCGACTGCCCGGCTGCCTCCTTGACGGCAACCGGGAGATCCAGGGCATATCGCTTGTGCTTTCTCATCGCGAACGTGACTCTTCGCCCGGCCCTTCGGCCCCGTGCAGGATCAGGTTCCCTCCCCTTCCATGCACCGGGCGCGAAATGCCGTATGCAGTGTATACGGCACGGCCATCCGGGACAATACCGACAGATTACGCAAAGATTACGGGAAAATGTGCGTAGCGGCCTCAGGGAAGGGTGTAGAGATAGGAGCGCAGGTTGACGTTCTTGCTCTTCAGGCCGAGCTTCTTGCGGATCCGGTCGCGGTAGTACTCGACGGTCCGGGGCGAGAGGTTGAGCAACTTGCCGATTTCCTTTGTTGTTTTGTCTTCCTTGATGTATTCGACGATCCGCATCTCGATGGGCGTGAAGGACGCCTGCGCAAGGCCCGCCGCAGTGCCGGACGCAGAGAACATCTTCCGGGCATTCATCTCGACAATGTCCACATAGGCGCTTTGGCGGGGAGTCAGCCCCGATCTTCTCAGCTTCTCGAGGCTCGGCATGATGAGTTTCCGGAAGTTGGCGAGGAACTGCTCCTCGAGTTCCCTCCGGTCCTCCTCCCGGTGGCGCAGCAGGACCTTCATGGCGATGTTGGCCTCCTCGAGACGCCGCGCACGGTCTCGCAGCTCCGAGATATCCCGTGCCACTGCGAGAACGGCCTGCACGTGCCCTCCCGCGTCCTTCAGCGGGACGAGGTTCACGCTGTACCAGCCCTCGGAGCCGTCTCTGCCGGCAACGTAGGGACCCTCGACGCTCTGGGCACAACCGGTTTCGAAGACGGCACGCAGGAGTTCTTCCTGCCGGGTGCGCCGTTCGACGGGCACGTCGACATCCCTGCGGGAACGGCCGATGAGTTCCTCGCGGCGCCGGCCGATGATCTCGGCCGCGCGGGTGTTCACGTAGACGATTCGGTCGTCACGGTCGATGACGAAGATCAGGTCCTGCGAGGCCTCTGCCAGCAGGCGGTAGCGCTCTTCGCTCTCCCTCATGGCCGCCTCGGCACGTTTTTTCTCCGTGATGTCCAGCGCAATCCCGCCGAGAAGCGGGGGCTTCCCCTCCCTGCCGATGGGGAACTTGCGCGTCTCGAAGACACGGTGCTCGCCCGTCGCCAAAGGAATGACCTCTTCCACCACGATCGGCTTCCCCTCACCGAGCACCCGCCTGTCATCATCCCTGATCTTCGCGGCGACCGCTGCGGGGAAGTTCTCCAGGGCATCGCGGCCGGTCCAGTCCTGCGAGCCCATGAGGTCGTTCATGTAGGCATTGGTGAAGAGAACCCTGCTTTTTTCGTCCTTGATGAAGGCCAGGGCCGGCAACTGCGACATGAAGGTCCTGAAACGCTCCTCGCTGTCCGCAAGCCGGGTGACGGCGTCCCGCTCGCGCGTGATATCCCGGCCGATGGACAAAAACTCCAGCAGGTTTCCCGCCTCGTCGAATGCGGGGGCATCGACCCACTGCATCCACATGTTCCGGCCGTCGGGGCCTGTGACTTCGTGCTCGTAAAAGGCCACTTTCGGTTCGGCAACCAGGTTCTCGTAAAAGGACCGGACCTGCTCCCGGACATCGGGCGGTATGAGGGTGAGCCATGAGCTGCCCAGCAGTTCCCGTCGCGACTTGCCGGTGAGGCGGCAGTAAGCGTCATTGACAAAGGTCAGGGTGGTGTCGGGCAGCCAGAAGCATATCGCTTCGGTCTGCAGCCCCACCATGGTCTCAAAGCGCGCCTGGACTCTGGGACCGGTCCCTTCGATGTCCCTGTGGGCGGTCAGGTCCCTGACGCTGCAACGCAGGCCTAGGTACCGCCCGTTCTCGTCGCGCAGCGGCCTGCAGGCATGCTCGACCCAGCGCTCGCACCCGTCCCGGCAGATCACGCGCAGTCTCAGCCGGGCGGGTGCTCCATCGCAGGATGCCTGTCGCAAATGCTCCAGGAAGGATTCCAGATCGGAAGGGTGGATGATCTCCTCCAGAAGACGGGGGTTGGAAAGGAACGCCTCGGGGGCGTACCCGGTCAGGTGCTCGCATGACGGGGACACGTAGGAAAACCCTTTTTCGTCCTTCAGGTATTCCCAGCTGAAGGAGGTGTCGGCAATGAGCTTGAACATGACCGTGATATGCGGATTACCCTAAATTTTATCCTGCCACCAATAACGCATACCGGTCATCATTTCAACATATATTTAACATTATCGGGTGCTTGTCTGGTTTTTTCTGTGGACATCCGTTTATCGCAAACCCCACTGTGTCTCCGTAGTTCACGGGCAATACATCAACCTCCCGGATAGAGGGTTTGCCGCGTCGCAAGCCACGGGGAAATGGATAGAAGAGAGGGGACGGGTGATGGGCGGTCAGCCGCCGGGTTTCGAGGCAGGGAGGAAAGGGCTCAAGGAAATATCGCGGCTGGGGAGTGGTGCCGTGCACGGGATCATTTCAGGAGCCGTTTCATCGCGTCGCCGACGCCCTTCAGGACGCGGCCGCCCGGGACGATCAACGACTCGCCCGTTTCGACGACACCCAGGCCGAGCCGTTTGGCGAGGCCGACGGCAAGGCGGCTTACCATGCTCTCCTGCAGGCTGAACCGGGGGTTGTCGAGACTGCCCTCCACGACGAAATCGAGCTCGATCCGGTTGTTGCCCGTCTCGAGGGCGCTGATGACGAGACTCCGGGGCACGCCCAGGAACCGGTCGGCCAGCCCCTTGCCCGCCGGGAACTGCAGATCCCGCAGCACGGAGCGCACGGGCGCCTTGAGCATCCGGTTTCTGATGGCCAGATCCACGTCCATGTCGAGAAAGCCCCGGGAGATGTCGACGTCGCCCTTCTTGAGCAGGTAGGGCTTGACGGCCGTCAGATCGAGCCCGCGAAGCGACCCCGCGGCCCCGGTGTCCAGGGTCTTCAGCGCGGTGGTGCCCGAGGCATTCAGAACACCTGTGCCCCGGGGCCCGGGCAGCCGGGCCGAGAGTCGCCAAGCCGTGTTGCTTCCGTCGGCAGGGAAGGCCAGCCGGTCGGCCGTCATCTCGATGTCGGTCACACGCACGGGATGGGGCGGGCGCGAGACCTTGCCGTCCAGGTAGAGCAGGTCGCCGCCCTCGACCCTGAGGTTTTTCACCACGACGGGCAAAGAGGCCTTCGCGTCCTCGCCCTCCTTCGCCTTGCCCTTTTGCGGCTCCGGCGCGGCGGCCGGCAGCGGGGAGACGACCTTGCCCTGCCGGTCCGTCTGCACGCGCAGGGCAGGCTTGACGAGCACGAGGTCGGACAGGGTCAGGGGCCCCTGCGCTCCCTCCGAGGCCGCCGCGAAGCGCACGGCTTCCACGCGTGCCGCCGGTTCGCCGCCGGCCGTGCCCGGGAGGGCGAGACCGCGCCCCTCGAACCGGCCGTTGAGGGCCAATGTCCCGAACTGGACGGTCCCGCTGCCGCTTGCCGAGCCCGTCACCGGGCCGTCGGCGATCTCGACGCGGACGTCGAACGCCGAGGGGGCATCACGGAGCGGATAGGCGAGGCCTTCGAGAACCAGGTCGATCTTCCGGAGCTCGACCCGGTTGGGCTCCGGCCGCCTCCGATCCACCAGGGTCAGGGCACCCTGCCGGATCTCGACCCGGCCGACGCTCACGGGGCCCGGCGCCGAGGCGGAGGCGGCGGCCGGCTTCTCCCCGGGGAGGGCGGGCGACACCCACTGACCGCGCTCGTCGATCTCCACCGCGAGGAACGGCTCCTCGATGACGACACTGGCAACGGAGAGGCCGGACTTCAGCAGGGAGAGAAATTCCGGTCTCAGGACGATGCGCCGGGCCTGTGCGGTGACGCGGCCATCCTGCATCAGGCGGGGCCCGTTGGCCTCGATGCGGTTCCACCCCAGGACGAGGCTCTCGACGGCGAAATTCTCGCCCAGGGCCTTGCGCAGCTCGCGCTCGAGGATCCGGTTCGCCTGGCTGGCGAGAATGAGGATTGCGGCGACGAGGGCAACCGCGACGGCGCCGCCGATGAGGAGGAGTCTCTTGCGCGTTCGGGTTTCCATGTCGTCCTGCAGCCCCCGGCGGGTCAGGCCGAAAAGGCCTGGAGGAACTTTTTCTCCCCTTCGTCGGTGCCGATCAGGATCAGCTCGGCGCCTGCGCCGATCGGCATCTTCGGGTCGGGGTTGACCGACAGGACGCCGTCGTGCCGGATGGCGACGACGGTGCAGTCCGTCACCTCGCGTATCCGCGACCCGGCCAGGTTCCTGCCGACGAGCGACGCCGGGGCCTTGAGACGGAAGATGTTGAGCCCCTCGGCCAGCATCGACGTGTCCTCGTTGATCAGGTAGTTGTAGATGGCGTTGGCCCCCAGGGTGGCCAGCGACATGACGAAGTCGGCCCCGGCCCGGTGCAGCGTCGAGACGTTGCGCTCGAGGTTGGCGCGGCTCAGGATCTGCATGTCCGGCCGCAGGCTCCGGAGGTACTTCGTGAGGTAGATGTTGGTGGCGTCGTCGTGGGTGGTGATCAGGGCCGCCGGGGCCTTTTCGATCCAGGCGCGCTGCAGGGTCCGGATGTCGGCGGCGTCCCCGACGACGTAGTGCTTCTCGTCCTGGAGGCGCTTGGGGTTTTTCTCGATCACCAGGTAGGGGCTCTCCCGCTCCTTGAAGCGCTGGGCGATCGTGTCACCCACGCGGCCGCTGCCGACGATCAGCACCGGGTCCGAGCTCAGCTTGCAGATGTGGTAGAAGGAATAGATCTCGTCGTATGCCTCCAGGTTCTTCTCGGAGCCGGCCAGCAGCAGCACGCTCGTCCGCTCGATCCGCGTGTCGGCATGGGGGATCCGGAAGCGGCCCCGGTCCCAGAGGCCCACGACGTTCACCCCGAAGCTCTCTCGGAGCCGGCTCTCGGCCAGCGTCTTGCCGACCAGGGGGGTCCCCATGGCGGCGAACTCGGCGATGATCAGTTCGCCGAAGCGGCTGATGATGTTCGCCCGGCAGTCGCCGCCGACGGTCCACGCGGCCAGGGAACGGCCCAGCATGTCGTAGAGCATGAGCACCTTCGTGCTGCCCGCCATCTTCAGGATGTCCTCGGAGTAAGGCGACTCGGCTGTGGTGAGGATGGGGACCGTTTCGCTCAGCTCCCGGACGGTGAAGGCGATGTTCGTGTTGATCTCGTCGCGGTTGGTGGCGGCGATGAGCGCCGCCCGGTCGGCGCGCAGCCTGCGGTAGGTGTCGGGGTCGTCGACGTCGCCCACGGCCACCTTGACGCCCAGGTCGTAGAGCTCGAGGGCCCGCTTGAAGTCGCTCTCGATGAGCACGTAGTCGATCCTGTGGTCGTCGAGCTTCTCGATCAGGGCCATGGTGACGGGGTCGTAGCTCGTGAGGATCACGTGCCCCCGTGTTTCCTTCGGCAGCTCGCGGGGCGCGCGCTTTCTCGATTCGGCCTCGATCCAGGGGGCGTAGAAGAACTTGATGAACATGAAGGGCAGCAGGGTGAGCAGGAACACCATCCCCGAGAGCAACACCACGATGGAAAAGGCGCGTCCCAGGTCCGTCTGGAAGGTGATGTCTCCGAACCCCAAGGTCGACATGACCGTGAGGGTCCAGTAGACGCCGGTGAGCCAAGTGTGGTGCTTGCCCTCGGCGGCCATGATGTAGTGGAACAGGACGCTGTAGACCGTCACCATCACGGTCAGGACGAGCAGAAACTTCAGGAGCTGGCGGATGTTGTGCTTGGTGCTCTCCCGCTGGAAGAAGTAGCTGATGACGGCCGGGTTGTACTTCATGCGTTCCCTCTTCCCCTTCGGCGGCCGGCGCCCCCGAGGCGGTCAGGCGCGGGGGTCTTCCCGTATTCCGATTGACAAGGTAGCAGACGGCGCGGGGCCGTGACAAGGGCGTTCTTGCCGCCGGGGCTCAACACCACAGCGGGGTCCGGTGTAGCGGGGTATTTCTCTATCCGTTAGGGTCACGGGTGAAAAGTGCCGACGCCAGAGTTTGAGGCGGGTTCAGGGTCTTCGGCAGGATACGTCTCACACAGACCGAAAGGAAAAACCGTTTCGTCTTCCGCGTTTCTCCTCTATCCCCGCAACATCGTCGACGGCAACCACAGGATGATCTGCGGGAAGATGATCACCAAAGCAAGGCCAACGAGATCGAGAATCATGAATGGCCAGGCGCCGATGAGAATGTCCTTCAGGGTCACGTCTGGCGGGGCGATGCTCTTGATGATGAAAAGGTTCAGCCCCAGGGGCGGCGTGATCTGCGCCAACTCCATGTTCACCACGAACATCACACCGAACCACACGGGGTCGAACCCCAACGCCTTGATGACGGGCACAAGGATCGGGATCGTCACCAACAGGATCCCCGCCGGGTCCATGATGCACCCCAAGAAGATGAGCAGGACGTTGATGCCGATGATCACGAGGTACGGGGAGGTCGACTGCTCGACGAGCCACGCCGAGAGCTGTTGCGGCAGCTGCAGGAACGACAGGATGTAACCGAACACCGTGGCCGCCACGAGGATCCACCCGATGAAGCAGGTGATGCGGCAGGTGCTCAGGAAGGCCCCCTTTAGGGCCGCCCAGGTGAGCCGGCGATAGGCAAACCCGATCAGCAGGGCGAGGAAGCAACCCACACCGGCGATTTCAGAGGGTGTAGCGATGCCGAAGTAGATGGCCGCCAGCATCGCCGCCGCCAAGAAGAGGATGGCCCAGACCTTGTACAGCGACCGCCAACGGTCCGTCCAGCTCACGTCCTGTGCCAGCGGGGCCAAGTCGGGTCGGAAGGCGCAACGGACAATGATGAAGGCGATGAACATGCCGCTGAGCATGAGCCCCGGGACCACCCCGCCCATGAAGAGCTGCCCGATGGACTCCTCGACGAGCGTCCCGTAAATGATCATGTAGATGCTTGGCGGGATGAGCGCACCCAAAGCACCCCCGGCAGCGATGGATCCGCAGGTAAGCCGCTTGTCGTATCCCCGGCTTGTCATCTCGGGCAAGGCAATGCTGCCCACGGCGGCCGCCGTGGCTGTGCTGGCCCCGCAGACGGAGGCGAAGAGCGTGCAGGTCAGCTGGGCGGCCACCGCCAACCCCCCCGGAAGTCGCGAGGTCCACTTCGACAGCATGTCGAAGGCATCGCGGCTCACACCGGAGTGCAGGATGACCTCGGCCATGAAGATGAACAGCGGGATGGCTACGAGGGCGAAGTTGTCGATCTGCCCGAAGGCGGTCGTGGAGAAAACGATCAGTTGGTTGGGACCCAGGAAGATCAGCACGAGGGCAAGCGACAGGATACCAAGGCTGAATGCGACGGGAATGCCGATCATGATGAGGACCAGCAGCGCCACGAAGATGAGGCTCAGAAGGGCCCACCACTCCATGTTCATCCCTCCCCCGCCACGGGAGCCTCCCCGCCCCCGAAGGCCAGCAACCGGACATTGCGCGCAATCCGCACGAACAGCAGGAAGATCACCAACGCCGACCCCAGCGGAACCATCGCCTGGAAGGGAGCCAGCGGCCAGCGGACCCCGCCCGTGGAAACCTCGTTGAAGACAAAGGATTCCCAGGCCATAAGCCCGCCCTCCCAGAGGAGGATCGAGACGTAGAAGATGGAGGCGATGTCAATGAAGATGTCCAGCACGGCCTTGGCCTTTCCCTTGATCCGGCCGTAGAGAAAATCGGCCCGCACGTGACCGTCGATGGACGTCGTATAGGCGGCACCCAGGTAAACCATGATCACAAGCAGGTAGGAGTTCAGATCGACGGCCCAATCCGTTGGCCGGTTGAAGAAGTATCGGCCCACCACCTCGCGGATCAGGGAAAACATCATGATCACGGCAAGGCTTCCCGCGATCCACCCCGTCTGCCGGCAGACCCACTCGATGCGGCCCTCTGGTCTTGCCGGATGTCCCTGATCGATCTGTGTACCCACGACGCCTGCCTTTCTGGTCCGTTCCCGGTGACCGCTCCTATTTCTTCCTCTTGGCGTTGAACCGATCCTGGATCAACTTGCGGACTTCGCGGGCCTCGGCCCCGGTCCCCTGCTTCTCGCATTCCTGGACATACCAGTCCCAGACGCTGTCGGTGGCCTTATACATCTTCTCGGCCTCCCGCTCCGGCAGGACGAAGAACTCGACGCCCATCTTCTTCGCCTCGGCGATGATGGGACCATCCTGTTCCTTGTCATAGATCCGGTTCCATTTCTCCCAGAGATCCCTCGAGCGGGCGGTCTTGAGAACCAATTCCTGAAGATCCCTGGGGAGTTTGTCCCAGGTCTTGAGGCTCATCCACATGAAGGCCACCGAGTAACCCACCAGGGGCGGATCCACGACCTGGTCTGCAACCTCCCAGAGACGGTATTGCTTGAGCGAGTACGTGGTCATGAGACCGGCGTCCACCACGCCCTTTTGCATGGCCTGGTAGTACTCGCCCCCGATGGTCATGACGGGCGAGGCGCCGAGGGCCTTGATCGCGATAGAGGCCGAGCCGCCGGCGCTGCGAATCTTCATGCCCTTGAAGTCCTCAAAGGTGCGGATCTTTTTGGCCTTCTTGGCGACCTGGAAGTTGTAAGGCGCCACCGGCGTCGCGGTCAGGTACTTGACGCGGGCATTTTTCACGTATACCTGGTCCATGATGTCGGCCACACGGCCGTTCACCGTGAGGTCCCAGCAGTCCTGCCAGCTGCGGAAGTTTGCGGGCAGCTGCATCCAGTCGCCGATGGCGATCTTGCCGTCGTAGTACGTGGGATAGGCCACCAGTACGTCGATGGCGCCGCGGGTCAGGGCACTTAGGGCCTCTTTCTGACTCACGGGCTCGCCGTAGTGGCGGTCGAACTTGATGCGGCCCTTCGAACCGGCCTCGATCCGGTCCAGGATCTCCTCCACTACGAGAAAGCGCATGTGGCCCTTCGGATAGACCGACTCGTAGACCAGCGTGAACGGCTTATCTTGTGCAACCGCAGCGGGCATACCCGCGAGGGCGGCAAACGCAAAGGCAGCCACTACGATGAGAATGCGTTTCATGACACTACCTCCTTTTTTTCGGCAATCGGTGTATCGCATATCCGCAGGCGCCCCTGCAAGCGCCCTCACTGCATCATGGACGGTAACCACAGCGAGATTCCCGGGAAGCCCATCAACAGCGCCATGACGATTAACTCGCCGACGAGCAGGATGCAGGCTCCCTTGAACACGTCCTCAAGGGGAAGCCGTGAAACCTGACTGACAATGAAGCAGTTGAGTCCCACGGGCGGCGTCACGAGCCCGATCTCGGCCAGGGCCGTGATGATCACCCCGAACCAGATGGGATCGAACCCCAGCGACATGACAAGCGGAAACGTGATGGGCAGGGTCAGCAGCAGGATGGCGATCTGGTCCAGGATGCAGCCCAGTACAATGTACAGCACGACGAGCCCTCCCATGATCACCCACCGATCCAGGCTGGAGGCGGCAATGACCTTAACGAGGTCTTGGGCCATCTGGGTGAGGGTCATGTAATAGCCGAAGATCATCGCCCCGATGATGAGGACGAAGATCATGACGGTGCTCCGGATCGTGGCCAGGCAGGCCGCAAGGATCTTGGCCCGGTCGAGCCGGCCCTGCACGAGGCCGATGAGCAGGGCGGCCGTGGCGCCGAAGGCCGCGCTCTCCGTGGGCGTGGCCACTCCAGCATAGATGGTCCCCACGACGACGGTGAACAAAACGATCATCGGCCAGACGTATTTCAGCGAATGAATCCGCTCGGACCAGGACCAGGCCATCTGCGGAGGGGAGATGGAGGGGTCTATTTTCACCCAGACATAGATGGCGGCGGTATAGGCCAGGCCGGTGAGGATGCCCGGCAGGATTCCGGCTATGAGCAGTTTGCCGATGGAGGTCTCCGTCACGGAGCCGTAGATGATGAAGACAATACTCGGGGGAATCATGATCGAGAGCGTCCCCGCGACGGCCACGACGCCACCCGAAAGGGAATCCTTGTACTTCAAGCGCTTCATCTGGGGGATGGCAACGGAGGACATGGCGGCGGCTGCGGCGGTGGAGGAGCCGCACATGGCCCCGAATCCTGCATCGGCGAGGACCGTGGCGATGGCCACCCCGCCCGGCAGGTGCCCAAGCCACTTGTAGCCCGCCTCAAAAATCTCGTGAACGATCTCCGACTTGACGATGAACTCGGCCATCAGAATGAACAGCGGCACCGTCGTGAGCGTGTAGGAGGCCGCCGTCCGATAGGGAGACGTCGCCAGGATGCCCATCAGGGTATCGAAGCCACCCATGAAGTAAATGCCCATGGCGCCGCTGACACCCATAGCAAAGGCCACAGGCATCCCTATCGCAATCAGGACGATCATCCCAATCAGAGGCAACGCCATCATCAGCTGGTCCGGCATGTCTTCATTTCCCTTACTCGGCACGGGCCCCCGGTTCAAGGAGGACGCGGCAGATTCTCTCTCAGGCGACACGGTCCTCTCCATGCGCTGCGGCATGCCCCCTCATCGCCTTGCCGAAAAAAACTTGGGCGATTCGGATACACAGCAGGCCGCAGCCGATGGGAACCATGACATAGCAGGGCCACATGGGGTAGCCCACGGAACTCGTTGAAATCTCTTCAATCCGCCAGGCCTCAACGAAGCGAGCCCAGCCCGCCACGACGATCAGGGCAAAAAGCACGAAGCTCAGCAGCAGATTCAGTTTCCCAACGGCGCGCTTCAAATTCGGTGGGAAGTACCGCTCGATCATCGTGACGTGCACGTGACCCTCCTGCATGAAGGAGTAACTCAGGGGAAGGAAGATCAAGGCGATCATGAAGTAGTCCTCGATGATTTCGCCCGTGCCGGGGATGGGCGAGTTAAGCAGGTACCGCCCCAGGGCGTCTGCCGTCGTCAACCCAGTAAGCACCAACAGGGCAAGGCTGGCGACCCAGACGAGCAGCTTCTCCAGCGCGGTCATCGCCGCGTCAAAACCGGGGATTCTTGTTCTCTTCACTATTCGCTTCCCTTTTCATCTCGCCCGGCGCGTTGTCAAGGCATCCCGGCTGCCACCGTCGCACGGGGGTGGCGCCGGGCGCCGGGATGCCGTCCCTGAAGCCTTACCTCTTCTTCAGGGCTTCCATGGTCTTTTTAAACTCCTCGAGAACACGCCTACCGGGCAGCCTTCGCTTCTCGAGGTTGTCCACCCATTCCTTCTCCACGGCGGCCGTGGCCTGGACCCAGGCGGCCTGCTCCTGCGGCGTCAGAACGGAGACCTGCATCCCCGCCTTCTGGTATTGCGCGTATAGCTCCGTGGACTTACGGTCGGCCGCCTGCCCGAACTTGCGGGTCTGCTCGAGACCGACCTCCAAGAAGATCTTTTTGATGTCCTCCGGCAGGGCCCGCCAAGTCTTGCCGTTGACGGCGTAGGCCATGACGAAACCCGTCACATCGGCACCGCGGGTTGCGTACTTGAAGACCTCCTGGAGCTTGTAGGAGGCGATCGCCTCGACGGGGAAAAGGGCACCATCGACGACACCCCGCTGGGCCGCTTCATAGAGTTCCTGAGGTGTCTTGAAGATGGAGACGGCACCGAAGGCCCGCACCGTTAAGTCCTGCGTGCCGCCCGCCGTACGGAGTTTCATGCCCTTGAAGTCTGCGGGCACGCGCGCCGGCTTCTTGCTGTTGAAGATCTCGTAGGGGGCGTAGGACAGCGACAGGACGGGGAAGACGTTGTGTTTCCCCCATTCCTCTTTGGCGAGGATGCCGTGGACCGACATTTGCCAATAGGCCTCGCAGGCCGCCGCTGCGCTGGGGTATGCCTGCGGAAGCTCGAAGACGCCGCTCAGAGGCATTTTCCCCGCGAAGTAACTTGGGCCTATGTAAGCCATGTCGGCTACCCCGCTCTTGAGAATGTCGAGCATGTCGTTCTGTTTGCCGAGTTGGCCCGAGGTATAATGGGTGAACTTCACCCGGCCCTTGGTCCTCGCCTCAACCTCCTTCATGAAGGGGGCCAAGCCCTCGACCACTTGAACATGTCCGGTCGGCAGGCCATCGGCCACCTTGATGGTGATGAGGTTCTGCGCCGCAGCCTCGGGCGCGCAGCCCGAGGCTGCGGCGGCGGCCAAGGCCGCGAGGACTGCAATACGGACGATCGTGCTGCTCTTCATGCCGTACCTCCTTTTCTTCTCATCCCGTATTTCCGTCAGCATACCACGCACGTTGCGCAGCGCCGCCTCAACCGGCTCGGGCAACCCCTCTGTCGAAGAGATCCGATATCTCATCCCGGCCGTACCCCAATTCGCGCAGAATCTCCTCGCTGTGCTCGCCGGCGCGCGGTGGCAGGCGGTGGATCTGAGGGGGTGTTGCCGACCACTCGGTCGGCGAGCGCATCAGACGGATCTTCCCCTCGCTGGGATGATTCAAGACCTGGTAGAAATCGGTGGCAAGCAGGTGTGGGTCCTCCAGAAGCGACTCCAAGGTGTGCAAGGGGGCCACGGGGATGTCGGCGGCCGTCAGCAACCGGATCCACTCGGCCGTAGTGCGTGTCCGGAAGATCTCCGCCGCCAGCCCGTAGAGTTCATTGATGCATTGGATTCGGCCGGCCAGAGTCTGGTAACGCGGGGTGGAGTGGAACTCCTCGGCCCGGCCGGCCAGGGCGAAAAACGCCTCCCAATGCTTGTCGTTGTAGACGACGGCGCAAACATAGCCGTCCTTCGTCGCGTAAGGCCTTCGCTCGGGTGCCAGGATCCGGACGTAGCCCGCGGGCCCTAGGGCTGGAACGAACGTCTCGCCATAGAGGTTGTCGCCAAGAAGAAACTGAACCATGGTCTCGAACATGGGGATGTCGATGGCTTGGCCTTCGCCCGTGCGCTCGCGGTGAAAGAGGGCTGCCATGATGGCGCCGACGGCGTAAATCCCCGTGGTGCGATCGCAGAAGTTGACAGGAAAGTATCGGGGCACATCACCCGACATCCGCGCCAAGGTCGCGGAGTAGCCGCTGACTCCCTGGATGAGGTCGTCGTAGGCTGGCTGCGCGGCGTAGGGGCCGCCTCGGCCGAAACCGAACATACCGGCATAGATCACTTTGGGGTTGCACTTGCGGATCTGCGCATATCCCAGACCCAGCCTCTCCATGGCCTGGGGCCTGACGTTGTAGGCCACCACGTCGGCCTTGCCACAGAGGCGGAGCATGGCTTCAAGACCTTCGGGCGTCTTGATGTCCAGCAGGATGCTGCGCTTGTTGCGGTTGAGCTGAAGGAAGAGGGGCCCCATGCCCTTCGTGCGCGACGGCCCCGCAAAGCGCATGGGGTCGCCCCCGGGGGGCGCCTCCACCTTGATCACGTCGGCACCGAAGTCACCCAGGATCTGCGTGGCGTAAGGCCCCATCACGATCGTTGTGAGGTCGACGATGCGGATTCCCTCGAGCGCCCGTTTCATGGTTCCCTCCGCCATTCCTCGTGTCTCTCCCACCGCCTCGTGACGGTCAGGCACGGACGGCTTGCTGGGGGTTTTCGCAGTACGGCGGCGAGTAGATTACGAGAACCTTCACCGGTTCATCGCTCACAACGGCGAAGATGTGGGGCTCGCCGGCTGGGAAGAAGCAGCACTCGCCGGGCCCGAGATCCCTTTTGTAACCTGCCACTTCGACATGCGCCCGCCCCTCAAGGATGTAGCATACCTGCTCGAGCCCGGGATGGAAGTGCGCAAGGGCGCCGGGACCTTTCTCGAGGATGCCGAGGACGACCTCAAGATTCTTCGCACCGTTGTCAGGACCGATGAGCCGGCGGTTCTGCGTGCCAACGTGATTCTTGGGGCTGTAAGGCGACACTTCCGCCGGCCTGACGAAATACCTTGATTCCATGAGAATCCTCCGCCGTCGGCGTCGCCTCGCAAGCGAGACGCGCACGAATTCGATGCAAGATGAAATATGGGGTGGGTCCGGTCTCAGCGTCTGCACGGTCCATGCGCAAGATGCATGCCCGATCGGGGCGTTCCGGGAAACGAATTGGTTGCCGGTAGTCATCCCGGCGTTCTCCGGAGAAAATTATCTTCTATATCGAAGACTTGATGAGAGGATTGCAAAGGCAGGGGGATCGGGTGCGTACCTTTGGCGGGCAAGCCGGGAGACTGCTGAGAATGTCAGTCTCTCGTTGAAGTCTAATTTTCTGGAATAATTTTGCGGAATTGTAATAGTCAGCTACTTTAAGTGGCTAATTGCATTCTGTTTCTAATTAACTGGACTCATTGACATCTAATTCCATTTTTTTAGAATCGCAGCTCCCTATCTTGAGCTGCTTGATCTTGTTGTAAAGGGTTGCCTTAGAGATCCCAAGTTCGCGGGCAATGCTCTTCTTGGATTCCGTCGATTTTCCGAATTCTTTCAACCGATCGAGAATCACTTTGCGCTCGAAGTCACGGACCAGTTCCTCCAGGGTGCCGGTTCTCCGTGCCACGGAGGCGGATTCCAGGCGGAGGGCCCGCGGAAGATGATGATCGGCAATGACGGACTCGTCTGCCATCTGGGAGGCAAACTCGATGGTGTGGATCAGCTCCCGGACGTTTCCGGGCCAGCGGTATTTCGAGAAGCTTTCATAGACCCCGGGGGTAAAGGAAAGCCGGCGCATGGTCTTGCGGCCACAGAGGGCCAGGAAATGATCGGCCAGTAACCTGACGTCATTACCGCGCTCACGCAGCGGCGGGATATGTATGTTGAGAACCCATAGACGGTAGTAGAGATCCTGCCGAAACGTGTTCTCCTCGACCATGCGTTTCAGATCCCGGTTGGTTGCTGTGATGACCCGGATATCGAGCGGGGTCTCATGGGTATCCCCCACACGGCGGATTGTCCTCTCCTGCAGGACCCGGAGAAAGCGACTTTGCATCTCGGGGGTCAGCTCGGCGATCTCGTCGAGAAAGATAGTCCCGCCGTCAGCGATCTCGAAGAGGCCTACCTTGCCCCCTTTCCGGGCGCCCGTAAAGGCTCCGTCGACGTAGCCGAAAAGCTCGCTCTCCAGCAGCGAAGGAGACAGGGCGGCGCAGTTGACCGTGACGAAAGGCCCTGTTGCCCGATCGCCGGCATTGTGGATGGCCTGGGCGAGTATTTCCTTGCCCGTCCCGCTCTCGCCTGAGATCAGGATGTCGTTGCCGCCGCGGGCGAAGCGTCTCGCCAGCTCGACAACCTGGAGGATGCCGTCGCTTGCACCGACGATGTCGTCGAAGGTGTAGCGCGCGGGGTAGGCGTGGTTGACGATGGCTTTCAGCCGGTCGGTCTGACGCAAAATGCGCTGCAGCTCCTTCGACAGTCGCTCGACCTCGGTGATGTCCTTGAAGACGCCGATGCCCCCCTTGACCTTGCCGTCCAGGACGATCGGAGCGAGGTCCACAACATACTCTATGTCCCCCTCGCGTCGGAAGACGCCCGACAGTGGCTTCCCCGAACGCACCACGTCGGGCAGCCTCGCGCCGGGCCGCACGTCCCGCAGTGTGCGGCCCAGGATCCTGTCACGGGTCACGCCGGTGATGCGCGTGTACTCATCGTTTATATACCGGACGACAAACTCGTCGTCGATGATCAGCACCCCGTTGTTGATGGAGGCCAAAATGCTGAGCAGCCAGCGTATCGACTCTTCCGGGGACTCCAAGAGGTCCTTGAGGGTCTCGATATCACTGAGGGCGTTATCGTTCGGCGCCACCGCGGGCCTTTCCTTTCTCGTGATGGGTCACGGTGAAGCAGTAACACATCCGGGCCGTTCCTTCAATGCGCAGTTGCGCGGGTGCTCCGAATCATGTGTTTTGATGTACGCGATTCGAGTCTTGCATTGCGGTGTGTAAGTCATGTGGTCGGCCGGTCATCGACCGCCGTCCCGGACAGATTTGATGGAGTCTTGCTCGGCGCCGGTGACCACGAACCTGACGCGTAGGCGATCTCCCACGACAAGCCCTGAAAAGCCCTCAGTGATCTGCACCGTGGCGGGCGCCGGGCCGTGACAAGGGCGTTCTTGCCGCCGGGACCTCATGGCCCGCGGCCGAACCGCGCCCCGAGTTCCTCCCGGATGCGGGCCTCGACGGGATAGGGGACGGGGTCGGTCTCGAAGCGGCGCTGGTGCTCGCAGGCCATGACCTCGAGGGGGCTCCGGGCATAGCCCTTTCGCAGCAGCCCCCGGGCATAGGCCAGGACGAACCGGTCGAACCCGAGGCAGTCCCACTGCACGGCGTGGATGAGTTCATGGAAGTGCAGCGACTCGTTGCCGTCGTACCGGCGATCGATGAAGTAGGTGCCGCCGTAGGTGATGCCGGCCCAGCGCGACGTCCCGAACCCCGCGAAGAGCCTCAACCCCGGCGCGGCCGGAAGGGGTATGCGCTCGACCACCGCGCACCGGACGCGGCCGAGAAACGCCGCATCGAAGTAATCGGGCAGGCGCCGCAGGCCGCGGGTCTCGACGAGCTCGGCGACGGGCCGGGCTTGGCGGCCGTGCGCGGCCACGGTCCGCTCGACCCAAGAACGAATGAAGGGAATGCGGGGCCGAAGCTGAAGCATCACCGGGGTCTTTTTCGTGGGAATGACAGGATTTCGGTATTTTTCATTATTGCGACACAGCCTCAAAGGGGGGAAGGGGGATGTTCCTCTTCCTGTCAGCCGATGCGGCTGAAGTCGATGTAGCCCTGCTCGACGTCGGTGCTCACGAGGCGGACGCGCAGGCGGTCGCCCACGTCGATCCCTGAAAAGCCCTCAACGAGACGCCCCTCTACGGGTTGTCCTTCGATGCGCACCCAGGTTCCCTTGGGGGCCGCGCCGGTGACGACGGCATCGAACGTCTCGCCGACACGCGACTCGAGCAGGAGCGCAAAGGCCGATTTGCGCACGAGGCGTTCGACCTTGTTGGCGTCGTCCTCCTTGCGGGTGCAGTGGCGGGCCAGCACGGCAAGCTCCTCCTCGCCGTAGGGCACGGGGCGGCCCTCGATGGCGGCCTTCACGAGCCGCTGTGTCACCAAGTCGGGGTAGCGGCGGTTGGGGGCCGTGGAGTGGGCGTAGTCCTTCACGGCCAGGCCGAAGTGCCCCGGTGCCTCCCGGCCGGGGAAGTCGGCCATGTACTCGCCCGGGCCGATGAGCTTGATGACGGTCTGGGAAAGGTCGTGGAAACGCTCCGGCTCGCGGGCCCGCTGCGCCGTCAGGAAGCTCTCGAGCGCCTTCGCATCGGGTGTGCGGGGGAGCGTCCAGCCCTTCTGCGCCGCCACATCGGCGATGCGCTCCCAGCGCCGCGGCGCGTGCACCACGCGCCGGATCGAGGGATAGCGCCGGGACTCGAGGAACCGCGCGACCGCCTCGTTCGCGGCGATCATGAAGTCGGCGATGAGCTCCTTGGCGCGGTTCTTCCGCTCGACGCGCCAGGCCCTGACCTCGCCGCCCTCGAGGATGGGTCTTGCCTCCACCGTCTCGAGATTGAGGGCGCCGCAGGCCTGACGGCGGGCCCTGAGCTTCGCGGCGACGGCATCCTGCATCCAGAGGGTCCCAGCAAGACCCTCGACGCGCTGCACGGCGCCGGGCATCGGGCCGCGGCCGTCGAGCCAGGCCGAGACCTCGTTGTAGGACAGCCGCGCCCGGTTGTGCACCCGTGCGCGGTACACGGCGGTCCCGTCGACGGCACCGCCGGCACCCACGGTCATCTCCACGACGACGGCCGTGCGGTCCTCCCCGTCGTTGAGCGAGGTAAGGCCCGTCGAGAGCTCCTCGGGGATCATGGAAAAGATGCGCACGGGGGTGTAGACGCTGGTCGTGTTGCGGCAGGCGTGATCGTCGATGGCCCTTCCCCTGCGGACCGCGGCGTCCACATCGGCGATGGCGACGAGGGCCGTCACGGCCCCGCCGCCGGCATCGAGGGCGCAGGTGAGCTGGTCGAGATCGAGCGACTCGTCGCTGTCGATGGAGCACCAGGGAAGCCCCCGGAGGTCGCGCACCCCCGGCGGCTCGGGCTCAGGCCGCAGGGCGGCGACCTCGTTGCGGACCTCGGCGGAGAACTCGGGGAGGAAACCCCGCTCGATCATCGCGCGGCGGGCGATGCGCCGGAGAATCTGAACGTGATTGCGGGGGGATTTCGCATCCATCCTGTCTACCGGGACTGCAGAGCGGGGGAAATGCCGGTCTTCGGGCCGCCCGTCTCGCTTGACGGCTTCGCGCTCGCGGGCGGCAGGACGGTGAGGTCCTTGTGACGCTCCCAGAAGCCCCAGCGGTGGTTCCACGTCCTGACCTCGACCCTGTCGGGGTGAAGGTACAGCGACGTCGTCCAGATCGTCCAGCGGTTCAGGTCCGGCACGGAGATGCTGCGGACACGGCCCGCGTAGAGCCGGTCGCCGCCGGGGTAGCTCGCGCTGCGCGCCGACAGGTGCACGTGACCGGACACCCAGAGGAATACCTGGGGGTTTGCCTCCAGGATCTCCCCGATCACATCGTCGGGCTTGGCAATGAAGTCCGGAAAGTCGTAGCGCTCGAGCGTCCCCTGGAGCGGCGCGTGAAAGAAGACGATCGTCGGCACGCCGCGGTCGCGGCCGAGCTCGTCGCGCAGCCAGCCGAGCTGGGCCGGCGACATCTCGGTGAAGTGTCTGCTCGTCAGGTGATCGGCCGACAGGAAGACGAGCCGGTAGCCCCCGAGGCGCTTCTCGTAGTAAAGCTCCCGCATCCCGAAAGCGGCGCGGAACCGGTCGAGCTTTTCCGCGCGCGTCGCGGCCGTGCCCGGGAGGCGGGTGGCGTCTTCGCTCTTCTCGTCGGCGTACCAGTAATCGTGATTGCCGACGATGAAGGCCCTCGGCTTCTGCAGGCTGCCGAAGAAGGCCCTCGCTGCCTCGTATTCCGCGGGCCGGCCGACATCCTCGGCGAGATCCCCCACGACGGCCACGAGGGCGACGTCGGGCCATTCGTTGATCGAGCGCAGGACGGCCTCCTTCCGGTCCGGGGACTTGCCGGGATAGTGGGGGTCCCCCACCACGACGACGTGGACCGCACCGGCGACAGGCTCCGGCTTGGCATCGGGCACCCGGGGTTTCAGGAGGGCGCAGGACCCCAACAGCCAGGCAACGGCAAACAGCACGAGCACCGCCGTGCCGCACGAAATTCGCTTCACCCTGACCGTTTTCGAGCCTCTCATCACTGTACCCCCTGCCCCCTCCCGTCTTTCACGCCTGCGTCTCGTCCGGCTTCTTCTGCAGCAGCGCCGAGCCCTCGGGCGGGTAGTCCAGCGTGCCCTCGAGCTGCGAGACCTTCACGGGACGGTGGTCCGGAAAGGGAAGCTCGCCCTCGCGCCTCCATTGCCTGACGGTCTCGGCGGCCGCCCGCTGCTTCTCCGCGTCGAGCCCCGCGTCCTTCGCCATGTAGAGGGTCCGCGAGGGGAAGGCGAAGCCGCTGCCGCTCGCCTCGACGAGGTCCATGATCCGCAGCAGCAGGTCCTCCTGGACGGCGAGAAAGGCCGCAACCTCGGTCTCGAGGACGTAGGCGAAGATCTCCAGGTCGAGCGAGGACTGCCCGAAGGCGACAAAGCGGACGCGGGCCGTCGAGGCGTCCACCTTGGGGTGCCGGTACAGCAGTTCGCGGATTGACGTCAGGACATAGCGGAGCTGGTCCGCCGTGGTTTCGTAGCGCAGATTCAGGGTGTGCCGGAAGAGGAACCGGTCCCGCAGGGAGAAGTTCTCGACGCTCACCGACGAGAGCTGCCCGTTGGGGATGGAGACGACGGTTCGGTTGAGCGTCCGGATCTGTGTCGACCGCAGGCCGATGTGCTCGACGGTGCCGGCGTGCTCGCCGGTCCTGCAGTAATCGCCCAGCCGGATGGGCTTGTCCCAGACGAGGAACAGCCCGCCCAGGAAGTTCTCGATCGTCTTCTGGGCGGCAAAGGCCACGGCGATGCCGCCGATGCCGAGGCCGGCCACCACGGCCGTGAGGTTGATGCCCGCAAAGTAATAGAAGACGACCACGAGTCCCACGATGACGGCCAGGGCCTTCAGCAGCGTCGCCGAAAGGCGGATGACCGCGTTGGCGGCCTCCGGCCTGCGCCGTTCGACGGCCCCCGCGACCGCGTCGATCACGTAGAGCAGAAGCCACGTCAGGCCGAAGACGGCCATCGTCGAGGCCAGGAACGTCCAGAACAGCCGTGTGAGGAGCGAGGTCGAGCTGTAAGAGATGATGTACACCGCACCCGACAAGAAAAGGAGCATCAGGGGCTTCCCGATCCCTGCGAACTTGTCCATCGCCTCCTCGCCGAGGCGCTTGCGCATCGGCTCGCGGACCAAAGCAAGAATCGCCCTCGTGAAGAGCCAGCCAAGAAGAACCGCCAGGGGAAGAACCGCGAGGGGAAGAAGCCACACGTACAGCGGCTGATCGGCGATTCGGGTCTCCGTGAGCGCCGCGGGCAGGTACCGCTCGAGCCAGGGGATGTCCACCTCCTCGTGGATCTTCGGCACGAGCTTCAGCGTCTCCGAGGCAAAGAGCCAGATCGGGGGGTTGTTTTCCCTCTGGACGCGCTCGAGCTGGATCTTGTACTCCCCGCTCCTTGTCTTGACGGTGCCCACGATCTCGCGGTTGGCCAGGGGGCTGTCCTGGAGATTCCCTTGGGGATTGACGCTGAGCGCGGTCGTGACGGTCGTCATCGCCTCGTTGAGGATGGTGCTGAGCTCCCGGGCGAGCTGCTCGGCACGCTTCCCCGTCTGCCGGGTGTCGAGGTATTCGACGGCCCGCTCGTAGTCCTCGCGCTTCATGGCCTTCAGGAAGCCGACGACGGCGCCCTGCGGCGTGCTGCGCCCCAGGGGGTCGTCGTAGGTGGTCTCGGCGTCGGCGGGAGGGGCACCCTTGGCCGCCGCTGCGGGACCGGCCTTCTCTGCGGCCGCGGCCGACGCCGCGATCAGGACGGCTGTCAGCAGTACCAGACCAACTCCGGCGAGCCGGGTTCGAACAAAACCCATGACGTCCTCCTTGCCGAGACATGCGCGCCCGGCATGAATTCTGCACGGAAGGATTTTTCAATCGACTGTAGTCATACCACGATTTGCCACCCAAGGTAAGGGCGATCCTGATGCATTGCGGGACCCGCAGCCCGCCGTGGGCAAAGCGCGGGGACTAAAGTTCCGGCTCCTTCTGACGATGGTAATCACGGTCGGTCCGCAAACGACGCACGACCGCAAAGAACCGAAGACGGATATACGCTCTTTACCTTCGGCACTCATACCTGTCTGCCTTTTTCCGCCGGACGAACCGCCGTCCGCGCATTACCCCCGTCTTTGACTCTGCGACGCCCGCCCGGGTGCGACCCGCAACCCGGCCGGCCGCGCGATCGTCTGCGCCCGCAGGCCCGGCCGCCCGACGCAACGAATGGAGGTGCAGGCACACATGAAGCGATTCTCGTTCGGAAAATCCCTAAAGGCAAGGCTTGTGACCGGGGGCATTCTGATGATCGTGATCCCCCTGTCGCTCAGCGGGGCGATCTCCTGGTGGAAGGCCGACCGGGCCCTGACGGAGGCCAGCCAGTCGATGCTGCAGGAGATATCCGAGGGGGCGGGCAACCTGGTGCGTGTCATCGTGGACAAGGAACTCAAGCTGGCCCGTGAACTCGCCGCAAGGCCCGACACGATCCAGGCCGCCGAGAAGCAGAGCGCGTCGTTCAGCGAGGTGCTCAAGCACTTCGCGGCCGTCAGCGGCGACTACCAGGTCGTCTACGGCCTCGACCCCTCGGGCCGCGGTTTTGCCGACTCCCACGGCGGGAAGAACATCGGCATCGACCTCGGGGACCGGGATTACTTCAAGAAGGCCAAGGCCGAGATGAAGCCCGTCGTGGGCGACATGGTCCTGGCGAAGACGACAGGCAAGCCCGTCCTGCCCTTCTGCGTGCCCATCGTGAAGGACGGCAAGTTCCTGGGCGCCATCGCCACGATCATGACGACCGATGCCCTGTCGGCCCGGTTCGCCGAGATCAAGGTCGGCAAGACGGGCTACGCCAGCGTCATCAACCGCGAGGGGATGGTGATGATCCACCCGAAGGCCGAGGCCGTCTTCAAGCTCGACGTGAGCAAGCTCGAGGAGATGAGGGACCTCTGGGCCCTCGTGCAGTCGCAGAAGCCGGGTTTCGCGGGTTACACCTACGGCGGGCGGAAGAAGATCGCCGCCGTCAGCCCCGTCCAGGTCAACGGCTGGGCGGCCCTGTCCGTCATGGACCTCGACGAAGCCGTGAGCGGGGCGCATGAGATCCGCAACGTCCTCGCGCTGACCGGCGCCTTCCTCCTGGTCCTCTCGGTCGGCCTCACCCTGCTGTTCGCCCGGGGGATCGCAGACCCGGTGGCCCGCGCCGCCTCGGAGATCCACGAGGCCGCAGCGCAGGTGTCCTCCGCGGCCTCCCAGGTGGCCTCCTCCAGCCAGCATCTGGCCGAAGGGGCCTCGGAGCAGGCCTCTTCCCTCGAGGAGACCGCAGCGTCGATGGAGGAGATGTCGTCCATGACCAGGCAGAACGCCGACAACTCGCAGAGCGCCGACGCGCTGATGGGCTCCACGAAAGCCGCCGTGGAGAAGGCCGAGGCCTCGATGCGGGAGCTGGTGCGCTCCATGGACGCGATCAGCAAGGCCAGCGAGGAGACGGGCAAGATCATCAAGACGATCGACGAGATCGCCTTCCAGACCAATCTCCTGGCCCTCAACGCCGCCGTCGAGGCCGCGCGGGCCGGCGAGGCCGGGGCGGGATTCGCCGTGGTGGCCAGCGAGGTGCGCAACCTGGCCATGCGGGCCGCCGAGTCGGCCAAGCTGACCGCCACCCTGATCGAGAGCACGGCGAGCCGGGTGAAGGAAGGTTCGGCCCTGGTGTCAAAGACGACCGACGCCTTCGCCGAGCTGAACCGCAACGCGGTGAAGGTCTCCGGGCTGGTCGCGGAAATCGCCGCCGCCTCGCAGGAGCAGGCCCGCGGCATCGACCAGGTGAGCAGCGCGATCACCGAGATGGACAAAGTCGTTCAGCAGACGGCGGCCAACGCCGAGGAGTCCGCCTCCGCCTCGGAGGAGCTCAATGCCCAGGCGGGCCAGATGCAGGCCGTGGCCGAGACCCTGATGCGGATCGTCGCCGGCTCGGTGGCGGGTGATGCGGCGGCGAAGCCCGCCAGCGCCGCCACAAGCCTTGCGGCGAAGATCGCCGGCACAATCGGAATCGGCAAGACGAAAAAGGCCGAAGAGGCCGTTCCGCCGCTGCGCGACGGCGGCTTCAAGGATTTCTAGACCCGACGTCGGGCAACCGCAACGGGAGGGGCATCCCGCGTCGCCCGCGGGATGCCCTCTTCCGTCCGTGTCCCTGCCCTAACGGATCTTCTCGTTGACGTGCTCGAGCTCCGCGATGACCTGGGCCCCCAGCAGGACGATGATGGCCACCGCCTCGACGCTGAGCAGGAATACCACGAGCGAGGCGAAGGAGCCGTAGATCAGGTTCACGAAGGTGTACGTCTTGTAATACCAGATGATCGCCCGCCGGGTGATTTCCCACAGGACTGCGGCGGCCAGCCCCCCGACGAACGCATGCCGGAACGTGATCGACCCGACGGGCAGCACGAGGTACAGGGCCGTGATCAGGAACACCTCCGCGACGAGCCCCAGCAGGTAGACCGCCAGGCCGAACAGCGGGCCGAGGCTGATCGCGCGCCCGAACACGACCAGCCTAGAGCCCTCGAGGGGCTCCAGCATGAAGTTCACGAAAGAGAGGAAGAGGATGCTCACGCCGATCAGCACGATGAAGGCGTAGGGCAGGATGCTCGAGACCAGAAAGTGCCGGCGCCGGCGCCGCACCCGGTGGAAGATCACCGAGATGGCGTTTTCGAGCACCGTGAACGCCACGGAGCTGAAAAACAGCAGGATCGCGAAGCCCACGAGCCCGATGACCCGGCGGTACTGCAGGAACACCTTGACCTGCTGCGCCAGCGAGGCCGCATAGCCGGGCATGAACATCTCGAGGTACGTCGTCACCGTCTCGAGCAGCCGCTCCTGCTCCACGTAGTGCGACAGCACGATGAGGATCAGGATCAGCATGGGGATGATGGACAGGAGGGTGTAGTAGGCGACGGCGCCGGACAGCAGCATGCCCTGGTTGAGCCGGAAGCTGTTCAGGACGCGCATCAGGAAGCCGGCAACCCGGCCGATTGACGCCAGCGCCTTGTAGACCCTGATCATCGCCCGATCCGAAACGGAAGAATAGACCCCGCGGCCGGCCCTGCCGGGTCCGCGCCGGTTCGCAATTGGAATCATAGGGGATCGCGGCAGGAGTGTCAAAGACAAAGGCGGCGGCCGCTCAGTGCAGCGCCAGGGGGAAGTCCATGCCCGAGCCCCAGCTCACGGGGTACTGGGCCTGGCCGCGGTGTTTCTCCGTGAGCTCCGGGAGCCTCTCCTTGACGTAGTGGATGAGCCCCTCGACGGTCACCTTCTTGGCGCCCCCCTTGCCCTGGAGCCCCTCGAGGAGCGTGTAGGTGAACACCCCGTGGCCCAGCGCCTTGATCTCGGCGGCGTACTGCTGGTCCATCGAGGCCGAGACGATGTAGGTGCCCGTCGAGCGGGCGAGCTGCACGAGGGCCTTGCGCGCCTCGGTGCTGCGCATGGCGAGCACGAGTTTGCCCGACTTGCAGGCGTCGATCATCACGAACACCTTCTGGGCCCTGCACTGCTTGATCGACTCGCTGATGAAGGCGTTGGAGATGCCTCCCTTCCGGAGCTCCTGCTCGATCTCGGGCGCCATGACGTCGTGGGGGATGAAGTACCACTCCTCGCCTACCGTGTCGCCGTGCCCGGCCAGGTAGATCAGCAGGGTGTCCTGCGGCTGGGCCTTCCCGCCCACCTCGGCCAGGAGGCCCTTAATCCGCTGTCCCGTCGCCTGCTCGCTCATGGCCGAGTAGACGTGGACGTGCCTGAAGAGCCTCTTGACGCCGGGGGACTGGAAGAAGTCGAGAACCCCCTTCGCGTCGGTCTCGGCGTAGGCCAGGTTCAGCGCCGCGTTGCGGTAGCGGTTGATCCCGACGACGACGAGGTGCAGGTCGCTCTGTTTCTCCGCCCCCCGGAGCGTGACGGTGATCTCCATGGGGCTGCTCTCGACGCGGTCGCGGCTCAGCGCCACGACCTTGAGCCGGTTTTCCCCCTCGACGAGGCTGACCCGGAAGAGATGCTCCTGCGAGCTTCCCTCCCTGGTGACCCTCGCGACCGCTTCGCGGGGCAGGAGCTTGCCGTTCTGGTAGAGCCGGACCTCCGCGATGCCGCCGCCCATGTCCTCGGCGACGACCTTGACCTCCAGCGCTTCGCTGTCGAACTGCCGGCCCGGCAGGGGCGACACGATGGCCGCCTCGGGCGGCGGCCTGATCCCGGCCGTCTCGATGTCCGGGGCGGCCTTCCCGCCCAGGGCGGCCACGACGGCCGTGTCGGTCTCGATGTCGAGGACCACGCGGGACACGACCTCAGGGCGGTAGAACCTCTCGAAGAACCGCGACACGGGATAGAAGCTTGCCTCCCTGTCGGGCCCGTTGTTGACGTGCCAGCCGATGAGCTCGTCGCCGCCCTCGCTGGCGTCGTAGTAGCCCGACGGCGTCCAGAGGACCCAGCGCCTGCGGTCGCTGTGGGGATAGAAGGCCGCAAGCTCCCGGCCGTCCTTCATCCGGTACCACCGGATCGTGCCGTCGCTCATCCCCACGACGGCGATGCGGCCGTCCGCCGAGATATTGACGGCCCGTGCAGCCGCCTGGATGGAACGGTGCCAGATCTCCCGGCCGCCGGCATCGAAGCGGTAGAGGTTGAACCAGGTCCCGTACACGAAGCTGCGGTGGTCGGGCGCGATGGCGTAGCCGGTGCCCTGGTCGCGGGTCCGCACGGGCAGGGGTTTACCGTTGAGCTTCGGCTCGCTCTTCAGCAGCCAGTCCGTCAGCACGATCGCCTTCGACTTCTGGATCGGGTCCATCAGCGTCAGGCCGGGTCCCGGGTTGAGTTCGAGCCGCCGCGATTCGACGGAAAACTTCGCCGGGGCCCCGCCCTCCGCGACGAAGTCGAACTTCACCGTCACGGCGTCGGGCGAGATGGAGAAGGCCTTCGAGCTGAGGTAGTCGAGGCCGGGTGTCTTCGCAAAGATCTCCCGCCCCGTGGCGTCGATGAGGGCGAGGTCGCCGTTGACGCCGCTGACGGCCACGCGGCCGTTTCCCAGGGCCAGGACGTTGCGGATGACCGTCTTGATCGCGGGCAGGTACGACGGCGAGTGGAGATTCCCGACGGGCCAGCGGACGATGACGTTCTTTGCCTTCTGCCCGAAATTGCCCGCCGCATAGAGATACTTCCCGTCCGGGGACCACGCCACGGCCAGCAGCCGCGGCGTGCGGAAGGGGGTCTTTCCCGCCAGGGGCGACTCGTACGGGGTGAGATCGGTCCCCGAATGGATGCCGACCCGGCCCGCCTCGAAGTGCCCCAGGGCGATCCGGGAGCCGTCCGGCGAGAAGGCGACGGACGATGGGCTGTCTTCCTTCGAGACGGCCTGCTTCGCAACCCGATGGAGCGCCCGGTCGTAGAGCCGGATTGCGCCGTCGATGGAGGCGACCACCAGCCGGCCCGACGAGTCGAAGTCCATCCCCCAGATCGTGTCCGCGTAATCTCGATCCTCGCCCGCCTTCGCCGCATCGATCCGGTCACCCGAACGGGTGACGGAGAAGACCCGCAGTCCCTTGCCGGCCCGAAGACCGGCTGCCAGCAAGCGTCCGTCCCGCGAGAACCGAAGCCGGGTGATGGGCTCGGGGAGCCCCCCGATCCGCTTGAGCATGCGGCGGCTCTCGCGGTCGAAGAGATAGATGCTGTAGGACTTCTCCGAGTCCCGCGTCCTGCCCCCGCAGGCGATGGTGCCGCCGTCGGGCGAGACGGCGACGGCGAGGATCGTCCCATCGCCGAACTTTCCGATCGGCGGCCGCAGAATCCCCAATAGCCTCCCTGACGCCGCATCCCAGATCCGCACTGTCTTGTCGATGGAGCCCGTCACCAGCCAGCGGCCCTCTTCGTCCGCCGACAGGTCCCGGATGGAATTGGAATGGAGCCCGGACTCGATCGTCAGGATCGGCTCCGTGGCGAGGGCCGTGCCCGACGCGGCAGGGGTCTGCTCGTCGGGCTGGGCGCAGAGGGCGAAGGGCAACGCCGTCGTGAAAACGGCGGCGAGCAGAAGCGTTGCGATACGGGAGATCCGGCGGGGATGCATGGCACGGTACCCCGTGGTGCGGGGCCTCCACGATCAGGGGCGAATCGGTGCATGCCGAACGGCGGGGACTAGATCTTGTCCCAATCCTCCCACTTGTATCCCTCGAGAACCTCGATCATGGCGTCGACCTTCTTCTTGTCGGCGTCCTTGTACTCCTTCCAGAGGTTCACGCAGGCCTCCGTGATGGGGCCCGCCATACCGGCGACGGCGGCCAGCCCCGGCAGGGCCCTGTGGGACGTGTCCCCCGACTCGATCAGGGCGCGGAACTTCTCGTTCACCGTCACGAGGCGCTTGACGTCCTCGGTGAGCATCTCCCGGAGCTGGGACTCCTTCATGTTGCGGCTGGTGAGGGACGCCTGGAGCTGCTGGATGATGGGGTTGCCGATGGACTTGGCGTCGGTGTAGTAGAGCATGGCCTGGGTGAGCTTCTTGGGCTGCTTCTTGAAGCTCACCTTGGCGATCTTCGCGTAGCCCACGGACTTCTCACGCTCCTCGCTCAGCTTCTTGAGCTCCTTCGTCACATCGCAGAAGACCGGGTCGACACCGCCGGAGCCGAAGAAGAGGATCAGGATGGCCGCAATCAGGACGCCCGTCTTGAGCCGAACCGCTGACTTCATCGAAGCACCCCCTCCACAGGTTGAGAGCAAAAAGGACGAAAAAACCCCGCGCATCCACAAGAGGCGGGGTTTTCACGATCAGTCCATGGCTCTCCTTGCAAAAAGCCAGGGTTTAAGCCGTGACGATACGAAACGCTCTTTTCCTATAACGTTTTCTTAGGTGAAATCCCCAAAAAATTCAAGGGCCTTTTACAAGGCTGCGTGCGTCGTTCTACCGCCTGTCTTTTCCGTTTTTGTCTTTTGCGAAGGCCCGGGCGAAGGGGTTGTTGAAGGGCGCGGGCTCGGGCTTTTTCTTTTCCCGCCCCGGCTTGTCGTGCCGAGGCTTTTCCGGCCTGCGATCCGGGCGAGGGCCCTTTCCCGGCACGGTTGCGGCGGGGGCCGATGTCCTCTCCCCCGTTGCGCCCTTCTGCATGGAAAGCGAGATCCGCCTGCGTTCCAGGTCCACGTCGAGGACGGTCACCTCGACGCGCTGGGCCACCTGCACGACCTGGTGAGGATCCGACACGTAGCGGTCGGCGAGCCGGCTGATGTGGACGAGCCCGTCCTGGTGGACGCCGATGTCGACGAAGGCCCCGAAGGCCGTCACGTTGGTCACGATGCCGGGCAGCCTCATCCCGGGGCGCAGGTCCTCCGGCTTCTCGATGCCCTCGGTGAAGGCGACGGCCTCGAACCGCTCCCGCGGGTCACGGCCGGGCTTGGCGAGCTCGGCCATGATGTCCCTCAGCGTCGGGATGCCCGTCTTGTCGGTCACGTACTTCGTGATGTCGATGGCCCTGCGCTTCGACTCGTCCTTCATGAGATCGACGACGGAGCAGCCGAGATCGCGCGCCATGGCCTCCACGACGGGGTAGCTCTCGGGGTGGACGGCGCTTGCGTCGAGCGGGTTTTTCCCGTCGCGGATGCGCAGGAAGCCCGCCGCCTGCTCGAAGGCCTTGGGGCCGAGGCGGGGGACCTTGCGCAGGGTCTCGCGCGATGCGAAGGGGCCGTGCTCGTTTCGGTACGCCACGATGTTGGCGGCCAGCTGGGGACCGAGGCCCGCAACGTAGGTCAGAAGCTGCGGGCTTGCCGTATTGACCTCGACGCCCACGGCGTTGACGCAGCTCGACACGACGTCGTCGAGGCTCCGCTTGAGGGCGCCCTGGTCGACGTCATGCTGGTACTGCCCCACGCCGATCGCCTTGGGGTCGATCTTGACGAGCTCGGCCAGCGGGTCCATGAGCCTGCGGCCGATGGAGACGGCGCCGCGCACGGTGACATCCTGGTCGGGGAACTCGTCGCGGGCCGCCTGCGAGGCCGAGTAGACCGAGGCGCCGCTCTCGTTGACCAGGATCACCGGGACGCCGGAGAGGCCCAAGCCCCGGACGAAGGCCTCCGTCTCGCGGCCCGCCGTGCCGTTGCCCACGGCGACGGCTTCGATGGAGAAACGTTCGACAAGCCCGCGGATCGTCCCGGCGGCCTTTTCCTTCCCCTCCTCGGAGAAGTGGGGGAAAATCGTGTCGCTGTGCAGGAGCTTGCCCTGCCGGTCGAGGCACACCACCTTGCAGCCCGTGCGGAAACCCGGGTCGATGGCCAGGACGTTCTTCTGCCCCAGCGGGGGCGCCAGCAGCAGCTGCCGCAGGTTGTCGGCGAAAACGCGGATCGCCGCCTCGTCGGCGCGTCTCTTCGTCTCGAGGCGGATCTCCGTTTCCATCGACGCACAAAGCAGGCGCCTGTAGCTGTCACGGACGGCCTCGCGGACCTGCTCCGAGGCGGGCCCTTGTCCCGTGACAAACTGATTCTCGAGAAGCTTCAGGGCCTCTTCCTCGGGTGGGGCAATCGTCAGGGTCAGGACCTTCTCGTTCTCGCCGCGGCGCATGGCGAGCACCCGGTGGGACGGTGCCGTGGCGACGGGTTCCTCCCAGGCGAAGTAGTCGCGGAACTTTGCACCCTCGGCCTCGCGGCCGGCGATGACCTTCGACCTGAAAACCCCCTTCGCGGCGAAGAGGTCCCGCATCCTGGCGCGGGCCTCCGGGTTCTCGTTGACCCACTCGGCAATGATGTCCCGGGCACCAGCAAGGGCGTCGTCTGCGGTTTCCACGCCTTTCTCGGCATCAACGAAGGCGGCCGCCTCGGCGGCGGGGTCCGTTGCATCGCTCTGCGCAAAGAGGATCGCCGCCAGGGGCTCGAGGCCCTTCTCCCTGGCAATCGTGGCGCGGGTGCGGCGCTTGGGCCGGAAGGGCAGGTAGATGTCCTCGAGGGCGGACATCGTCTCGGCGGCGTTCACCCTTTCCCTCAGCTCGTCCGTGAGGAGCTGCCTCTCCTCGAGGGATTTCAGGATGGCCTCACGGCGCTTGTCCAGCTCGGCCAGCTGCTCGAGGCGGTCACGGATGCCCGTGATGGCCACCTCGTCGAGGGAGCCCGTGGCCTCCTTGCGGTAGCGGGCGATGAAGGGCACCGTGCCCCCCTCGCCGAGCAGGCCGGCGACGGCCTTCACCTGGACGGGGGCCAGGCCCAGTTCGTCCGCGATCTTTGCTACGTGGCGGTCCTGCATAACTTTTCTCCTAAAACCAAATCGGCTGAATCAAAGAAAATCGCCCATCGACCGCCTTTTCAAAGGGAGGGAAGAAATGGAACTCCCTCCGTTGAAAAAGGAAGGCTGGGGAGGATTTTTCAATGTCTGCTTCTTCCATCGATGACCGAACGGCGTCGGGGTCGGCTGCGCTGAATGAAACAGGATGCCCGAACAGAAAAACGCCCCGGCCGGAAACCGGAGCGCCGTTGCGTTCAAATGGCGGAAGTGCATGGGAATCGAACCCACCTGGGAGGGTATCAGCCCCCCACACTGGATTTGAAGTCCAGGAGGCCCACCAGTGACCTGCGCACTTCCGAGGGCGTTAAAATAACGGAGGGAATGGAGAATGTCAAGGTTATCGGATATACGGCCGCAGGCCGGCGCCTCACTTCTGCCCGGCCCGCCTCTTGAGCAGCCAGTCGATGACCTCCCCCGACTCGACCTGCTGCGGCGGCTGTCCCGGGGGCTCCTGGACCGCCGCACCCGCCCGGTCCGCGGCAGGGGCGCTTCCCCGTTCCTCTGCCGGGGAGGGAGCCCCGGCAGCCGAACGGCTTGGCCCTTTTGCAGACGCACGCCTAACCCGTTCCGCGGCCGGCTTCGCGGCCGCCTGCCTGGCCGTCCTCCTTTCCCCGCGGACCTCCGCCGTCCGGCCCGGCTCCTCCCCGGAGGACAAGGCAGGCTGCGTCTTGCCTACCGGCGGGCCCGGGATCTGACCCGCAACGGCTGGTGTTGTGGCCTTGTCGGCGGGAGGGGAAGCGACGGGTTTCTTCATCTCCGCGGCCGGGGGGGGCGCGGGCGATCGGCCCTTCAGCACAATCGAGACGACGGCAATCAGGACGATGAGCAGGCCCCCGAGGACCGCATAGGCGACCCAGCTGCGGTTGTGCCGCCGCACCTGCCCGGCGGGGATTCCCGGCTCGTCCTCGTCGTCCGCTTCTTCATCTTTTTTCTCTGGACCGCCCGCTGCGGCCATTTCGAACGATAGATTCCCCGCGGGCGCGGCAATCGCCGCTTTCTCCGCCGGCATCAGCTTCAGGGCCTCCCGCACCGTGTCCTGCGGGACGAGCTGCTCCCCCAGGTAGAAGGCCCGGGACAGGGCGGCCTCGCAGGCCCGGTTGATCAGGCCGGGAATCCCTTTCGAGTACGTGAAGATCTCCTCGACCGCATCGGACGTGAACAGCTCCCGTTCGCACTGGGTCACCCGGAGACGGTGACGGATGTACTGCGCGGTCTCGTCCCGCGTCAGGGCATCGAGCGAGAGCCTCACGCCGGCGCTCTCGAAAAGCCCCCGGTTGGCCTCGTCGTTCAACAGGTCGCGAAAGCGGTTTTCACCGAAAAAGACAAGCTGCAGAAGCGGCGCGCCGTTCTCCGAGAGCCCGGAGATCCGGGACAGCTCGCGCAGCCCGGCACCGTTCATCCTGTGGGCATCGTCCACGATCAGCACCGCGGGCCTCCCCGATGCGCCGGTACGGCGCAGGAACTCCGAGAAGCGGTCGGTGAATGATTCACGCCCTCCCGGATCCGCCCCGATCCCGAAGGCCCGCTCGACGAGCTTCAGGAAATCGATCCCCTTGTACTCCGCAAAGGGGACGACGGCGGCCAGCACCCTGTCGCCGAGTTCATCGACCACGGCCTGGGCCAGCAGGGTCTTCCCCGTCCCGTGGGCGCCCAGCACCACGTGCACCCTCGCCCCGTCGAGAATCCCCCGTACCAGGTCGGACAGGATCTCCCTGCGCCTGCCGCCGAGCCAGAGAAACTTCGGGTCGGTGTCGGCCGCAAAGGGGTTTTCGGTCATCCTGAAGTGGGCCGGGTACATGACGGACCACAGCCTCGCGGGATCGCGCCCGCGGAGGGAGTCTCTCCCCTGTCTGGCCCTGGCTTTCATCTGCTGCGGCACCTGCTACTCCGAGAACATCTTCTTGATCGCATCCAAAACGGGGTTGACGGTGCGGGGCTTCTCGGGCGCCTTGCGCCTGGCCGGCTGAATCACCTTCGTGACGCAGTCGTACTGCTCCCACCCCTTCAGCGGCGCGTTGAGGTCGACGGTCTTCCACTTCGGGTGGCCGTTCGCCCTCAGCCAGTCGAGGTTGTCGTAGACGATCTTGGCGACCTTGCCGACATTGTCGCAGTTGGACCCACGGAAGTCGTAGGAGATGAGGACGGCCTTCACGGCGACGGTGCTGACCGCCTGCGGCTGCCAGGGATAGGTGTTCGCGGGGATCTGCACGGCCGGGTAGAACTCGAGGATGTTCTTGTTCGTGATCGGCACCAGGGAGAGCTTGTCCTCGGCGGTCACGTCCTCCGTGAACAGCTTCACCGGAATGCCCGCCACGTAGAACAGGGCGTCGATGTCCCCCTTTTTCAGCAGGGCCAGGGCGTCCACGGGCCCCACCGCAAGCATGTCGCGCGGCTTCACGCCGGAGGCCTCGAACAGCAGGCGCGAGGTCAGATAGATCCCGCTGCCCTCCTCCCCGATGGCGACGATCTTGCCGCTCAGGTCGTCGAAGTCCTTCACCTCCGCGTTGGCCAGGAGGTGCACCTCTTCATTGTAAAAGGGAAAGACCATCTTGGTCTTCGCCGCGATCCGCTGGAGAACGGGGTCCGTCTGGATCTTGGCCACAAAGGCCAGGACGTCCGACTGCACGATCCCCATCTGTGTGTCGGGGGCCTTGTAGACGGCGAAAACGTTCTGCACAGAGCCTTGAGACTCGTCCACCCTCAGCCGCACCCCCTGCTTCTTGACCAGCTCGGACATGTTGAGCCCGAATTGATAGTAGGTGCCCCTCTTGCTCCCCGTTACGATCCCCATGTCCTGGGCGTACGCGACAGTCGCCGCGAAGGCCAGCGCAACGGCAAGCATCACCCCCCCGAGCATTCTCTTCATACCCTTCTCCTCCATGATGTCAGCCTGGGACCCTTTGACCGGGCCCGGCCGGTTGAACGCTGCTGTTCCCCGGGGCGCGAGCCGATCGCGATCGGCCCCGGACGCAGACTTCGATTCCCCCGGAAAACCGGGTCGACCCCCTGATGCGAAATCCGGACAGGTGATCGAAAAGCCGCCTCCTTCACGGGTTAACGGGGTTTACCGAGGAAAGAGAATGGAACCAAGCCTTCCATCCCTTTCTTACTTGCGGAGAACCTTCCGGGATGTCAAGCGGGAAATTGCCCTGTCACTCCTTCCCCGGCTACTGCACGAGCCGCGGCGGCGTGTAGGCGCCGTAGCACGGGCCCACCGGTCCGCTCTGCGGGATGTACAGGAACGAGGTGAAGTAGCCCTCGACGTAGGGCGAGTTCCCCTTTTTCGAACCCGTAATCCGGAACCCGATGAAGCCGTGGACCGGCACCCTCGCGTGCGTGTCGAAATCGGCATCGAGGACGACGGGCAGCGCCACGTCGATCTCGAGCGGGACTTCGTTGTAGATCGTGTTCTTGGTGCCGGGCTGGATCCAGATCGTGTCCAGGTTCGTCACGGTGTTGGGGTTCCCATTCCGGATCAGATCCCGGATGTAGGTGACATCGTTCGCGTCCACGTCGAAGGAGGTCCACTGCCCCGCGTCGTCTGCGGGATAGTGATAGTCTGAGCCGATTCTTATCGTGGAGGAGCGGCTGCCGAATTCACTCGCCCTGTCGGCCACGGATCTTCTGATCGCAATGGGGAACAGGGCCCCGGGGTAGGCGACACCCGGGCAGGCGGTCACCGCCGTTGCCGTTGCGCTCACGCCGGCGGTGCCGATCCCGAGGGCACGGGCGAAAAAGAGAGGCACGGGACCGCTGTTCTCGGCGCCACTCCGCCGCACCGTGACCTGGACGGCCGGCGCGTCCTGCGGCCCCTGCGCGCTGAGCGGGCTTTTCAGGGTCCCGGACACGAGATTCCAGTACCCCGTCCGCACCTCATAGTCGGTGAGCGTGACGCCGCCGGCCCTGTTGGCAGGGGCCTGCGGGTAATCCGCCGCGGCCTCGGCAGCCCCCCAGTCGGGCGGCACGACCGATATCACGGCTCCCGTGATCGAGCGCGGATACAGACGGCCCGCCCCGGCCAGCGCGGCTGCGTCCGCCGCATTCTGCAGCTCGGTGCGCACCACGTAGAGGTAGCCGACGTCGAGCGCCAGCGCCGCGATTCCCAGGAACACGACCATGAGCAACGCCACCAGAACGGCTGCTGCCCCGGACTGGCGGCTGCGCCCTGACAACAACGATATCCGGCTTTCTGATCTCATCTGCATCGGTGTTTCCTCCGCATCCCGCTTCTTGCCGTACCGACTCCTTTGCGTTTCCCTCTCGTCACTCGCATTTCATGACTGTCCGTGCGTTGATGGTGATCGTTGTCAGGGCCAGGAAATTGTAGTTGTACGACACGTTGACTTCCAGGTCCTGACCGAAAGCGGCGCAGCTCCCGCTCGGCACCGTCGTCACGGGACTCGTCCTGGACCCGAACGTGACGAGATTGTTCGCGGCGTAGGCATTCACCACGCCGGTGATGTCGGCGACGGACATCCTTGGGATTCTCTGCACGATACCCGCGCGGGCCCCCTCACGGCTGGCGTTTGTGATGACCTGCTTGTCGTAGATCAGCAGGCCGAAATCGACGATGCCGAAGAACAAGGCGACAAGGACAGGGAGAATGATCGCGAATTCGACGGCAGAGGCTCCTTTCTGGTTTCTCCGCACGGTCATGGGCTACCTCCCGGATCGATCAGGATTCGGCGGGGTCCGCTTCTGGGCCCGCCGTTGGTCACGATGAACGATTGTCTTGCTTTTCATTGCGCGCATGCTCCGCACAGACAGGTCCCCGACGGGATCCTCCGCGTGTTCGTAAAAGCGCGGGCCCATGCAAAGGCACCGGCTTCACGCCGCCCGGGGCGAATCCCGGGCCGGGGCACCCGTCGAAAAGCAAACCGCAGCCTGTCAGATCGGGGAGACGTCGACAGAGGATAAAGGATCCGGAAGGCGAGGATGCACCAACCCTGCGGATCCGGAGCCGGCAACGGACCCCGGAATGCATGATCTTCCGTCTTGCATTATCCGTCTACGTCTCGCCCCGGGCCGTGGCAGGGGCCCGGGGCCATCCCTCGAAATCAGAGCGCCAGGAAGTAGTTGTTGCAGGCGGCCTCGATGGCCTGGCGGTCGAGCCGCGGCCTCTCCCGGCGATACTGGGCCGCCCAGAGAATCTGCTGGATAATGTCCCTGGGGTAACAGGCCCGCAGGGGCTCCCCTCTCTCCTGTGTGATGATCCGGATCAGCTCGTCGGCCAGGGCCGGCTCGTAATCCAGGTCGTGCTTCAGGCACAGGCGCATGAACACTTCGCGGAACTGGTCGGGCTTCAGGGGGTCGACCTTGATCTTCGTCTGGATGCGCCGCAGGAAGGCCTCGTCCACCAGGCGGGCCGGGTCGAGATTCGTGGCGAAGACGACGAGCATGTCGAAGGGGATCTCGATCTTCTTGCCGCCCGCCAGGGTCAGGAAGTCCACGCGGCGGTCGAGCGGCACGACCCAGCGGTTGAGCAGCTCCTCGGGGCTCACGCGCTGGCGGCCGAAGTCGTCGATGATCAGGATGCCGTTGTTGGCCTTCATCTGCACCGGCCCCGAGTAGAAGCGCGTCGCGGCGTTGAACTGCAAATCGAGCATCTCGATCGTCAGCTCCCCGCCCACCATCATCCGCGGCCTCTGGCACTTCACCCAGCGGCCGTCCTGCTCGGGGTCCGCGTCCAGCTCGATGCGCTGGTGCAGGACGGGGTCATAGACCGTGATGATCTGCCCGTCCACCTCCACGGCGTAGGGCACCCAGACGGGGTCCAGGTCGAAGAGGCGCGTGAGCGACAGGGCGATCGTCGTCTTGCCCGTGCCGGTGGGCCCGTACAGGAAGATGCCCCGGCCCGAGGTCGCGGCGACACCCAGACGGTCGAGCATCTCGTCGTCGAGCACCCATTCCTGGAAGGCATAGCGGACATCCTCCGGCGTGACCCGGATGCGGCGCACGCTCTGCGCCTCGATGCGGTCCGTGTAGTCCTCGAGCGACACGGGTGCGGGGCCCACGTACTGGTTGTGCGCCAGCAGCTCGAGGGCCCTCGTCTTGCCGCCGGACGTGGTTTCGATGCGGTGCGTGCCCCCCGTCATGCCCGTGACCTGGCACAGATGCTCCCTGCGCAGGCGCTGGAAGAGCTCCTCCGCCACCCGGTAGGACAGCCCCATGCTCCGGGCGAGCTCCACGAGGGAGATCTCGCCCACGACGTAGACCGTCTTGAGGGCGAGGTCCTCGAGCAGGTTCTTGCGGACGCCCGTTTCCTCGATGGACCGGGTGATGGCGATTTTCGCGGCTGTCATGGACGGAGCTCCTTTCTCACTGGACCGTCGGGCGGGCCGTGATGGCCGATTCCGCCTTCTTGAGATTCTCCTGGGCCTTGGCGAAGTAGGTCGACCGCAGGCTGATGGCCTTCTCGAAGGCCGCCTTGGCCTTCTCGTACTTCCTGTCCGCCATGTAGAGGCAGCCCATGTTGTTGTGGGCGGCGGCCTCGTCGCCGCCGTGCTTGAAGGCCAGCAGGGCATCGTCGTCGTGGCCCAGCCTGTAGAGCACGAGGGCCAGGTTGTTGTAGGCTCGGCGGTTGTTGACGTCGAGCTGGATCGCCCGCGTGTAGGCCTCGGCGGCACCCTTGAGGTCGCCTTTCAGGTAGCGGGACATGCCGAGGTTGTTGAAGAGCAGGCTCGACTCCGGGTTGAGGCCGATCGCTTTCTCGTACTCCCCGATGGCCCTGTCATGGTCCTTGCGCTGGTCGTGGAGGTAACCCCGGAGGGCATGGACCTGCCAGAGTTTCGGGTCCGAGGCCAGGGCCTGGTCGAAATCCGCCATGGCGGCGTGGAAGTGGTTCTTCGCCATGTGGACGCGCCCCCTGCCCTCGAGGGCCAGGGCGTTTTTCGGGTTGCGGGACAGGATGTCCTCGAACTCCCTGAGGGCCTCGTCGTTCATCCCCTGGCTCAGCAGGAGCATCCCCCTCTTGTACCGGGCGCTCTCGAGCTTCGGGTCCTTCGCGAGGGCCTTGTCGTACTGGACGAACGCCATGGCGCGGTTGCCTTGGCGGACGTAGTTGTCCCCCACCTGCTCCAGCGCCCGCGCATCCATTTCGGGCGGCTCCTTGAGTGGCGCCGCGGCCTCGCTGGCCGCCGCGGCGTTCTTCTGCATCGACATCATCCGCCGGTGCTCGTCCCGCACCGCCGTGTCCTTCGTCTCCGTCGAGGCGCACCCGCCCAGCACGGCGGCGGTGATCAACAACACCAGGATCGGGGCGGCCGGCGCCCGTCGCTTCGCGATCATCACTTTTCCCCCTCTTTGAAGGCGCCCCGTTCAGTCGCCAGGTCCTTGCCGACAAGGACCCTCACCTGGACGTTGTCCCGGTCGAAGCCGCCGACCTTCTTCATGTGCGTGATGCCGGGGATGGCGCTCTTGACCCGCAGGGCCGTGAACTCCGCGTCGCCCCGGTAGTAGACGCTGGCCTTGGCGTACTGGAAATGATCGGCATTGGTCAGGCGGACGACGTTGAAGCCCTGCTTTTTCAGGAACGCCCCGACGTCCCTGGCCATGTGCCGCACGCCGTTGCCGTTCGAGACCTCGACGCCGTCGCGGCCGAGCACTGCCATCTCGCCCTTGCCGTCGAGCACGAGGGTGCTTTCCTCGTTGAGCGATCGCCGCACGTCGGCCAGCAGGGCCGCCACCTCCGTCCCCTTCTGCGCCCCGCGCAGGTCCGGGTCGAGGGCGAGCGCCCGGCTGTAGTGCTCGCGGGCCTCCTCGAAGCGCCCGTTCTTGAGCCGCAGGTTCGCAGCCGTGAACTCGATGAGGGCCTGGTGTTTCGCGTTGCCGGGAATCTCTGCGGGCGTTTCAATCCCAAGGGCGCTCCGGGCGAGGGCCAGGTTGTTCTGGATTCGGCTGATCTTCCCGCCCGAGAGCTCGGCGGCCTTCTCGAAGGCCTCGGCCGCCTCCTCGTAGCGCTCCTGCAGAAGCAGCGAGTAGCCCATGTTGTTGTACAGGTAATCGAGGTCGGGCCGGATCATCAGGGCGGTCTGGAAGTATTCGAGGGCGCGCTCGTGCTCGCCCATCTGGTCGAGCGACACGGCGATGCCGTTGTAGGCCCTGACGTAGCGGGGGTCGATCCGGATGGCCTTGTTGAACTCCTCGATCGCCTCGCGGTGGCGGCCGCGCCCCTGGTAGTAGTCCCCGAGGAGGTAATGCGCGTCGGGGTTGCCCAGGGGCGCCCGGACCGAGCCCATGAAGTGGTCAAGCCCATCCCCCAGGGTGGCGCGGCCGGGCGCCTGGGATTCCCAGGACTTCACGTAACCGGAGAAGTAGTTGATGAGACTGCAGCTGTTGACGGACAGAAACAGCACGGCAAGGGCTGCAATCAGGAGAAAGCGGGAGGTTTTCTTCATGTCCGGCCTCCTAGCGCGTGATGATCGTGTTGTAGATCTGGATGGCCGCCGGCCCGACGATGACCACGAAGATTGCCGGGAAGATGAACATGATCAGCGGGAACATGAGCTTCACGGGCAGCTTCGCGGCCAGTTCCTCGGCCTTGTGGTAGCGCTGGGTCCGCATGGCGTCGGAGTGCACCCGCAGGGCCTGGGCCACACTCGTGCCGAAACGGTCCGTCTGGATGAGCAGCGTGGCGAAGCTGCGGACCTCCTCCACGTCCGTGCGCGCCCCCAGGTTCCGCAGCGCGTCGGCGCGGGCCTTCCCGGCTCTCAGCTCCAGGTTGAGGAGACGGAACTCGTCGCTCAGGACAGGGCTGCTCAGGCGGATCTCCTCGGCCACGCGGTTGATCGCCGCGTCGATCCCCATGCCGGCCTCGACGCAGACGACGAGGAGGTCCAGGGCGTCGGGGAACCCCAGTACGATCTGCTGCTTCCGCCAGCGGATGCGCAGATCGAGGATCACCTCGGGCAGGTAAAAGCCCAGCATGGCAAAGACGATGACAATCAGCAGGACGTGAAGGGGCAGCAGCCTCGTGTCGGCGACCAGGACCCCGAAGAAGACGATGGCCGGCAGCAGGGCAGCGAAAAGAACCCTCGCGCCCCAAAAGATCGCCGGCGCACCGGGGTGGCGGATCCCCGCCGTGAAAAACCTTTTCCGGAGATCGGAAAGGGCGGCCTCCTTTTCCCGGGGTTTGGCCCAGTTGCCGGCGCGGGCGAAGAATCTCAGGAGCGAGTCTTTCAGGGCATGTCCCGTCTTGGGGACCGCTTCGCCCGAAAGCGCGGACCGCACCACACCGCCGGATTTCACCTTCTCGACCACTTCGCGGTGCTCGCGGCGGTATTTCACAAATGTGTACGCGGCCCCGAGAAAGAGCAGGGTCGCGAAGAAAACCAGGGCGGAAATGACGATGGCCATGTCGAACATTTGGTGCCCCCTTTCAGACCTTGATGGAAATCATGCGTTTCATGGCATACATCCCAAAGAGCATCATGGCGAGGGCCGTCCCGGCCATGATCCGCCCGACCGGCTCGCGGAAGAGGATCTCCAGGTAGCCCCGGTTGAGAAAGTAGATGGCCGCCGCCATGAAAAAAGGAAGCAGCGACAGGATGACCGCCGAGATCCGAGCCTCGCCCGTCAGCGCCTTCACCTTCCCCATGAGCTTGAACCGCTCCCGAATGAGGCTGCTGATCTTGTCGAGAATCTCGGCGAGGTTGCCGCCGCTCTGGCGCTGGATGATCACCGAGAGGGCGAAGAACTTCAGGTCGGGGCAGTCCACGCGGCCGGCCATGTTGCGCAGGGCGTCCTCGTAGCTCACGCCGAAATTGATCTCGTCGAGCGTCTTGCGGAACTCGCTCCGCGCAGGCTCGGCAAACTCCATGACCACCATTTGCATCCCCCCCGTGAAGGCATGGCCCGCCCGGAGAGACCGGGCGATCATGTCCAGGGCGTCCGGGAGCTGCTGTTCGAACCGGGCAAGCCGCCGATTCTTCCGGATCGTCAGGTACACCCAGGGAGCAAGAGCCACAAGAGCGGCGAAGGCCATTGCTGCGGGAACACTGCGGCTCAGGAAAAACACCAGGGCACCGGCCGCTGCGGCACCGGCCGCCGTCAGCAGCAGGAAGAACCCCAGGGGCTGCTTTGCGTCGGCCTGCATGACGAGCCGCTCCAGGCGGTTGATCGTCGGTGCCTTGATGTTCAGCAGTCTTTCGTTGAGCCAGGGGATCTCGCTCAGAGTGCGCTTCTTGACGATGTCCACACCGCCCGCCTGCCGCCCACCGGCCGCGAGGACGCTGATTTCCTTCCGCAGGCGGCCCACCTCGGGGCTGAAACGGCCCCTGACGAGGATGAAGATCATCTGCGTCAGGCCCAGGGCGACGATGAAGATCGTGATAAACAGGATCAGGTCCATCTGTGGTCCCCCTCAGATCTCAAAGGACTTGTTGGCATCGAAGATATTGTACGGGATCGGCACGCCGAGGGCCGCGAAGCGCTCCATGAACTTCGGCAGGAATCCCCGCATCACGAACCGCCCCCTCACGCGGCCGGCATCGTCGATCCCGGTCTGCTCGAAGGCGAAGATCTCCTGCATCGTCACCGTGTTGCCCTCCATGCCCGTGATCTCCTGGAAGCTCACCACCTTGCGGCTCCCGTCGACGAGGCGCGAGATGTGGATGATCACGTGGATGGCCGAGCTGATGTAGCGCCTGACCGCCTCGTTGGGGATGTTGAGCCCCGTCATGGCCACGAGCGTCTCGAGGCGCAGCAGGGCGTCCCGGGGGGAGTTGGCGTGGATGGTCGTGAGCGACCCGTCGTGCCCCGTGTTCATGGCCTGGAGCATGTCGAGCACCTCGGGGCCGCGCACCTCGCCCACGACGATGCGGTCGGGCCGCATGCGCAGGCTGTTGCGCACGAGGTCGCGCTGGGTGACCTCGCCCTTGCCCTCGATGTTGGCCGGCCGCGTCTCGAGCCGCACGACGTGCTCCTGCTTCAGCTGCAGCTCCGCCGAGTCCTCGATCGTGACGATGCGCTCGTTGGCCGGGATGAACCGGGAGAGCACGTTGAGCAGCGTCGTCTTGCCGCTGCCCGTCCCCCCGGAGATCACGACGTTGAGCCTCGCGCGCACGATCCCCTTGAAGAGCTCCCCGATCTCGGGGATGAGGGTCTTGAGGGTGAGCAGGTCGTCCATTTCCAGGGGATCGACGGCAAACCGCCGGATGGACAGCGCGGGCCCGTCCACCGAAACGGGCGGGACCACGGCGTTGACGCGGGAGCCATCGGGCAGACGGGCGTCCACCATGGGGGAGGACTCGTCGATCCGGCGCCCCACGGCCGAGACGATGCGGTCGATGATCTTCTTGAGGTGATTGTCGTCCTTGAAGCGCGTCCCCGTGAGCTGGATCTTCCCGTAGCGCTCGACGTAGACGTGGCGGTAGGTGTTCACCAGGATGTCCGAGACCGTCGGGTCGTGCATGAAGGGCTCGATGGGCCCCAGGCCGAGGACTTCGTTGAAGATCTCCTCGTGAAACTGCTCGCGCTCTTCGTAGTTGAGCGGCGTCTTCGACTCCTCGGCGAGGATCCGCTCCGTGAGCCGGCGGATCTCCTGTTTGAGCAGCTGCCGATCCAGAGAGTCGATGAGCGAGAGGTCCAGCATGTCCACGAGGCGGTCGTGGACCTTGCCCTTGAGCTCGTTGTACTCGTCGGTGATCAGGAACACCATCGGTTTTTCTCTGGGGATCGCCATCGTCTTGTCCTTTCCTTTTTCAGTCCCTCTGCTCGGATCCTGAATGCAGAATACCGTCTTTCCTTTTCATCGTTCTGTCATTGCGAGGAAGGCGAGAGCCCGACGCGGCAATCCCGCAAATCGCTCGAGATTGCTTCGCTCCGCCGGCAATGACCGCTATCGATATGCAGCTTCTTCTGTGAATGCCTTACACCTCTCAATACAGCTTCAGCCCCAGGAAGGCGCGCCGTTCCTTTTCCTTCTCCCGGCCGCCCGTGTGACGTCCCGCCAGCGCGGCGGCCATCTCCGCGATGGCCTCGGTGACCTCGGCCCCCGGCTCCACCATGGACAGGGGCTTGCCCTGATTGATGGCGCTCATCGTGGCGTTGAAGTCGTTGGGCACCACCCAGAAGACCTTCTTGCCCGTGCTCTGCTCGGCCTCGCGCAGGGTGATGACGGATCTCTTGTCGAAGCGGTTGATGATCACCTCCACCGAGGGCTCGGGGGGGTAGCCGAGCTCAAGGAAGATTTTCATGAGCTTCTTCACGTTGATGAGGCAGGGCAGGCTCAGCCCGGCGACGAGCAGCACCTTGTCGGCGCTTCGCAGGATCGTTCTGGAGATGTCGTCCATCGCCTGGCCGCCGTCGATGATGACGTAGTCGAACATGGTCCGCATGAGCCTCAGCATGGCCTCGACAACCTGCGGTGTCACCGTGGCCTTGTCGTCTACGCGGTCCGGCGAAGGCAGTACCCGGAGGCCCGATCGGTGACGGTAGAGGATCCCCGTGAGGTACGTGGCGTCGAGGCGCGCGATGTTCTTCGAGATGTCCACCCAGTTGAAGACGTGCTCCAGGCTCAAAAACAGCGGGATCTCGCCGAAGAGGCGGTTCATGTCGATAAGGGCCACCGCCAGCTGCCCGTCGAGCCGCACGAGGCTGTCGGCGAGGTTCACGGCGATCGTCGTCGTCCCCACGCCGCCCTTGACGCCGAGGACGTTGATGATCTGCCCCTTGCGCTGCGGGCCCTTCGGCTGGGCCGGCGCGGGTTCCCCACCGTCGCGGTACTTCAGAAGGGCCTTGCGCAGCTCCACCTCGTTGAGGGGCTGAGGGATGAATTCCTTGACGCCCATGCGCAGGGCCTGGATCAGCACGTCGGGGCTCACGTTCTTTGACGTGAGGAAGAAGTCCGCCGCCTTGCCCGTAGCCCGGGCGCGGGCCAGGGTATCGAAATCCTGGGCCGTGTCCTCGCCGATCTCCATGATGAGAAGATCCGCGGGCATCGTGTCGTGCATGCTCTGGACCAGGAACCCTTCCATGGAGGCGATGATCAGGGCGAGCTGGTCCCTGACCTTATCGTTGCGGATCTCGAGCCTGACGGTTCTCTTTCTGCTAACCATAGCCTGTCACCTCGATCTCTTCACTGATGAAACAATCGTCTGTTACTGCACAAGCCTCAGCTTGATGTCCCTGGCGATCCGGATGAAGATCGCCTCCAGCTCCGACGACGTCGGCGCGATATACGTGTACCCCTCCCCGCTGGAGAGGCTGCGCAGGAAGGCCGGGTCGATCTCGCTGCTCGACCCCAGCCCCACGGCGTAGATCTTGATGCCCCGGTTCTTCAGTGTCTGGGCGTTCTGCAGGGCGAGCTGCCGGGTCAGGCTGCAGAAGTGCGGGAGTAGCTGGTTCATGGGGATGCTGCACTGCTCCGCCGTGTACCCGGGAACCGGGAGGGACTCGAAGATGTACCACTTTGTGTTCAAGTAGCGCGGGCAGCAGCAACTCGTTGCATTCGTGCCACTCGTCCTCCTGCCGTCTCCCGTCGTGGCGGGGTTGACGTCCGGGTAGAAGTTGTCGGTTCCCGTGGGCCGGTGCAGCCGGCTGTACACGCTCATGTAGGGGTAATCCGACGTCCTGCAGTTGGCCCGGCCCGACGAGCCCACGCCATAGGCGACCCCGTCGTAATCCTGGCCGTTCCACCGGAAGCGCTCCCGGAGGGCCGTGGGCATGCCGTCGGAGAAGAAGACGGCGAACTGCTGGACGCGCCGGTCGCCCGGGAGGCCGGACTGGTCCGTGAAGCTGCCTGTCCCGCCGGCCCGGTCGAGGGCATCCTCCGTGTTCGTTGCGCCCACGGCCGTCATGGCATTGATCGCGCTCCGCATGGGATCGACGAAATCGCTTCCCAGTGGCCGGTCCAGGGAAACCGTGGTGGCGAAGCTGATCAGACCCACCCGGTCCTCCGCCTGGGTCTCCACGAAGAAGTCGAGAAAGCTGTTGGCCGCCCGTTTGAGATCGGTCATCTTCTGACCGGCCATGGAGCCCGAGCGGTCGAGGATCATCATGATCTCCACTTCCCTGCGCTGGGCGACACCGACCGCGCTGACGGGGATCGTGTCGACGCCGAAGAGCCTTGCCAGGTGGGCCCTGGCATTCACGTCGCCCCTCACGCTCACACGGTTTTCGGCCAGCATCTGGGCGCTGAACCTCACGACGCCCGTCCCTGACTCCGGGGTGTCGATATAGCCGGCCCGGAAGTTCTCCTCCCCGAATTCGCGGGCGATCACCACAGGGTCGACATAGGGGTTCGAGATGTTCTTCGCCGCCGCGAGGGCCCCCGCATCCACCCCCTTGGCCAGCTCCGCACGCACGAGGTACCAACGGCCCGCCTCGATGCCGAGGGCGGTGAAACCCAGTAGCACGACAAGAACCAGGGCGAAGATCACTGCGAAGGCGCCGCGATTGTCCCTCATCCTGCCGCCGGTTGTCTCCGCAACGCGATGTTCTGCTCTCTTCATGGTTCCCCCTAAAATGTCGCCCGGCTGCCGATGAGAATGCCTCCGCGATCCGGCAGGATCAGGCCCTGGATGAATTGGGGCAGCGGTGTGATCGTGCGGTAGAGGTAGTAGACCTCGACGATGGTCACCTCCGAGATGTCCGAGGTGTTGTTCGCCGCCCTGAAACGAAGACGGCCATAGATGGGGTCCTGCAGCCCGCCGGGCGTGTCCCCGACGTTGCCCGTGATCCCGCTCGGCACGTCGAGCGTGCCCCCTGTCGCACGGCTGTGGATGTAAGGCTCCGGTTCGAGAAGGCTCTCGCCCGCCCGGATCTTGGTGACATAGATTCGTCCCTCGCGGCCGCTCAGGTTGAAAGGTGCGGCCGAGGCCTGGAGCATGCTGACGAGCTGACTGCCCACGCGGATGTCCCGGGAGCCGAGGCTTCCCCCCTCGCGGCTCACGTTGGTCACCACGAGGCGCGCGTGGATGAGCCTCCCGAAATCGATGATGCCCAAGACCAGGACGATCAGGATCGGGAGCAGGAACGCCAGCTCCAGGAGCGCCGCGCCCCGCTGCCCCTCCTGACTGCCGAGTGAGGGAGAGAGAACTCTATGCCTGCGATTCGGACTCGTGCTTCTCATCTCCTGTCCATCCTGTTGTGACGAGGAACGCCTTCGAATGCGGCTCTCACTCGTCGAATAGCTCGTTCCGATAGGTCCCTTCCGCCTGCAGGGTGATCTGCCCCCCGGGGAAGAAGCTCCCGATCAGGGGCGTGAAGAACGTGTGGACGACCCGCGTCCGCACCCGCATGTAATCCCCGGGCCTTCCGGCGTCTTGCAGGTTCTGCCAGTTGACGGGGTCGCCGAAGGTTGCACTCACGGGGTAGACGGCGATGAGCAGCCCATCGGGATTCACAGCCAGGGAAGCCGCATCCCGGATCGTCCGAACGATCGAGTCCACCCGCGTCATGGGGTTACCCGACGGGTCGTTGAGCGTCCCTCCCACGAGGGCAAGCCGTGTCCCTTCACGCGTGGCGTACTGCAGGGTGTGCTGGATAAAGAACAGCCACCCGAACTCGATGATTGCGACAAGCAGGGTGATGAAAACGAGCAGCGTGACCGCGAACTCCACGATCGTGCTTCCCTTGCTCATCCTGCCGAGCGCCCCCCGCCGGATCATCGGGTCCTCCTCTGGCTGCACCTCACGCCCTCACTTGGCCGGTGTCGTGATGTTGAAGATCGGGGCCTGCTGCTTCTCCTGTTTCTCGAATTCCTTGCGGTGCTTGGTGATCACCACCGAGGAGGTCTGGCCGTCCATGCCCTCGACGGGCTTTACGTCCTTCCCCGCGTCGGGGTTGGCGATCTGGTTGACCATCTGCAGCTTGTGCGAGGTCCCGTAGTCCATTTCCACCCGCGTGGGCGCGCAGGACGCGAGCAGACCAATGCCGAAGAGCGCGACGAGGGCGATTGCGATGTGGATTCTCATGGGTTCTCCTTTCCGTCGGTCAGGGTTTGATGTAGCCGAAGTCGCCCTCGAGGCCGCTGCCCTTCCTCAGCCCGGGCACGGACGCGGCCGGCGATTTCGCAGTGGTCTTCTTCTCCCGCCCCTCAAGCGCCCCCAGGAGGTAGAACTCGAAGTCGTCAGGCTCGATGAAGGCGTCGGTGGGAAGGGTCTGCTTCGCCATGTCGAGCGGCTTCACGAGGTGGGGCGTCACAATGACGATGAGCTCCGTCTCGTTCTTCTGGAACGAGGTGCTGCGGAACAGGGCCCCCAGGATCGGGATGTCGCCCAGCACGGGGAACTTCTTAACGTCTTCGCGGACATCGTCCTTGAGGAGCCCCGCCACGGCGAAGCTCTGGCCGTCACCCAGCTCGATCACCGTCGAGACGCGCCGGGTGTTGACGCTCGGGATCAGGAACCCCTGGACGGCCACGGCCCTTGTGAAGTCCAGGTCCGAGACCTCGGGGTTGACCGCCATGCTGATTTTGCCGTTGCTCAGCACGGTGGGCGTGAAGTTGAGGCCCACGCCGAAGGTCTTGTACTCGATCGTGATCGTCGTGGCGCCCCCCGTTGCCTGCGGCACGGGGATGGGAAACTCACCGCCGGCCAGGAAGCTGGCGGAGCGCCCGCTCAGGGTGATCAGCGTCGGCTCGGCGAGTACCTTCGTGAGGCCGTTTTCCTTCAGCGCGTCGATGAAACCGGTCCACGTGGCGCCGGCGCCCGTGAAGCGGAAGGCCCAGTTGATGTTGTCGCCCACGGTCAGGGGGTTTCCGGGCCAGCCGGCCGCGGGAAGCCTCGTCAGACTGTTCAGCAGGGAGATCCCAAAGTTCGTGCCGCTGTCGCTGATGTAGGAGAAATTCACCCCGAGGCGCCGCAGCAGGCTGCGGGACATCTCGGCGACGCGGACCTCCAGCATGACCTGGTGAACCCCGCCGACATCGACGAGGTTGAGCAGCTTCGGCTTGCCCGACTGCTTGTCCACGGGCGCGTAAGCCTCGGCCAGCCGGACGATCTGGTTCAGGTTCGCCGCGCTGGAGACGGTGCCCGACAGGGTGATGCTTTCGTGAGTCCCCAGGACCTTGATGTCCTTCTCGTTCGGGAAGACCTGATGGATCTTCTCCTTGAGGGCGGCCACGTCGGGGAGGATCTCCACGTCGAAGACGGCCGAGACGCGGTTCGCGTCGTTCCAGAGGGTGAGAGTCGTGATCCCCGAGGATTTCCCCGTCACGTAGATCTGGCGGGCCGAGAGCACGACCGTGTCGGCGATGTCGGGCGCGGCAACGGAGACGCGCCTGATGGCTTCGGCGGACTCGACGACGGTCGACTTCCCGACGGAGAGGCTGAGCTTCTTCGTCGGCAGGTTGTTCACGGTGACGGCAGACGGTCCGGCGGCATCGCAGAGCTGCGGCGCGATGAAGACGAGCAGAAGGAGCAGGCTGAGAGCAGCCGCGGCCGTGGTATGCGTAATGCGTCGAATTTTCATGGCTCCCTTTTCCCCCTCTATTTGAAGTTGGTTTCCGTGACCTTGCTGCCCCTGATCGTCTCGACGGTGTAGGAGGGCGCCGGTGCGGACTTTCGGGTTGCGGGTTGCTTCGCGGGCTTTTCCGGCGCGGCGGACTTAGAGAGTAAAGAGGGGATCGTGATCCCACGGGTCTCCACCGAGCTGGTATCGGAAAAATTCCGAAGGGCGAGCTGCAGCTTTCCTTCCGTTGCGGCAAGAGCCAGCTTTTCTCCCTCCTCGGGCGTCACCTCCAGTGTGATGACGTCGACCTGGGAAGGCTTCTCCTGCCTGCCCGTTTTCTCCAGTTCCGTCCCCGTCGCCAACACCAGGATGTTCTCGAGGACGATCTTCGTTTCCGGATGGTTGGCCCTGTCCGCCTTCGAGATGGTCACCAGGACGTCCACGCGGTTGCCGGGATGGATGAAGCCGGAGACCCCCACAACCTTGTCGACCTTGACGGCCATGGCCCGCTTCTTGGGCGTCACCAGCGCCGCGACGCCGCCGGCGGCCACGGTGGTCGGCGCGAGCTTCGTCTCGAAGATGGGCTCGCCCGTCCGCACCGGCTGTACGATGGTCCGGCCCACGACCTGCGCCGGATCCGCAAAGTGGCCGGGTGCCAGGCTTTCCTTCAGGAACGGCGTGGTCTTCACCATCCCCGCCGTTATGGACGTCCCCCAGGGGATGTCCACGGCAGCCACCACGACCGGCTGCGTCTCCCGAGCCTGCGCCTGGGAGCCGATCGACTGCTTGAGCCACCCGTAGGTCAGGATGGTGACGACAAGCGCGATGGCGACGGCGCAGCCGAACAGCAGCAGCGGCTTCTGCTTGTCCGCCAATTTGCTCCAGAACTGCTTCATGGTCTTGATGCCTCCTTTATTTACGCAGCGACTCCGGCTGCATCGTTACGCGACAGCATGCACTCTCAAGCCCTTCTTCCCCTTATAGAGACCTCAGAACGTATATTCCCGTCCCAAGGGAGATAGCGACTCCATAACAGATGCGCGGTATCTTCCGTGACGCGGGCGAGGGGGACCAGAACCATTGGCCCGTCCTCGCAAAGTCCACCGGCACGCTGGCGAGGCGTTCGATGGATGATCGCAGCGCACTGTGCCGGTAAAGGACGGCGGCTGCGTAAATCCCCCCGATCAGCGCGCTGTAGACGAAGGCGTAGAGGACATTGGCAGGCCCCAGCAGACTCCCCACGGCGCCCATCAGCTTCACATCGCCTGCCCCCATGCCGCCGGCAGCGTAGAAAATGATGAGAAGCGAGATGCCGAGCGCGAGGCCCATCAGGCTGAAGAGCACCCCGGGCAGGCCATTGGCAGCTGCATGGTAGGCGACTCCGGCGGCCATGAAGGGAAGGGTCAGCCAATTCGGGACCCTTCGCTCACGCAGATCGAAAACGACCGCAACGACGAGAAGGATAATAAGAATGATTGCCTGACTGTGATGGATCATTTTCCGCCGCCGCCTTTTTCAGTGGAATATGCGTTCCACGATTGTGTTGTAGAGATCAGCCACGGCCGTTCCGAGGCTTCCGATTCCGATTACGACCACCAGCGCCACGGCCATGAGGATCAGCGCGTATTCGACCGCCGTCGCGCCTCGCTGGCACTCCAGGCGGTTCTTGTTCGCCTCTTCACGCGCATGATACCGTCGTTTGTCCGCAATCATCGGAAGCTCCTCGCCGGTGGCGATGCCGGAAGGCGGGAGGCACAGCCGGTTTCGAAGCTGCGCCTCCCGCCAATTGTCAAAACATCAGCTGCCCAGCGTGTTTGCGACACGCGTGAAGAGAGCGTTGAGGTTCGTGCCGAGCAGACCGGCGCCGACAATGATGGCGATTGCGATCAGGACGACGATAAGCCCGTACTCGACTGCGGTGGCACCCTCCTCATCCTTGAAGAAACGAATCAGCTTTTCCATTCTCAATCCTCCTTGCATAAATTGTGTGTTTAGAATTTTGATAGCGTAAAATACGCGTTACCTGTTCTTTGAAAAAGCAGAGAGCATCTGATACGCCTTTGGAGAATTCGCCAAAACTCGAAAGGAGGTATCAAGATGCTCCCAGGAGAGTTACCCCTCCCGGATGGATTGTTGCCTGCCCCGGGGACGTTGTCAACCGGTTGTTTGTTCATTTGGCCGCCCTGTACGATCAGGCCTTTCCCCGGAGTTACGGGCAGCGGCTTCGGGACATCCAGCTGCAGTGGCTGTCGGCCCATCGGGGCCGGCTGCGCTGTCCGCGCTGCGACGGCACGGCGCTGATCCGCAAGGGTTGGCGGAGCCGGGTGCTGCGGACGTCGCGGGGGCGCCTGTCACTGGCGGTCCTGCAGATGCGCTGCAAGGCCTGCGGCCGGACGTTTCGGCCGGTCAATGCCGTGCTGGGGCTTCCCTTCGGGCGGCGCTTCCTCGACGAGCTGGTCGAGAAGGCCATCGGGCTGGGGATCCAGATGCCCTTCGGGCGGGCCTCCTGGGCCCTGCGCGCGCTGCTGGCCGATGCGCCTTCCCCGGAGGGGCTGCGGCGCCAGATCGCCGCCCGGGCCGCGACGCTCGCCCCGAGCGACGAGGTGGCCGGCAAGACCGTGCTGGTCGACGGCACCCGGGTCAAGGCGGGGAAGAACCCGCGGGGCTCGGCCGTTTATCTGGCCGTCAGCGCCATCCCGGGTCCCGCGGTGGCCGGACGCCCGACCATCGTCAAGCGGCTGGTGCACGTGCACGTGGGTGATGCCGAGGGGCTTCGCCGGCGACTGCTGGGGTTGCCCATCGAGCGGCTCGTGCATGATGGGGGCCTGAACCTCGAGGCCTGTGCCTCTGCGGTCCAGCGCTGCCGCTGGCATCTGGTGCACCAGCTCAATCACTACCTCTGGCTCGACGGCATGCAGGTCGAGCAGCGCCGGCACTACCAGAAGCGCCTCAAGCGGTTGCTGTGGCGCCGGGGGCCCCGAGCCCCCGAGGGCTTGGATGCCTTTATCAAAGAGCTGCAGCGCGACGGCTTCCGTCAGTCGGCCGAGCACCTCCAAAACGCTCAGCCGCACGCCTTCAGCTGGCAGGCCGACAAGGGCTTTGCCTTCACGACCACCGCTCCCCTGGAGCGGGAGATGAGGGAACTCAACCGCAGGGCCGATGCGGGGCCCGCTGGAGCGACCGCGGGATCGAAAACGTCCTGACGGTGCTGTTCCACTACCGGCTCAATGAAAAACCGATAGTGCCCCTAAGGGCGTATCAGTAGGTAACGTGTTTTTGTTGCTATCAGAATTTTAAGAATCTTGCTTCCGTTCTCTTGCTATTCGGTTTTTCCTCTTGTTGGGTTCTGTCGTCCCCCCTTTCTTTCGACTTTCTGTTTTCATTTCATGTCTTGTCTGCCGCAAGTGCAAACCTGCCCATCGACCGCAAATCCCCGATTCCGGCCTTTTGTTTCCTGTGCCGCAAGACGTGACTGCCGGGCCTGCGGCACCACTTCTACAGTTGAGTTTACGGCCCCCCCATTGTGCAGCCCGGATGCTGCTGCTCTCCTTCTGGACCGTAGGGATCTTGCATCCCGATGCCAAAGACAAGAGCATAAGCCGTTCCAGAAATGCCGAACAAGCATGCCGCTATCTGCCGCTGATGCAACGAATCGACACGAAGCCCGTGACTTTCAAACAAAATATTTTTTGTAAAGTTTTTTTCCGATCATTCGATAGAAAGCCCGCCCACGCAGGGTTTTGTCATGTACCTACAAAATTTGTTGGTGCTATCCAGGCGCCACATTCATTTTTTGAGGGGTCAACAAACTATACTTACGTAAATTGAATACAGACAGCCAGAAGCGTTCTCAAACACTACTTATGGAAAAAAATGGGAACTTCTGAACGTGCCCGTGTCTGTGATCGCAGCTGGCGATCTTTTTCACGGGCCGAAAGGAGGGAGAGGAGGGGGGACTCACTCCGTCGGTTTATCGTCGATAGAGAAAATCAAACCTTTTTCAACTATTGCAACACTTTAAACCTTTGTCCTGGAAACTTATTCACATACGCTGATTTCATTTGTATTGGAGGTTGACAAACAGCAACTTGCGTACCACCACATCGCGGCGCAGGTTAATTCGGTTGAAGTCTTTTTGCGGAAAGGGATTATTGCACGAAGCGCTGTCTCTCCCTTTCCCACTTGCTTATTGAAAATTGTAAAGATATCTGACAGTGAGCAGGCAGCGCGGCCGGGCAACCAAGATGAAAAAGCAATAACTGCTTGAGGGTATTTCAATTTTAATATGTGTAATATTTACCGACACTTGAGAGGACATTTTGACGTTGCGCAGAGTACACGATTAACAGACATCCGGGCCAGATGAAAGTTCATTCGAGGTCCCGGCGAGGAAACTCATAACCGATCGCCCGGTGAGCGCGTTCCATCATGGCTGTGAACCGTGAGAGGGACAACCCCCTGCAACCGCGCTAACCGCAGCGGCATCCCTCTGTAGCAGGCGATCTTGTGGACTGCGGAAAGAGCGAGCATTAAAATTGCACATGGAGATAGATGCGCATCGACAAACGCCCATGGCAGACACCAAAAGCGACAGAATTCTGGATGAGATCTGGACACGAAGTCTTCCAGAAGGCGGGTTTGCCGCCCGCCCGGGCGGCGAATATCGCCCTGATGCCACATCATGGGCTATTCTGGCCCTCCGCATGTGCGGGATTGATTCGCAGCGCCTTCATGCCGCCATGCATCGCCTGGGCGAAAGCCAGATGAAGGATGGGCGCCTTGCGCTTTCTCCCGAGCACCCGGATGTTTACTGGCCCACACCTTTGGCCATCATGGCGTGGCACCGAAACCCCGAGTTCGCTCCGAGAGTGTCACGAGCCGTGTCTTTCCTGCTGAAAACCTCGGGAACCCACTTCAAGCGGGACCCCCAAAGCCCTGGCGGACACGACACGTCCATTCGGGGCTGGGGTTGGACTGAGGAGACCCATTCGTGGGTCGAACCCACGGCACTGTCAATCATGGCTCTGCGATTTGCAGGGTACAGCGGCCATGAAAGGGTATCAGAGGGAACTCGGCTCCTTCTAGACCGGCAATTGTCACGGGGCGGTTGGAACTACGGGAACACCACGGTATTTGGCACGGAACTGGCCTCGATGCCGGAAAGCACCGGGCTGGCCCTTTCGGCGCTTTCGGGATTGACGGACAGGCAGAGCGTCTCTCGCAGCATTGCGCTGCTGAAAGAGTCCGTAAGGACGCTGCAAACCCCTCTCAGCCTTGGATGGGCCATTTTGGGGCTGTCGGCATGGGGGGAACGCACGGTCGATGCAAACAACCTCATCGACCGGTGCCTCAGGCGGCAGGACCGCTACGGAACCTATGACACGCCGATGATCGGTCTGATGATCATCGCACGGAAGGCGGACGGGGGACTGATCCATGCGTTATCGTGACTGGCAAACTCCGTTCGCTGCCGCTCTCGAAACCATCAGATCAAGCAGGATCACCAGGCGTGAGCTTGTCTTCCGCCTGCTTCCCCGCGGCCTCATCACGCTGCTCTCCCTGCCGCTGTTTCAAGCCTGCATCCGGACCGAATCCGCCTCGGAAGCGTTCATCGCAAAGGTTCCCCACTACGGTGCCGATATTCGCTCCGCGATCCTTTCCGGTTTCAGGGAGCTCGGTGTCGGTTCCGGCGAGATCAAGGGAAAAACCATTTTGCTCAAGCCGAACCTGGTGGAAACGAGGGCTGACGCCCCCCACATCAACACGCACCCGATGGTCATCCGCGCAGCGGCCGATGCCTTCCGCAGTCTCGGAGCTTCTCACGTCCTCGTCGGGGAGGGGTCGGGGCACTGCCGCGACACCCTGCGACTGCTCGAGGAGTCGGGAATGGCGGACGTCCTGGTCGCGGAACGCATCCCCTTCGTCGATCTCAACTACGACGACGTCTACACGGTACCGAATGCGGGCGGACGCAGCCGTCTCAATACCCTGACACTGCCTTTGACCCTGCGAAAAGCGGATTGGGTCGTTTCCATGGCGAAACTCAAAACCCACCACTGGGCAGGCGTGACCCTTTCCATGAAGAATCTTTTCGGTCTCATGCCGGGTTCGTTCTACGGCTGGCCGAAAAACATTCTGCACCATGCAGGAATCGAAAACTGCATTTTCGACATCAACGCAACGGTCAAGCCACATTTTGCCATCGTCGACGGGATCGTGGGAATGGAGGGGGACGGCCCGATCATGGGTACGCCAAAAGCGGCGGGGGTGATCGTCATGGGCCGCAACTTCCCCGCTGTGGACGCGACCTGCAGCCGCGTCATGGGCATCGATCCGGGGCGGGTGGACTATCTTGCCGATTCATCAGGCCGTCTCGGCGCCATCCGGGAAGAAAACATCCGGCAGCGGGGGGAACCCATCGACTCGGTCAGCTCAGATTTCGACCTCCTTCAGAAGATTCCCGCCCATCGCGGCCTGCGATTGCGTCGGTAGTATCCGTCAGGGCTGTGATCTCCAACGGCCGTTAGGCAGGGTCAGCATGCAAACAACTTCCCTTCCCGGCAACTCACGCGTGACGGCACAGCCATTGCGGAACTATGCGATTTTGTCAGCCGTTGTCGGCTTGATCCTCTATGGCATCTTCTCGTTTCGGATTGGGGACTTTCAGCAAACACACCGAAGCGGAGAGGATCTGCGCTGCTATTATGCCATTGCGCAGAGAATTCACGCCGGTGAAGGATACTATCAGGCTGCCCGGCAGGAGCTTCAAACGCGGGGGTATGCCACGGACAGCGTGTTCAACTGGCGGCTCCCGTTTCTCGCCACATTGCTCGGCGCACTGCCCTCTCCGGAGGCAGGGCGGGTTATCGTCATCCTCCTGTCATTCTTCTCCTTATGGCTGTGGGTGGATGCCGCAACGAAGCGGATGTCGTTTCCGCGAGTCGCCCTTGGCGTGATTCCGTTGGCAGGATCGGCCGTGTACAGCTTCATTGCGATCATTTTCGTCATGCATGAATTATGGGCGGGCATTCTGATCTCCATTTCCCTGTTCGCCCACGGGAATGGATGGCGGAGACTCTCGCTGACGGCGGGGATCGCAGCTTTGTTTATTCGAGAACTTGCGCTTCCTTTCGTGGCGGTCATGTTTTTTGCGTCTCTTGCGGATCGCAACCGAAGAGAAGCTCTATCCTGGCTGCTGGGGGCTCTTGCATTTTTTTCCGTGATGACCATCCATGCCAGCCAGGTCCATGCTCTGACCCGCAGCGATGCGAACCTGAATTTCACACAATGGCTTGCATTGAGCGGCTGGAATTACGTCCTGGCAACGATTCAAGTGCAGCCGTTTCTTTTCATCTTACCATCCTGGTGTACCGCCGTGCTTGCTCCGCTTGCACTACTCGGGTTTCCGGCGTGGCGGGACGCGCTTGGGAGGAGGGTGGGGCTGACGATAGCGGCCTACATTCTGCTCTTCCTCTTTGTCGGGCGAAACAACAATGCCTACTGGGGTCTGCTTTACTGCAATCTCTTGCCGCTAGGTCTCTTGTATGCCCCTGTCGTGCTCTCTGACATGCTCTCGGCACATCGCGGCGAGCGCGCCCTGACCGAATGAGGAGTTGCGCGGCGGAGTCCCTTTAAAGATATTCCGGCCCTGCCGTCGTGTTGAGGGAGCCGTCCAGCAGCTGGACGGCCACCTCGTCGCCCGGTTTGACTGATGCGACATCCTCGGGCAGCACGACGAGGCCGTTGGCGAGCACCATGGACTTGAGGATCCCCGAGCCCTGCTCGCCCGTGAGGGCCGCGACGTACTTGCCGCCGCTCTGCTCGACGCGGGCCCGCAGGAAATACGTGAGCCCCCTTTTCTTCTCGTAGCCCCCGGTCATCTCGGCACGCACCGACTTCCGGAAGAGATTTTTGTATCCCCGCATCTTGAGGATCGCGGGGCGGATGAACTGCTCGAAGGACACCATGGACGACACGGGATTGCCCGGCAGGCCGAAGAGGGGCTTTCCCTCCAGCAGGCCGAAGGCCAGCGGGCGGCCCGGCCGCATGGCCACGCGCCAGAACTGAATGCGGCTGCCGATCTCGGCCATGATGTCCTTGACGAGGTCGTAGTCCCCCACGGAGACCCCGCCCGAGGAAATCACGATGTCGGCCCGCGCGGCCGTGCGGAACTTTGCGAGCAGGTCCTCCCGGTTGTCCCGGGCAATGCCCACCTGAAGGGGCATCCCCCCGGCCTCCAGGACCAATGCCGCCAGCGAGTAGCCGTTGCTGTTGACGATCTTGCCCGGGCCGGGCGTTTCGTCGACCTCGACGAGTTCGTCGCCCGTGGAGACAACGGCCACGACGGGCCGCTGGTGGACGGACACGTAAGAGCGGCCCAGCGCCGCGAGCATGCCGATCTCGGCGGGGCGGATGACGCTCCCCTTCGGGATGACGAGCTCGCCCGCCTTCACGTCCTCCCCCGCCTCGCGGATGTCGAGGCCCGGTGCCGCGGAAACGAAGATTTTCACCCTGCCTCCCTCGGCCTCCGTGTCCTCCACCCGCACGACGGCATCGGCCCCCTCGGGCAGGGGCGCGCCCGTCATGATCCGGATCGCCTGCCCCTTCCTGACGGGCTGCGTAGCCACCCTGCCCGCGGGTATGTCCTCCAGGACGTCGAGGACGGCGGGCTTTGACTTGCTCGCAAAGGCCGTGTCGGCGGCGATGACGGCGTAGCCGTCCATGGCCGAGTTGGCCAGCGGCGGAATGGTGCGGTCCGAGACGATGTCCTCGCCGAGGACGCAGCCGAGGGCCGAGGTGATGGGGACCTTCTCGCACCCGAGGGGATGAATCCCCTCGAGTATGGTCTTCAGGGCCTCCTGTACCTTGATCATTGCGAATCCCTTCTGCAGCTGTTTTCGGCAGAGGGTAGCCGAATCGACTCCCCGAGTCAACCCCGGTGCCCCCTCACCCCTTCCCTCTCCCGCGAGAGGCTGTGTCGCAACAGTCAAGAGGGGACGAGTTGTTTACCCGTTCTTTGACAACAAAATATCCGTAACGTCTATCCGCGCACGGTCTGTCGGGCAGGTTTTGATGGTTCAGGGCCCTTTGAAGAGCGCCGTTGAGCCTCATGCCGGTGCGAAGCAGGGCCTTCCGAGGGCCCGGAGCCTCTCGATGAGCCCGTTGACCCCGAGCAGCGAGATCAGGCGAGCCACATTGAAGCAACTGGCCAGCATCGAGACCTCGGCTCGCGCCCCCTCGAGCCCCCGTAGCAGGAAGGCATCGACCTTGAGGTTGCGCTTGATGTGCCCGAAGGGATGCTCGGCCCGGGTTTTGCGCCTCTCGTAGACGGCCTGCGAGGCGGCCTCCTCGTACTGGGCCTCCAGCCTGAGCTTAACCTCTTCGTTGGGCAGCCGGATGATCTTGCGCCCCCTGCGCGCCTGGGTGCAGCTCCCGTAGTGCCGGCACGCGTGGCAGATGGCCGCGTCGGTGATCACGTAGTGCCGCTTGCCCGTGCGTTTTTCCGTCGATTCATACCGGAGCCTGTGACCTTCAGGGCAGCTGTAGTCATCTTGCTCTGGGTCATACGCAAAATGGCTTTTGCTGAACGGCTTTTCCGGCTCTTTCCTCGCCTGCCGCTGTGAAGGCACGATCACTCGGATCCCCTGGCGGTCGATCTTCTCGAGCTCCGCCGTGTCGGCATAGCCGGCATCGGCGCAGGCCGTCTCGCAGGGACTCTCCAGCAGCGCGTTGGCGGCCTCGATCTGCCGGGCGAACTGGTTGACATCACTGGTCTCTTCGACGGCATCGGCCTGCAGCAGAAGCCCCTGCTTGTCATCCACCACCAACTGGACGTTGTAGGCCGCGTGGCTGCCCTGGACGCTCTTCATCAGGGCGCAGTCCGGGTCGGTGAGGTTGACGTGCCGGTGGCTGCCTCCCTCGAAGCCCCGCAGGGCCTCCTGGACCCGGTCCTTGAGCGTGTTCGTCTGGGCAAGGTCCTTTCGCATCGCCACGTACGAGTCCATGTGCCGCTCCCGGCGGTCGATGGCCTCGCAGTCCTGCAACAGCTGCTCGATGCGCCGATCCAGATCGGCCAGCTTCTTCTCGTACCAGGCCCGGTCATGGCTGCGGTAGCGTGAGGCATTGGCCCGGATCTTTGTGCCGTCGACAAACAGCACGTTGCCCGCGATTAGGTCGAGCTTGATGCAGAGCCGGGCGCAGTGCCGGAGCACCTGCTTGAGGGCCGCCTTGTGGTTGCGCCTAAACTCCGCGATGGTCTTGTGGTCGGGCCTCAGCCCGGCCATCAGCCACACAAAGGCCAGGTTGTGGTGGCACTCCCGTTCGAGCTTGCGGGAACTGCGTACCCCGTAGGAGTAGCCGTAGACCAGCAGCTTGAGCATCGCGCGCGGATCGTAGGCGGCGTTGCCGACCTGGTTGGGGTCCACCTCGATGCCCAGTTGCGGCAGATCCAAGGCCTCCACGAAGGCATCGTAGGCCCGTACCGGGTCCTCGGGGGACACGTAGTCCTCGATGCTGGCGGGCAGCAGCCCCAGTTGCAGACGGTCGCCGGTTCGATAGGCCATGAGCGCATCTCCTTTCGCGGAGCACTCTAGCACACCGGGCCGGGGTTGGCGATCCTTCGAGGTGCGTTACGGATATTTTTTTGTCAAAGAACTCAGCCCCTACTCCCTATTGCGACACAGCCTCCGAGGGGAGAGGGAGTGACGGAGTCGTGATCCGTGGCTCGCGATGACGCATCATCAGCTGGCACGGGGCTTGCTGTTGTCAAGTCTCGGCGCAGATCGACCGATTTTTCAACTGGGAATCCTTCGACTGCAGTACTCACGGGACGGAACTCGACCTGGTCTGGGCTGACGCGCCAAGGAGGGCAGCAGGTCCTTGCGGCGTGCGGTGAACCGCGCGCCCCCTTCCGTTGCGCAAGGACCATGAACGTGAAGAAAAACACCGGATCGGCTCGCATCGCGGCTTTCTTTGCCGCAATTCTCATCCTTGTACCTCTTGCTCCCGTCCCCCTCCACGCCGAGGGCGGCGGGCTGACCGCAGTGGCCGTGGCGAAATTCGCCGCGGGCGTCGCCTCGTCCATGCTCATGCACGAGGGGGCCCACGCCCTGGTTGCGGCCGCGACGAACACGCACATGAGCTGGAAGGCGGGCAACTACAACCAGCCCATCGCCTTCACGGAGGACGCCGACAGCGGAGCGAAGGGCGTCGCCCTCTACTCGGCGGGGCTCCTCACCCAGCTGGGCGCCTCGGAGGTCATCCTTCAGGTCGACCGGATCGACAAGAACGACGCATTCGTCCGAGGGATGATGGCGTGGAACGTCCTGAACCCCATCCTCTACTCCCTCGATTACTGGGTCTTCCGCATCGCCAACAAAAACGGCGGCCCCTCCTACCAAGGAGACCTGCAGGGCATCGAGCACTACTCCAGTGAGGCGACGGCCCAGGGCTTCGCCATCGGGATAACAGCCATCGCGGCCTTCCAGGGCTACCGCTTCCTCAAGACCCAGGACTGGGCCCCGGATTGGCTTAAGGGCGCCCCCGACAACGTCACCCTCGCGCCGATGCGCAGCGGCGGCGCCTTCCTGGCCTGGCACTGCAGCTTCTGAGTGAAAAAAGGGGAGACTGCCCCCTCGATTGTGCACGATGAAAACGAAGAGGGCGTACCCGCGTTGGGTCCGCCCTCTTCTGTTACTCTATCCCACCTTTTTACCAGGAAAAGATCACATCGAAGCCGCCATTGACGATCGTGCTGTCCGGGCTGATCATATTGCCTTGCGTTTCCCGCTCGCGGAAGTTGCTGAAGACAAACGCACCGCCTAAGCTGTTGGGATTTTCTATGTATCCCGACAGTGTCAGCACACCGTCGTACATGCGGTCGACATCATCCGTCGGGTCGTCGACCCAGAATTCCGAGAAGGTGCCGACGAAACGATCTCCCGGGCCCAAATCACCGTTGCCGGTGGTGTCCTGCCAGTCTACTCGAAGCGTTCCTGCCCTCCCCGTGCCGGGAAAGACGGCGCTGTTGCCGACAATGCTTCTGCTTGACTGAAGCTGATCATCATATTCAAAAACCAAGGCAACCAGCAGATAGGCAAGAGAGAACTGCTCGAAAATGAATTCTATCGCGCTGTAGCTGTACCGCGCAACTCTCAGATAGGGGGCTGCGCCGGCATCATTTTCCAAGGCTTCGAACTGTAGCCAAGTCAAATCGACAGGGCCGGCGACAAGATCGTTTAACTGATAGGCCGAGATTCTGACCCCTGTGGCTGTAATCTCTCCCATGACCCGGTCAAATCCAGTCACACCCGACGCAACATTGATCTGGAGAGCGCCGCGAGTGGGGTACTGCTGATTCCCGGGTGAGACGATGCCGCCGCTCCCGGACGGGGTCAGGATCCCAATCGACAGTGTCGCTTCTTCAATGAAGGGACTGGGAAGAGTGAATGCCATGGAGCGATTCTCATCCAGCGTGAGATCACCGGTATCCCGATTCAAAGTGCCCGTGAACCTGATCGAGGTCAGCGTGAAGGTCACTCCCTCGGGCGCAAACGTCGCAACGAGGGGATTATCAGATGTCCCGATACTGTAGTTGATTGTCACCGGAACCGTCGGTGCCGGTGTACCTCCGCCTCCTCCGCCTGCATCTCCCCCGCCGCCGCCCCCGCAGCCGAACATCATCACCGAGGCCAGAAACAAAAGCCCCAGCCATCCCAACCAGAACTTCCTGCTCGCCGCCATCATGACAAAGCCCTCCTTTTGAGAAATGATTTTCGAATCTGCCGTCGGCGAAAATCACCCGCGTGCACGCCGAAACACCGGCGACAACGCGCTATCCGGCGGGTCAGCGCCGTCTCGGCGATGAAACACAACAAAAACAAGGTCTCAGGACGAAAGGGACAATAAGGGTGGGTTGATCAACAGGAATCCGCTAACCGTTGCCGCGCTCAGGGCCGTGAAGGCAGCAGACGCCGACGAGAAAAACAACAGGAGAACGGTTTCCGCTCAAACCGGTGCGCGATGGGGAAAACGCCCTAAGTGGCTTGAAAATATGCAAAAATCGTACAGACGGCTCGCACCCGCCCCCGGGCCGGAACAACCCCACGGATTCATTGCCGATTGCGTAAGCCCCCATGGCTCTGCCCTTCTTGCCGGAAATCAGAGAATGTAAACGGATTCGACGCCCGGATTTGCAGCGTGATTGCGTTGATTGCAAAATTGATAATGAATAAAACATCTTATCGAGAAAGAAACCATTGAAACCATACTGTAAACAGAACCGACACAAGGGGGCGAATTCAGCCGGTGCCCGGGAGGCAGGAAAGACCAGGGAAACGGGGTCTGCCTTCAAATCTTTCCGGACCGGTAGCGTGTCGAAGGGCCTGAAACAAACCCGGCCCCTTGTCGTTCCCCGGTTTTTGCCTTGAGTTCAAGGGTTTAATGACCTATATTAGTTACACTACACGGTCCCCGGGACAAGCCCGGGGTCATGACTGGTTATAGATATTCGATGCCTCCACCGGCGTACGGAACGGAGATAGGCCGGATACCCGAACAGGAATCGACTGTGGACAAAAACGAGCTAAACGGCAAAATCAGGGCGCTGCTGAAAGAGAAAAACGGCATCCTCCTGGCCCACTACTACCAGCGCGACGAGGTGCAGGAGATTGCCGACCTCACGGGGGACTCCCTTGCCCTGAGTTTCGAGGCGGCCAAGACGAAGGCCGACGTCATCGTCTTTGCCGGGGTGCACTTCATGGCCGAGAGCGCCTCGATCCTCTCGCCGGACAAGACCGTCCTGCTGCCCCGTTACGAGGCGGGCTGCGCCCTGGCCGACACGATCACCGAGGAGGCCCTGGAACAGGAGAAGGCGAAATACCCCGGCGCGGCGGTCATGACCTACATCAACTCCTCGGCGGCCATCAAGGCGGCAAGCGATATCTGCTGCACCTCGGCCAATGCCGTGCGCGTCGTGAATTCCCTTGCTGAAAAGAGGGTGATCATGATCCCCGACGGCAACCTCGCCCGCTACACGGCGAAGTTCACCGACAAGGAGATCATCCCCTGGGGCGGGGCCTGCCCCGTCCACGACGAGCTGACCCCGCAGGAGGTTCTGGCCGTCAAGGCCCGGTACCCCAACGCGAAGTTCGCCGCCCACCCCGAATGCCGCGAGGAGGTGTTGAGGCTGGCGGACTTCGTGGGCAGCACCTCAGGCATCATCGAATACGCGGGGAAGATGGAGGGCAGCGAGCTGATCTTCGGCACCGAGATCGGGATCCTCTACCCGCTCAGGACGCGCTGGCCCGGCAAGACCTTCATCCCCGCCTCGGAGAAAATGATCTGCGAAACCATGAAGCTCACGACGCTCGAGGACATCCTGAAGGCCCTGACGAACATGGCGCCCGTGGTGAAGGTGCCCGAGGCAATCCGGGTGCCGGCGAAGAGGTGTTTAGACCGCATGCTGGCGGTGGGCTAAGGCTGTCGCCGGCTCTATTAGACCGAGCTTAAACGCGAAGAAAGTACCCCACATCAAGCAACAGGGCATCAGAGAATGTCACGCCCTTGCAAACGGGCACCATGATGGATCTCCTCTTTCGAGGGAATGACAAAGCTTTGGGGAATCTACCCAGAGTGATTGAACAGGAAGACGAGAGAATCCCCCTGCATCCCCCTTTTTATTAAAGGGGGACTTCATTATGAGGGGGATTTCGTATTGGATTAACGTTCCGTGAATTCCGATCTGCAGAAACTCCTCCAGGCCGACCCTGCCTTCCGGGCCGCGCTCGAGCGCATCGGGCGCGGGGGCGAGACGAGGGTGACGGGCCTGAAGGGCTCCTCGAAGGCCCTCTTCATCGCCGCCCTGCACGAGCTGACCCTGCGCACGGTCGTCGTGCTGTGCGCGGGCCTCGACGAGGCGCGCTCGCTCGAACAGGATGCGGCGTTCTTCGCGGGCAGCGGGGCCGTCCTGCTCATGCCCCCCTGGGACCTCATGCTCCCTGAGGCCCTCTCGCCGCAGCGGGACGTGGAGCGCGAGCGCATCCGCGTCCTCTCCGCGCTGATCGAGAAGAAGCCCTCGATCGTCATCATCCCCCGCGCGGCCCTGCTCCAGAAGGTCGTGCCGCGGGACGTCGTCGCGGGCTTCATGGCCCCCGTGTCCATCGGGGACACCCTCGACCGGGACCTCTTCGCCGCCAAGCTCGTCGAGGGGGGCTACCGCCGGGTGCCGCTCGTCGAGGAGGGGGGAGATTTCAGCGTCCGGGGCAACGTGATCGACCTCTACCCCCCCGCGGCCCCGGGGCCCTACCGGCTGCTGCTGGCGGGCGACGAGATCGAGTCGATCCGGGAGATGGACGTCGCCTCCCAGCGCTCCCGCAAGGAACTGGCCGACTTCACCCTCACGCCGGCGCGGGAACTCGTCCTCTCCGAGGAGGCCCGCAGGAGGGCCCTACGCAACCTGCGGATCCGGGCAGGGGAGCTGGGCCTCCCGGTTCGCGCGCGGGACCGCCTGGCCGAGATGATCGGAAACGGCATGGCCTCCTCACTCAACCCGCAGTTCTTCCCCCTCTTCTACATGGATGAAACGGGGGCGAACGGCCTCGAGCCCATCACGGACTACCTGCCCGCCGGCGGCCTCGTCATCGTCGACGACCCCCTGTCCACGGCGCGGGCCGACGAGAGGGCGCGCAACGACATCAGCCGCCTGTTCCTCCGCGCAAAGGACGAGGAGCGGTTCCACCTTGACGAGACCGCGCTGTTCCTGCCGGAGGGGGACCCCCTGCAAGCGGCGGGGCGAACCCCCGAGGTCGTCATCGAGGACATCGCGGTCGGCGCGGAGGACGACGGCGGGGCGATCCGGTTTGACGTCGAGACGGACCTGGGCCTGCGGCCGAAGGAGCCCGCCCTCATCCAGCGCGAGGAGAGTCTGCTGGCGCCCGTGGCCGAGAGGGTCCGGGCCTGGACCCGCGAGGGGTTCCTCGTCTGCTACCTCTGCGCCGGAGAGGAGGAGCGGCTGCGGATGAGCCATCTCCTCGAGGACTATGCGCTGCCCCTAGGGCACTCGGAGAGGCCCTTCTTCACGGAACTCTGCGCACCGCGGGGCGCGCAGGGGCGCCTGCTGCTCTGCGAGGGGAAGATCGCCGGGGGCTTCGCCCTGCCGGGGCTCAAGCTCGTCGTCGTGGGCGAGGAGGAGATCTTCGGGAAGAAGGCCCGCCGGCGCCGCCCCGCCCGGGCCCGCGAGGGCTGGTTTTTGCAGTCCTTCGGCGAGCTCAACGAGGGCGACTTCGTGGTCCACACCGACCACGGCATCGGCGTCTACCGGGGCCTCAAGCGGCTGAGCGTGGGCGCGATCGAGAACGACTTCCTGCTCATGGAGTACCAGGGGGGCGACAGGCTCTACATCCCCGTACACCGCCTGGACCAGATCCAACGCTACATCGGGCCCGACGGGCACGAGCCTCGAATCGACAAGTTGGGGGGCACGGCCTGGGAGACGGCCAAGCGGCGCGTGAAGAGGGCCGTCGAGGAGATCGCCGAGGACCTGGTGGCCCTCTACGCCGCCCGCGACTCGATGAAGGGCCACGCCTTCTCCCCCGTCGACCGCTACTACGAGGAGTTCGCCTCCTCCTTCGAGTACGAGGAGACCCCCGACCAGGCCCGGGCCATCGAGGACGTCAACCTCGACATGGACGGCGAGAAGCCCATGGACCGCCTCATCTGCGGCGACGCGGGCTTCGGGAAGACCGAGGTGGCCATCCGCGCCGCCTTCCGGGCCGCGATGGACGGCAAGCAGACGGCCGTGCTCGTGCCCACGACGATCCTCGCCGAGCAGCACTACCAGAGCTTCCGGGCGCGGCTGGCGAAGTACCCCGTCCGGATCGAGACCCTCAACCGCTTCAAGACGCGGGAGCAGCAGAAGCAGGTGATCGAGAAGATCGCGAAGGGTGCGGTCGACATCGTCGTCGGCACCCACCGGCTGCTGCAGAAGGACGTCGTCTTCAAGGACCTGGGGCTCGTCGTGATCGACGAGGAGCAGCGCTTCGGCGTCACGCACAAGGAGAAGCTCAAGAAGCTGCGCACGCTCGTGGACGTGCTCACGCTGACGGCCACGCCCATCCCGCGCACACTCCAGCTCTCCCTCGTGGGGATCCGGGACCTCTCCATCATCCACACGCCCCCCGAGGGGAGGCAGTCCATCAAGACCTGGGTGCTCGAGTTCGACGACGAGGTGATCCGCAAGGCCGTCCTCGAAGAGATGGACCGCGGGGGCCAGGTATTCTTCATCCACGACCGGGTGCACTCGATCCATCACATGGCGCGGCGCGTCGGGCAGGTCGTCCCCGAGGCGAAGATCGGCGTGGCCCACGGGCAGATGCCCCCCCGGGAGCTGGAAGAGGTGATGGTAAAATTCCTTCGTAAAGAATACGATGTTCTGGTATGTACGACGATCATCGGGTCGGGCGTCGACATCCCCGCAGCCAACACGATCATCATTGACCGCGCGGACCGGTTCGGCCTCGCACAGCTCTACCAGCTCCGGGGGCGCGTGGGGCGCTCGAGGGAGGAGGCCCGGGCCTACTTGCTGATCCCGCCGGGGGCCATGCTCTCGCCCGACGCGCAGAAGAGGCTCACGGTGATCAAGGAATTCACCGAGCCCGGCTCGGGGTTCCGCATCGCCTCGCAGGACCTCGAGATCCGCGGGGCCGGCAACCTCGTGGGCATGGCGCAGACGGGGCACATCTCGGCCGTAGGTTACGAGATGTACACGCAGCTCATGGAGCGGGCCGTGCGGGAGCTGCGGGGCGAAAAGGCACCGGAGGCGGAGATCAGGCCGGAGATCCATCTCGGCATCGCGGCCTTCGTGCCCGACAGCTACGTGCCCGACGCGCACCGACGGCTCGTGACCTACAAGAAGCTCTCCATGGCCGCCTCTGACGATGAGCTGCGGGAGTTGCGGGAGGAGATGCAGGACTGCTACGGGCCCCTGCCCCCGGAGGTGGAGAACCTGGTCGGGGTCATCAGCCTGCGCAACCTCATGAAGGGCCTCATGGCCGAAAAGATGGAGTACGACGGGCACAGCATGATCCTCGCGATCCACCGGTCGAGCCCCATCGACCCGCTGCGGCTCATCGCGCTGGCGAAGAAGAAGTGGAAGGGGATGCGCTTCACGCCCGACCACCGGCTCTACGTGCCCATGCCCGATCTGCCCGATGGGCAGGTCATCGAGGCGGCCAAGGGGCTGCTCGCGGAGCTGGCCGCCCAGTGACCGATGCGCGGCAGTGAACGGCCGCCGGAGACCATCGACCGGCAAAGCAAAAAGAAAAAGGAGCGAAAGGCAGCGGGCGCAGGCAACAGAACGATAAATCCTCCCTTTGCAAAGGGGAAAGGGGGGACTTGAACCGGACGGACATGACAGAACGGGTTTCAGGGGATGCGGCGATGGAAGGTCGCTCGAGAGAGTCGCAGCGCGGCGATCGGCGCAGGGCGGCGGGTGTCGTCCTGGCGGGGCTTGCCGCCGTGTGCCTCGCCGCGGCAATCGGGTGCTCGTCCTTCCGAACGCCGTCGGAAGACGCCATCGCGACGGTCAACGGCGCCGAGATCACGGTGAAGGACTTCACCGTAAAGCTGCGAAACGCTCTCAATCTCGCGGGGACGCCGTCGGCGCTGCAGGCCCACAACATCGACGCCATCAAACGGGAGGCCCTCGACGAGCTCATCGAGGAGAAGCTCATGCTGATCCGTGCCGAGAGGCTCGGGCTCAGGGTGACGGACGAGGAGCTTAAGAGGCGCGTCGAGGAGATCAGGAAGGACTATTCCGGCGAGAACTTCGCCCAGGTCTTCGGCGGCGAGAAGGTGGACTACAAGATCTGGAGCGAGGAGCTGAGGAAGCGTCTCCTGCTGGAAAAGCTCATCGACCAGGAAGTCAACGCGAAAATCACCGTGACCGATGAGGAGGCCCAGGAAGCCTACCAGGCCAACCGGGGCAAGTACTACTCCGAGGAGTCGGTGCACGTGGCGCAGATCGTCGTGCCGACCAAGGAAAAGGCCGACGCCGTGCTGCGGCGTCTCCAAGCCGGGGAGGAATTCGCCAAGATCGCCCAGGAGGTCTCCACGGGACCCGAGGCGGCCAAGGGGGGCGACCTCGGCGTGTTCACCCGGGGCGTGATGCCGGAGGCCTTCGACCGGGTCGTTTTTTCTCTTCCCGAGGGCAGGACCAGCAAGGTCGTCAAGAGCCCTTACGGGTTCCACGTCTTCAAGGTCCTGAAGCGGGAACCGGGGCGCTGGATCGAGTTCGCCGAGGTGAAGGACAAGATCAAGCTGGACCTTATCAAGGCCAAGGAAGAGAAAGAATTCCGCAGGTGGCTCGATCAGCTCAAGTCGGAGGCGAAGATCCGCATCGACGAGGAGCGCCTGAGACAGGTCAAGATCGACGAGCCGCGACCCGCGGGGACCGGGCCGGAAGGGGCCCGGCAGGCCCCCGGCAAGGGATGAGGACGGTTGGAAATGAGCAAGACGCATCGGTTTTTGGCTTTCGTTGCAGCCCTGTGTTTCTTCGCGGCGCCCGCCGTGCGGGCGGAGATCGTCGACCGCATCGTCGCCGTCGTCAATGACGACGTGATCACCCAGCACGAGCTGGAGAGCACCGTCGAGAGCATTCTCAAGCGGTACGACAGGAGCATCCGCCCGGAGGACCGCGACCGGGTCGCCGCCGAGGCGAGGAGGGCTCTCATCGCCAGGCTCGTCGACGACATGCTGCTGCGCCAGGAGGCCAGGCGGCTGGGGATCACGGTCAAAGAGGAAGAAGTGACCAACGCGATCCAGGAAAATCTCAAGAGGCGCAACATGTCGATGGACGACCTGCAGCAGGCCCTGGCAAGAGAAGGCTCGAGCCTGGACAAGCAGCGGGAGGCCACACGGAACGACCTCATCCGCATGCGGATCATGCAGAGGGAAATCCGCCAGCGCGTCTCCGTGACCCCCGAGGAGATTGGGGCCTTTTACCAGGAGCACCGGGACGAGTACGAGGGCAAGCTCCGGGTGCGGCTGCAGATGATCCCCCTGCCCGTCCCGGAGGGGGCCGATGCCCAGGAGAGGGCCGGGCAGCGCGCCAGGGCCGAGGCCATCCTGAAGCGGATCCGGGCCGGCGAGCCCTTCGAGGCGCTCGCAAACGAGGCCCGTGCGGGGCAGCCGCAGACGGGGGGAGACCTCGGGTACGTGGAGAAGGGAACGATGCACCCCAGCATCGAGGAGGCCGCGTTCAGCCTCAAGCCCGGCGAGGTGAGCGGCGTCATCGAGACACCCCAGGGCTTCGCCATCATCCGCGCCCTCGACCGGCGGGGCGGCGGGAGCCTCTCGGTCAAGGCCACCCGGGATGACATCGAGGAGCGTCTCTACCGGATGAAGATGGAGAAGAAATTCGAGGAGTGGCTCGCGGAGCGGCGACAGAAGGCGCACATCGAAATTCGCCTCTGAAAGGCAGGCGAAGGGCGAAATGAATCTTTCCCCCTCACCTCGATCCTCTCCCGCCAGGGAAGAGGAAGTGAAAGGAGAAAAACGTTCACGGGGGCAGAGGGGGATCTGAGTCATGATGAAGTTCATCCGCATCAAGGGCGCATCCCAGCACAACCTCAAGAACATCAGCCTCGACATCCCCCGGGACAGCCTCGTCGTCATCACCGGCGTGAGCGGGTCGGGCAAATCCACGCTGGCCTTCGACACGATCTACGCCGAGGGGCAGCGGCGCTACGTCGAGTCGCTGTCGACCTACGCCCGACAGTTCATCGGGCAGATGGACAAGCCCGAGGTGGAGTCCATCGAGGGCCTCTCCCCCGCCATCGCGATCGAGCAGCGCAGCGCGAGCCACAACCCCCGCTCCACGGTGGGGACCGTCACGGAGATCTACGACTACCTGCGACTGCTCTACGCGCGGATCGGCGTGCCCCACTGCACCCGGTGCGGCCGCGAGATCCGCTCGCAGACGATCGACGCCATGGTGGAGCATCTCCTGGCGCTGCCGGAGGGGACGGCCGTCTGCCTCATGGCCCCCGTCATCCGCGGCAAGAAGGGGGAATTCCAGCGCGAGCTTGCCCGCCTGCGGCGCGAGGGCTACGTGCGGGTACGGGTGGACGGAGAGACCCGGGACCTGGCCGACGAGATCACCCTGGACCGCAACCGCCGCCACGACATCGACGTCGTCGTGGACCGCCTCGCCGTCCGCGAGGGGGTCCGCAAGCGCCTGCGCGATTCCCTGGAGATCTCGGCCCGCCTCTCCGACGGACTCGTCCGCGCGGACATCGCCGGGGGCGGCGAAATCCTCTTCAGCGAGCGCTACGCCTGCCCCGACTGCAACGTGAGCCTCCCGGAGCTCGCCCCCCGGATGTTCTCCTTCAACAGCCCTTACGGGGCCTGCCCGGAGTGCGACGGCCTGGGGACCAAGATCTTCTTCGACGAGGACCTCGTCGTGCCCGACCCGGGGCTCTCGATCCGCGACGGGGCGATCGCCCCCTGGCAGAGGCGCAACTCCATGGTCTTCCACCAGATGCTCGAGGCCCTCTCGGAGCACTTCGGCTTCGACATCAACACGCCCTTCCGGGAGCTCCCCGAGACGGTCCGCCGCGTGTTGCTCTACGGCTCGGGCGACGAGGCGATCCGGTTCTACACGGACAGCGGCGGCAAGAGGCACTTCACGGAGAAGCCCTTCGAGGGCATCATCCCGAACCTCGACCGCCGCTATCACGACTCGGACTCCCACGACGTGCGGGCGGAGCTGGAGCGGTACCTCAACATGAGCGAGTGCCCCGCCTGCGGGGGAGCGCGCCTCAGGAAGGAGAGCCTCTCCGTCACGGTGGGCGGCAAGAACATCCACGAGATGTGTTGCCTGTCCATCGCCGACGGCATGGCGTTTTTGCAGTCGCTGCCGCTCACGAGACAGGAAGCCGCCGTCTCGGAGCGCATCCTGAAGGAGATCCGCGACCGGATGCGCTTCCTCCTGGACGTGGGCATGGACTACCTGAGCCTCGAGCGGGCCTCGGGGACGCTTTCGGGCGGGGAGTGGCAGCGCATCCGCCTGGCCACGCAGATCGGCTCGGGGCTCACGGGGGTGCTCTACGTGCTGGACGAGCCCACGATCGGGCTGCACCCCCGGGACAACGGCCGCCTCATCGCGACCCTGGCCCGCCTCAAGGACATGGGGAACACGGTGCTCGTCGTCGAGCACGATGCCGACATGATGGCGGCCTCCGACCGGATCATCGACATGGGGCCCGGCGCGGGGCGCGAGGGCGGAGAGGTCGTCTTTCAGGGGACCCCGGCGGAGATCCTGGCGAGCGAGACGTCCCTGACCGGCCAATACCTCTCCGGCAGGCGCTGCATCCCCGTGCCGGAGCGGCGGCGGGCGCCGACGGGACGGCGCATCATCCTCGAGGGCGCCACGGAGAATAATTTGAAGGACATCGATATCCGCATCCCCGTCGGCGTGCTCACCTGCGTCACCGGGGTCTCCGGTTCGGGCAAGAGCACCCTCGTCCTGGAGACCCTCTACCGGGTGCTGGCCCGGCGCCTGTACCGCTACAAGGGCAAGGTCGGCAGGATTCGCAACGTCCGGGACCTGGGGGGCATCGAGCGGGTCATCGTGATGAACCAGCAGCCCATCGGCCGCACACCGCGCTCCAACCCCATCACCTACACGGGGGCCTTCACCTTCATCCGGGACCTCTTCGCCCAGCTGCCCGAGTCCCGGACCCGCGGGTACAGACCGGGACGGTTCAGCTTCAACGTCAAGGGCGGCCGCTGCGAGGCCTGCGAGGGCAACGGCCTCATCCGGATCGAGATGCACTTCCTGCCCGACGTGTACGTGACCTGCGACGTCTGCCGCGGCAGGCGCTTCAACCGCGACACCCTGGACATCCACTACAAGGGCAAGAGCATCGCCGAGGTCCTCGACATGACGGTGAGCGAGGCGATCGGATTCTTCGAGAACGTCCCGCCCATCCGCTCGAGGCTCTCGCTCCTGCACGACGTGGGGCTGGGCTACATCCGGCTGGGCCAGTCGGCGACGACGCTCTCCGGCGGCGAAGCCCAACGGATCAAGCTCGCCCGCGAGCTGGGCAAGCCCTCCCGCGGCAACACGCTCTACATCCTCGACGAGCCGACGATCGGCCTGCACTTCGCCGACGTGCAGAAGCTGCTCGACGTGCTCATGCGCCTCGTCGACATGGGCAACACCATCGTCGTGATCGAGCACAACCTCGACGTGATCAAGTCGGCCGACTGGATCATCGACCTCGGGCCCGAGGGGGGCCCCGGCGGGGGAAGGATCGTGGCCGAGGGGACGCCGGAGGACGTGGCGCGGACGGAAGGGTCGCTGACGGGGAAGTTTCTGCAGAAGGTCCTGCAGCGCGAGAACCGGCGAACGGCATGAGGCGAAGGGCCAAGGGCGAGAAGAAAATCCCCCTGCATTCCCCTTTGCAAAATGCTGACAGAGGGGGATTTCCATTTTCGTCGTTCGCCCTGCTTCTCGAGGATGCAGTTGTCTTCGAGCCGGGTATCGTCCCTGACGCTCCCGACGGCGGGATGGCGGGGATCGGCGTGCGGCCTACCGGGCGAAGCGCAGCAGGTGGGTATTCCCCAGGTTGACCCGCCGCAGGTACCTGCGGGCGGCCTCCACGCAGGCGTCGATCTGGCCGCGGGGCGTGACGGGCAGATCCCGCATCTGGAAGTCGGGGTGAAAGATGAGGAGGGAGTAAGGGATCCCGGCGTCGAGGCCGGCGATGAACCGGGCAACAGCCTCGACCTCCAACGCATCGACGTAATGGGGCACCAGGAGGGTTGTCGCCGTGAGGAGGCCGCTCTCGCGAAACGTCGCCGCAATGCGGGAAAAGTTCTCGAAGGACCGGGACGTGTCCACCCCGCAGAGGGCGCGCGCGATTTCGGGGCGGGCTGCCTTGAGATCGAACTTCACGACCCCCCCGCTCCTCAGGGAAAGCTCCGCCGCGCGCTCGACGAGCTTCGGGCTCCCGCAGCCGTTCCACTCCCAGCAGATGTGCTTCGTGTTGCCGCTGCGCTCGATGACCCTCCGCGACACCTCCAGCGCAAAGGGGAGCTGCGGTTCGGGAGAGCCCCCGAAGAAGCAGACGCACCGCACGTGGGGCTCGAGCGCGGCCTGCACCATCGCCTCGACATCGATCACGGGGGCCCCGTCGAGTTCCTTGTGGGAGGCATTCTGGCAGAACAGGCAGTCGAGGTTGCACCCGTAGAAAAACACGGCCAGGTTGGTGCCCCGCTCGCCGCTGCCGCGGCAGAACCAGGAGGCGCAGCAGTTCGTCGGGAGCGGGTCGAAATACATGTGGGCCAGGGCGCTCCCCGGCTGCACCGCATGGGCCAGCCGGCCGTTTCGCTCGAGATGCAGGCCGCAGTAGCCCTTCTGCCCCGGTCCCAGCCGGCAGTCGTTGGCGCAGAGGCCGCAGGCAACGCCGCCCGGGGTTGCGGGCGGGCTCGCGGGGAGACCGAAGCGCGCCCGGACCGGGCCGTGAAGCCCCCCGGGGTCAAGGACGGCCCTGGCCGCCCGCAGGCAGTCGGCACAGACGCCGATCGCTTGCGCCGCCTCCCTTTCACGGCAGAGCCTGCAGACCACGACTCTCCTCCCCGGGCAGGCGCCCGTCCCGCCGCCGGTTCAGCGCCGGGATATCCTCGCGACCTTCGGCCTCACCAGCCTCTCGAAGTCCCGGTATTTCAGACGGATCAGCTCCGAGTGCGTGCCCGCGTTGAAGGCGATGTCCTCCGCCTCGCGGAGGGGTTCGGCGACGAAGACCTCCATGCCGAACAGGTTCCCGAAGGGCGGCATGGCGCCCACCGCGCATCCGGAAAACCGGTATTTGAATTCGTCCTCGGCGGCAAGCTGCACGGTTCCCGCCCCCGCCGCCTCCCGGAGAAGGTCGAGATCGACGCGGCAGGTCGCGGGCAGCACCGCCATGGCCATTCTGCCGTCGATCTTGACCATGACGGTTTTCGCGAGCCCCTTGCCGGGGACGTGGGCCGACTCGGCGATCTCCTGGGCCGTGAAGGCCGGCGAGTGGCTGATGACCGTGTACTTCACCCCATGGTCGTCGAGGAAATCCTTCAGACGCTGAACGGGCATCGGCGGCACCTCCTTCCGGTTTTCACAATTCGAAACGACGGTGAGTGCTCAGTAGGCAGGGAATGGGCAGAGGCCTAGTCGAAGCAGCTGAATGTTGTAAAAATGATGGCACCGGCAGGATGGATTTGCAAGGGAAAACAAAAAGCGGCAAGCGTCCGGGCACGCGACAAAGGCCGGGGGGTGAGACGTTGATCAAGTCGAAGCGAGACCGTCCAGGAAGTCCGCCATCCACGCATTGATCATCCTGAACAGATTCAAATCGGCAAGCATCTCCTCGGCGCCCTGGATGAAGGGCCCCTCGGTGAGATCCTCGCGGCAGTTCTGCACGAGCTGCTCGACGCTCTCCCGGGTGGACTCGAGGTGGAACTGCAGGGCCACGGCCCGGTCACCGAAGGCAAACGCCTGGTTCTCGCAGGCCCGGCTCCGGGCCAGGTGGACGGCACCGCGCGGGATCTCGAAGGTGTCGCCGTGCCAGTGGAACGCGGCGAACCGCTCGGGCAGGAAGCGCGCGAGCGGCAATTCGGAGGCCCGTGCCGTCTTCTCCACGGGGTGCCAGCCGATCTCGCGGCACCGGTTCGCCGTCACCCGGGCACCCAAAACACAGGCCATCAGCTGGGCCCCGAGGCAGATCCCGATGACGGTTTTCCCGCCGTGGAGCGCCTCGGCGATGCACCGCTTCTCCCGGATGAGCCAGGGGTACCGGTCGTCCTCGTAGACGTTCATGGGCCCGCCGAGGATCACAAGCCAGTCGAACTGCTCGACCGGCGGCAGGAGCTGGCCGGCAAACAAACGGGTGGACGTGAGGCTGTGGCCCCGGACCATGGCCCAGGACTCGATGGAGCCCGGCCCCTCGAAGGGGACGTGTTGGAGGTAATGAATGCGAAGGGATCGTTGCTGCGCACGCATAGCTGTTCCGCACCCGCTCCGGCGATTCTGGTTCATCGCCGGATATTGGAATGCTGGAATTCTGGAATACTGGGATCGGAAACATCCGGTTTCTCTTTTATTCCATCATTCCATCATTCCATCACTCCATCATGACTAGCATTTGTAAAGCCCGTGCCTCTCGATATACTCCCGCACCTCGTCCGGGACGAGATACCGGATGGACCGGCCCTGCCTGACACGCTCCCGGATGTCCGTCGCCTTGATGGCGAGCGCCGTGACCTCCGCAAACGCGATCAGGGTGCCCGACGGGCTGCGGTAGGCTCGCGCCCTTCGGTCATAGGCGAACCGCGCGGCATCCCCCGCGGGCAAGGCCCTGCGCAGCGCGTCCCTGCGCCAGCCGGGCCGGGACATGACGACGAAATGGCACAGGGTCAGCAGTCGCCGCCAGTCCTTCCAGCGCCGGATGTCACCGAAGGCGTCCTGGCCGAGAATGAAGAAGATCTCCAGATCCTTTCCGAAGGTCCTCTTGAAATACCCGATCGTGTCCACCGTGTAGGAGCGTCCCTCGCGCCGGTTCTCGATGTCGGAGACGGTGAAGGCGGGATTGCCCTCGATGGCGAGGCGTACCATGCGCTCGCGGTGCACGTAGGGGGTGATGCCGGGGCCGTGCTTCAGGGGAGGGGTTGCCGAGGGAATGAAGACGATCCTGTCGAGACTGCAGTTTTCCAGGATTTCCTGCGCGCATCGCAGGTGGGCTAGGTGAATCGGGTCGAAGGTGCCGCCCAGGAGTCCCCACTTCATGCCATCAGCCCTTTTGACGGTTGGGAAGCTACAGGCCAGCCAGTCGCTTCTGCGGGAGTGAAGTTAGGAAGTTGGGAAGTTGAGAAGTTAGGATAGGATGCAACAAGAACCTCTGCCTTTCCAAACTTCACATCTTCTTAACTTCCCAGCTTCTGCTGTTTACGTGGTGCGCACCTGCCCGCTGCCGTAGATGATGAACTTCTGCGTCGTGAGCTCCTCGAGCCCCATGGGCCCGAAGGCGTGCAGCTTCGTCGTGCTGATCCCGATCTCGGCGCCGAGGCCGAGCTGGAAGCCGTCGCTGAAGCGGGTCGAGGCGTTGACGAGGACCGTCGAGGAATTCACCTCCCGGAGGAACCGCTGCGCGTTGTCGTAGTCGCGGGTGACGATCGACTCCGTGTGCAGGGACCCGTAGCGCTCGATGTGGCGGATCGCCTCGTCGATCCCGTCGACGACCTTCACCGCTAGGATCAGGTCGAGGTACTCCTCGTGCCAGTCCCTCTCCGTGGCCTCCGCGATGCCCGGCAGGACGGCCCGGGTCCGCTCGCAGCCCCGGAGCACCACCCCCGCCTTCTCCAGGGCCTCCGCCGCGGCGGGCAGGAATGTGCGCGCCACGCCCTCGTGGACCAGCAGCGTCTCCATGGCATTGCAGACGCCCGGACGCTGCACCTTCGCGTTGAGGCAGATCCGGACGGCCATGTCGAGATCGGCGCTCTCGTCGACGAAGACGTGGCAGACCCCCTTGTAGTGCTTGATCACGGGGATCCGCGACTGGCTGACCACGGCCCGGATGAGATCCTCGCCCCCCCGGGGGATGATGAGATCGATATGCTCCTCGAGCTGCAGCAGCAGGTTGACGGCCTCGCGGTCCACCATGGGGACGAGCTGAATGACGTTTTCGGGAAGCCCCTTGACCCGGAGCACGCTGCGCAGGATTGCGCTCAGGGCCCGGTTGGAATGGATGGCCTCGGAGCCGCCCCGGAGGATGACCGCGTTGCCGGCCTTCAGGCACAGGGCCGCCGCATCGACCGTCACGTTGGGGCGCGACTCGTAGATGATCCCGATGACCCCCAGCGGGATCCGCATGCGGCCCACGAGCAGCCCGTTGGGCCGGCGCCACATGGACGTGACCTTCCCCACGGGATCGGGCAGGGCGGCCACTTCCTCGAGCCCCCGGGACATGGCGCGGATCGCCTTCTCGTCGAGGGTGAGCCGGTCGATCATGGCCTTCGAAAGGCCCTTTTTGCGGGCGGCCTCGACGTCCTTCTCGTTCTCCTCGATCAGATCGTCCGTGTGATGGATGAGCTGGACGGCCATTTCGGCCAGCGCCTCATCCTTCTCCGCGCTCGATAGGTTGGCTGCGGCCGACGCGGCCTGCCTGGCGTTCTCCGCGATCCGCAAGACCTGATCCTTGATGTCCATGGGGCACCTGCACCGGCATCAGGCATCAGGCGTTAGGCGTCAGGCAATAGGAACAAAAAAAGAAATCCCGACACTTACCGCCGTAGGCCAATGCCAGCATGGGTTTGGGATTGATGATACGCCTGTCCGGTCAGAGGAAACACTGGAGAGCCTTCCTCTCCTGCGACCCTGTCGCCTAATGCCTTATACCTGACGCCTGTTTTTATTACAAGAGGTTGACGCGGCGCGGCGGGCGTTGAATTTCAGGGACAAGTGGATTATGATGGCGCACTTTTCAGCCATCGGGGTGTCGGACGGCAATGGGGAGGCTCTGCATCCGCGCGGGGCGGAGGGCCCTGGAGATCATACGGGACGGGGGGTTTCGCCTCGACCGGGTCGCGGCATACGTGGGTCCCGGCGTAGGGCCCCGCTGGATCGCGGCGAGCGGCTTCGACCTGACCCTCCTGCGCAGCGGTGCCCTGGGATCGAAGTCCCGCCCCGTGCTGCTTGCGGGCTCGTCCGCGGGGGCGTGGCGCTTTGCCGCCTGGCTGCAGCCCGAACCCGAGAAGAGCTACCGCAGGCTCCTGGATGCCTACATCGGCATCCCCTGCAACCGCCGGAGCACCCCCGCAAGCCTCAAGGCCGCCCTTCAGGACGTCATCAACGCCTACCTGGAGGATGATGCCATCCCCTTCGCGCTGGCGCATGACCATTACCGGCTGGCCGTGACGACGGCGCGGGCGAAACACCTCGCGGCCTCCGAGACCCCCTGGGTCCAGAAGGCCGGGCTCGCGTTGTGCTACGTCCTCAACCGCCTCGACCGCCGCCACCTCTTCCGGTTCTTCGAGCGGGTGGTCTTCTACAGCGGCCCCCTTCCGCCCCCGTTCTGCCTCAGGCCCGGGTTTCAGGGGAGGGCCGTGGCGCTCAACCCCGTCAACTTCAAGCACGCCGTCCTGGCCTCGGGCGCCATCCCGCTCGTCATCGAGGGGGTGACGGACATCTACGGGGCGCCCCGCGGCGTGTACCGGGACGGGGGCGTCATCGACTACCACCTCGATCACGACTACACCGTGAGGCCGGACGACGTGACCCTGCTGTTCCATCACGGGGACCGGGTCATCCCGGGATGGCTCGACAAGACGATCCGGGGGCGCAGGCCCCGGGCCGAGGCCCTCGAGCCTCTCCTGATCGTCTACCCGTCACCCGAGTTCGTGCAGACCTTCCCCGGCGGGAAAGTCCCCGACCGGGACGACGTTGTGACCTTCATCGACGACCCCGCAGGCCGCATCCTGAACTGGCGAAAGGTCGCCGGCCTGTGCGCATCCCTCGGCGAGGAGTTCGTCGAGCTTGTGCAAAGCGGGAAGATACGCCAGGCGGCCGAGCCGCTGTGTCGTGACTAGACGGTTTGTTGATAGGGAGCGCATCCTCTAAATGCGGAAGCTGAGAAGTTGGGACGTTCTGAAGCTTGGAGCGGCCGAAAGACGATTGCTCGCCCTCCGATTCTCCGAGCTTCTTAACTTCCTGGCTTCCTAACTTCCGTCTTCTCAGGGCGCTTGCATCCGCGAATATTTGAACAAGTGACCAACGCGAGACCCAAGATGGAAACCCTGAAGGCACGCCTCCCCGGCCTGCGGGAGCGGCTGCGCAGCTGCACCCTGTGCCCCCGGGAGTGCCGCGTTGACCGCCTCGGGGGGGAGTCGGGGTTCTGCGGTCTCGGCGCCGGGGCCGTCCTCGCAAGGGCCCTGCCCCACTTCGGCGAGGAGCCGCCCATAACCGGGACGGCGGGCGCGGGGACCCTCTTTTTCACCTCCTGCAACCTCCGGTGCCCCTTCTGCCAGAACTACCAGATCAGCCGCGAGCGGATGGGGGAGCCGATCGACCGGGAGGCGCTGGCGGGTCGCATGCTGGAGCTGGCGCTGAAGGGCTGTCACAACATCGAGCTGGTGACGCCCACGCCGCAGCTGCCCGCAATCCTTGAGGCCCTCCTGGCGGCCTGCGAGTGGGGGCTGCACCTCCCGGTCGTGTACAACTGCGGCGGCTACGAGAAGGCGGACGTCATCGCCCTTCTCGACGGCATCGTCGATGTCTGGCTGCCGGACTTCAAATACGGCAGCGAGCAGGACGCCCTGGCCTGCTCGGCGCCGGGCGACTATGCCGAGCGTGCCCTGGAGGCAATCGAGGAAATGATCCGGCAGGCCGGGGAGAGACTGCAGACGGCGGGCGGGATTGCCCGGCGGGGCGTGATCATCCGGCACCTCGTCCTGCCCGGTCGGGTCGAGAACAGCCTGGAAGCCGTCCGACTCATCGCCGGGAACCTCTCCAGGAAGGTCCCGCTGAGCCTCATGGCCCAGTACACGCCGATCCCGGCCGTGGCGGACGACCCGCTGATGGGACGCCGCGTGACGCGCGAGGAATACGAGACGGTGGTGGATCGCGCCCTCGACCTGGGATTCGAGAATCTCTTCATTCAGGACGTGGACGAGCAGAACCTCGTGCCGGACTTCGAGAGGGCGGAGCCCTTCACGTGGGAGTAAAGTCCCCTGTCATCCCCCTTTGCAAAAAAGGGGGGGAGGGGGATTCGGGCGGAAGAGACGGACGAGAAGAAAGGATGGCGCTCATGCCCTTCTACATCTGTGAGCACTGCGCCTTCGAGACGCAGGACCCCCGGAAAACGGTCTGCGACTACTGCAAATCCGAACTGCTGCTGAAGTGCCAGTACTGCGGCAAGACGCTGGAGAAGGAGAAAACGATCTACTGCGGCCACTGCGGGGAGAAGCTCAAGATCTCCATCGTCCCCATCCAGTGACAAAATGCAGGAGCCCCCGTTCTGCCCACGGGGGCTCCTGCCCTTCCCCGGTCCCTGCCGTGTTGCCCCGTCTCAGGCCTTGGGGCAGGCCCAGAACCCGGCGCTGGTCCAGACCACCTTCATGGAGGGATCGATCTCGCGCGCGGCTTCCCGGATGTTGTCCAGGGTGCCGCAGACGATCTCTTTCTTTTCCGTCTTCCTGGTCTTGCCCTTGACGCTCTTTGCCTTCATGTCTATCTCCTTTCCGAAGACAGACCCCCTTGACCGTCCTTTGCATAGCACAGGACGGGGCCCGGGGCTGTAGGACCACCCCTGTTTTTTTCATCAGACGGCGTCCTATGAACCTTCCCCTTCACCCCCTCCCGCCGAGGGCGGGGACGGGAGAGGGCGGCCTGCGGAAGCACCCTTGACTCCGCGATGATCCCGTACTACATTTCCGGCGGGTGCAGGGGGTGCTTCCATGGGCGGCTTCTTCGATTTCGGCAAGACCCTGATCATCATCGGCCTCGTCATCGCGATCGTCGGCGTCCTGATCGTCATGGGCGGGAAAATCCCCTGGATCGGGCGCCTGCCCGGCGACATCACGATCAAGGGGGAGAAGTTCACCTTCTATTTCCCCCTGGCCACGAGCATCCTCATCAGCGTCGTCCTCACGCTCATCTTCTGGTTCATCGGGAGAAAATAGCAATCCCCCTCATCCCCACAGCACCAGCCCCGTATCCTGCTTTCCGGCCAGGTTGCGGTTCCAGGGAAGCACGCGCACGCCGTAGAGGTGGGGGCCGTTTTCCTTCACGATGTAGACGCCCGTGAAGGTGAGGATCCCCGAGGCGTCCTTGCCCATCAGCGTCAGCGGCACGCAGTCGGGCTCGCCGATGAACTCCTGGCCGTCGCGCCTCCCGATGACCAGCTCGGCAAGAACCTCCTCGGGCTCCAGCTTCCCCGGGTCCACCCGGACACTCACGACGAAGGGGTTGCCCACGAAGACGCAGTCGCCCGTGATCCCCTCGACGCTCACCTCGAGCAGGCGCGTGGAGGAGAACCGCATGGGGACCTTGCGCTTCCAGTCGGCCACGTCCTTCGCGAGGCGGAACCCGTCCTTCACGAGATCCATCTCCCGCTCGGCCGCGGGGATGTACATCTTGGCGTAGTACTCCAGGAGCATCCGCTCCGTGTTGAACTGGGGCACGAGCGTCTCCATGGACCGTTTGGCCATGTGGATCCACTTCTGGGGGATCCCCGACGGGTCCCGGTCGTAGAAGAGCGGCACCGTCGATTCCTCCAGCAGGGCGAACAGCGCGGCGGCGTCGGCCTCGTCGGAGACGGGGACCTCCTCCGTCAGGTCCCGCACGACGGGCCCGATCACCCAGCCGTTGGTACCGTCGTAGCCCTCGGCCCACCATCCGTCGCAGACGCTGAGGTTGATCGCCCCGTTGATGGCCACCTTCATGCCGCTCGTGCCGCTCGCCTCCAGGGGGCGGCGGGGGGTGTTGAGCCACACGTCGACGCCCTGGACGAGGTAGCGCGCCGACTCGATGCCGTAGTCCTCGATGAAGAAGATCTTGCCCCGGAACCGCTCGTCGCGCGTCATCTCGATGACCTTGCGGACCAGGTCCTTCCCCATCTGGTCGTTGGGGTGGGCCTTGCCGGCGTAGACGACGTGGACGGGCCGCGTCTCGCTGGAGAGGATCCGCTCGAGGCGCTCGAGGTCCGAGAGCAGCAGGTCGGCCCTCTTGTAGGGCGCAAACCGCCGCGCGAAGCCGATCCACAGGGCCGCCGGGTTCATCCGCCCCAGCACCTCCTCGCGCCAGGTCTTCGAGTACCCGTAGGCCACCCAGTGGCGCGAGATGTGCTCACGCAGGTAGTTGACCAGGTTCTGCTTGAGCTCGTAGCGCACGCGCCAGAAGACGGAATCGGGGATGTTGTGGACCCGCTTCCAGCGCTTGGGGTCGCCGATGCTGCGGTCCCAGTCGAGGCCCAGGTAGGTGTCCAGGACCTCCTTCATCCGCGGCGCCACCCAGGACAGCATGTGGACGCCGTTGGTGACGTACTGGATGGGGATGTCGGAGTCGTGGAAGCCCTTCCAGACGTCGCGCCACATGCGCCGCGCCACCGCCCCGTGGAGACGGCTGACGGCATTGCTGCGGTGGGAGAGCTTCAGCGCCAGGTTCGTCATGAAGAAGGGCCTGTCCTCGCCGATCTCCTTGCGCCCGAGGTTCGAGAACTGCGACCAGGTGATCCCCGCGCGCTTGACGAACCCCGAGAAGTAGTACTCCATGAGGTCCTTGCTGAAGCGCTCGTTGCCCGCCTCGACGGGGGTGTGGGTCGTGAAGACGGTGCTGCCGCGGACGACCTCCTCGGCCTCGTCGAAGGAGAGGCCCTCCTCGGTCATGAGCTTGCTGATCCGCTCCAGGAGCATGAAGGCCGAGTGCCCCTCGTTGATGTGCCAGACCCGGGGCCGGATGCCGAGTTTCTCGAGCAGCCGCACGCCCCCCATGCCGAGCAGGATCTCCTGCTCGATGCGGGTGCGCTGGTCGGCCGTGTAGAGCCGGTCGGTGATCTTGCGGTCCTGGGCGGTGTTGCGGGTCACGTCGGTGTCGAGCAGGTAGAGCGAGATCCGCCCCACCTTCACCTCCCAGATGCAGGCGTACAGCGTGCGCCCGGGCAGTTCGACCGCGATCTGCACCTCGTTGCCGCGGTCGTCCTGGACGATCTGGACGGGCATGTTGGAGAAGTCGCTCTCCACGTACTCGGCCTGCTGGATGCCGTCCTTGTCGATGGACTGCTTGAAGTAGCCGCACTTGTAGAGAAGCCCCACGCCCACCATGGGGATGTTGAGGTCGCTCGCCGTCTTGAGCGTGTCGCCGGAGAGCACGCCGAGCCCGCCGGAGTAGATGGGCAGGCTCTCGTGGATGCCGTACTCCGTGGAAAAGTAGGCCACCGGCGCCGACCACTTGATGTTGTTGAGGCCCGCCGCGGCCTTGGTCAGCCCCCGCTCACCCATGTAGTCGTCGAAGCGCTGCAGGATGCGGGCGTAGAGGTTCGTATAGCTCTCGTTGTCGGCCGCCTCGGAGAGACGCTCGGGGCTCACCGTCTCGAGCATGCGCACGGGGTTGTTGCCCATCTGCTCCCAGAGCTTGGGGTCGAGAAGCGAGAAGAGATCCAGGGCCTCGGGGTTCCAGGACCACCAGAGGTTGTAGGCCAGCTCCCGGAGGCGCACGATCTTCGGGGGCAGGTTGACGACGGCCGTGAAGGTGCGGAAATGCGGCTGGCTCGAGCCCGAACTGGAAAAGACGTGGCGCATCTCCCCGCGCGTCTCGCCGATCCGCGCGGCGCGCGCCTGGGCACCGGCCAGCGCCCTCTCGAAGGCCCGCAGGTACTCGGGGAAGAAGGTCTCCCAGCCGGCCCTGAGGGCGATCCGGCGGGCCTCGCGCCGCTGCTGCAGGAGTTCTTCGTCGGTGAGGCCGACGAATTCGTTGAGGATGCCGTAGAGGCCTTCGACGATGGACGCCGTGTCGAGGCCCCGCCGCCTGAGAACCCGGACGCCCCGGCTCTCGCCCGCCGTGGCGAGCACCCAGGGGCCGAAGCCCCCCTGGTCCACGGTGACGGCGGGAACGGCGTGGGCGGCGCACTCGTGGGGCGAGTAGCCCCAGGGCTCGTAGTAGGCCGGGAACACCCCCAGGTCGCAGCCCGAGAGGAGGTCGGAGTAGGTCATGTCGAACAGGCCGTCGTGGCCGTCCAGGTAGGCGGGGTTGAAGATGACGCTGACCCGGTTCTGGGGGCCGTTCTTCAGGCCCAGGCGGCTGCAGGTCTCGAGGATCGGGTCCGAGGCCTCGTAGCTGAGGCGGTGCGTCGCGATCGGGACGGGCCCGCCGTCGGGCTTGGCGGCACCCGCCTGGAGGGACGGCACGAGGTCCATGTGGCCCCCCACGAGGCACAACAGCGCAAGGACGCTGCGGTTTCCGGCCATCTCCCGGTCCAGCCGCCCCAGCGCCTGCAGGAAGACGTCCACACCCTTGTTGTGGAACTCGTAGCGCCCGGAGGTCATCAGGATCTTCGTGTCGGCGGGCAGCGGCCTTCGCAGGAACCTCGCGGCGGCGGCGAGGATGCGTTCGCGGGCCCTGAGCGCCGCACCGCGCGACTCGGCCAGGTCGGGGATGCTCGCCGCATCGATGCCGTTGGGTGTCACCACGTCGGGGGAGCGGCCCAGGAAGTTCTTCGCCTCGAGCCCCGTGATGTCGCTCACCGCCGTGAGGCAGTCGGCCTCGCGGGCGCAGGCGGCCTCCAGGGAGTATTGGGCGGCACAGTTGTGGGCGGCGGCCTCGCGCTGGGGCGAGATGTGCTCCATCTCGGCGTAGATGTCCATGCCCGAGGCGGCCAGCGTCCGCCCCAGGACGGTGGAGTGCAGCGTGAGCACCGTCCCGGCCTCGGGGACCTTTTTCTTCACGGCCAGCAGGCCCGCCCCGCACACCCAGTCGTGGAACAGGGCGACGGTCCGCAGCCCCTTCGGCTTCACCTTGAGGTTGTGGAGCGTCTCGACGACCTCCCCGCAGGCATAGCCGAACATGACCCGCTCGACGTAGTCCCAGCCGCCGGAGATGGAGTCGACGCCGTAATCCTCCCAGAGCTGGAAGAGCAGCTGGTCCTTGTTGTACTTCTTCGTGAAGTTCACCAGGATGACCCGCGGCTCGCCCGGCACCTTCCAGCGGCCGAAGCGGCAGGGGATGTCCTTGATGGCCGTGTTCTCCCGGATGGAGAGCCAGTAGTCCTCCTCGGTCTCCTCGAACTCCGGGTTGTTCTTCAGGTCAGGCCCCAGCAGGACGTAACGGTCCCCGAAGGCGCCCACCGTTGCGGGGATCTTGCTTCGCACGGCGGCATAGACCTCCCCCACCTGGTTGCAGACCTCCCAGCTCACCTCGAACAGGCAGTCTTTTCTCTCGGTACTCATGGACGAACCCCCGACCTTCCCTCGACCCTGCCGGAGAGGTCTTTCAGGATATTCATGGTATGGATATAGGTGTCGTACGGGGATGCGAAGTCGGCGCCGTTGCCGCCCGGGACCCCTTCCGACAGACCTTTGGTGGACATGCGGTCCAGGTAGTCCGACGCCTGGAGCCTGCGCCAGGTGTTCAGAAGCCTTCGGCTGCCTGACCGGCGGACCCGCCCCTCCATCGCGAAGAGCGTATCCGCGGCGTCACGCTGCAGGTGGTTCGCGAGGCAGGCCTCTCGCCCCGTCCCCGGCGGGAACGGCCGGACCGCCGGGGCCTGCGCCCAGAGCGCCGCCGCCTCGGAGGGCGTGCAAAAATGCCAGTTGCGCCGCCTCAGCAGCAGGCCGGGGACAGTCTCGAGAAAGCGAATCAGCGCCGGGCCGCCCGGGTCGGCTTCCCCGAAGCGCCCGCAGTCCGTCACGAGGCTGATGACCTCGTCCCCGCCAAAGCCCTCGGCCAGCTGCACGGCAAACGCTCCGGGTTCCTGCCGCACCATGTCGTCGGAGAGCCGGCCGTGCCGGGGCAGCACCGTCAGCGTCCCGTACCGCCAGGGCGTGCACGGCTCGCCGGTGTCCCGGTCGCGCGCCCCCCCGGCCAGGATCACCCGGAAGCCCATCGAGCGGGCGATGCGCGCAACGGCGTCGTCGAAGATGCCGTCGGTGTTGCGAAAGACCTTCGGGGCCTGGCCGAACCGGGACCGGATCATCCGGCGGTGCAGGGCGATCTGACGGCGGAATTCCGCCTCCGAGAAGAGCGACGCAAGCGAGTGGTGGGAGGTCCCGCACACGAACTCCGCGAAGCCCGTGTCCGTCAGCCTCCGGAAGCTTTCCAGGAGCGGCTTTTGCCCCTTCTCCAATTGTTCAAGAAGCATGCCAGAGACCGAGAGGGAAACCCGGAACCGTCCCCGGTGCCGCCGGACGAGCCGCAGCATCAGCGCCGTGGCCGGCAGGGCGAACCCCTCGGCGAACCGCACGAGGGCCGCGCGGCTCTCTTCCCCGTCAAAATAGTCCCGCCCCTGCCCGATGTCGAAGAAGCCGAACTTCCTCAACCGCAGCGGGAGGTGGAAATCAAGATGGAGCACGACAGTCGGCATTCTGCACCGTCTCGCCGGACATCGCTGATCTTCTTTGCCGGCAACCGATCACGCAGGGTATCCGGCGGCAGGTGACAGGAAAAGACGAAGGCAGGGAAGGCCTCTCACCGGTTCCCTGTCACCTCCCGGTAGACGTCCTCGATCTGCCGGGCGGCACGGTCCCAGGTGATCCCGGCGAGTTCCTCGCGGCTGCGCTCGACCATCTCGCGGGCCAGGGCCTCGTAGGTCAGGACCGCGCAGATCTTGCCCGCGAGTTCGTCCACGTCCCAGAAGTCGACCTGCAGGGCATGGTGGAGGACCTCGGCGACACCGGACTGCCTCGAGATAATCACCGGCACATCGGAACGCATCGCCTCGAGCGGGGCGATCCCGAAGGGCTCGGAGACGCTGGGCATGACGTAGAGGTCGCTTGCGGCATACATGCGCTCCACCTCCTCGCCGCGCAGGAACCCCGTGAAGAGGAACCGGCCCCCCAGGCCGAGCTCGGCCACGCGCTCGATCATCTGCGGCATCAGATCGCCGCTTCCCGCCATCACGAACGTGACATCGGGCAGGGCGCGGAGGACCTTCGCGGCCGCCTCGACGAACACCGCGGGGCCCTTCTGGTGCGTGATCCGCCCCAGGAACAGGACGATCTTCCCGCCGAACGGTTTCGGGCCGCCCGCCGCCGCCTCGCTTCGCGAAACGGCGTTGTGGACGACGCGGATCTTCCCCGGGTCGATCCCGTATCGCTCCACGATCATGCGCTTCGTGTAACGGCTCACGGCGATGACGAGGTCCGCCTCCTGCAGGCCCTGCCGCTCGATGGCGACGATGCGGGCGTCGGCGGACCCGCCGCTGCGGTCGGACTCCAGGGCGTGGACGTGCAGGACGACGGGGCGGCCGCTGACGCGCCGTGCGCGGAGGGCCGCCGGCACCGTGAGCCACTCGTGGGCGTGGATGACGTCGAACGCGACCCGGCGGGCGATGAGACCCGCGGCTTGCGCGTAGCGCTCGGCCTCCGAGAACAGATCGGGGCCGTAAGGCCCCGGGCTCGCCAGGAGGCTCTCCCTGAGACGCCCATACTCCGGCGGCGCTATGTAGGGCCTCAGGGGCGACTCGACGGGCCGCACGGCGACCCCCGCAGGGGCCCGGCCCCCGGCCGCATCGGCGAACGCGGAGGCCGCGATGAGCGTCACGTGCGACGGGCGGCCCGGCTCCGGAAGGACGGGAATCACGAAGATGATCCGGTGGCCTCTCTGCGCCAGGGCCTTCGTCATGCCGAAGCACGCCGTCCCGAGCCCCCCGCTGATCGCCGGGGGAAACTCCCACCCGAACATCAGGATCCGCATGGCCTGCGCCCCATCATCCCTTTGCCATCCCTCCGTTATCCCTATCGGAAAAACCCCGTTGCGTCAACGCCCCGATGAAGGGAGCACGGCCCAGGCAACAGGCCCCGACCGATAGTGCGGGAGAAGAGTCCCTCACCCGATGGGTCTTGCGGCTCGAACCCGCCGCGTGCTGCTTCCCGGCCTGCCCGAGGCCCGATATTTGCATAATGACAGGACGGTCACTTGCGCCCGCAGACCGGGGCCGGCGGGAACCCGGGAGGAAGGGCAAGAAACATACAAGGAAGACACCGGCGATGGGCATTCTGAACATCAACGACCTCAAGGAAGGCATGACGCTCGCGGCCGACGTGAAGAACAAGCACGGCAACATCATGATCAAGCAGGGCATGACCCTCACCGAGAAGCACATCATGCTCCTGAAGGCCTGGGGCATCACGGATGCCGACGTGGAGGGCGCGGACAGGGAGCAGCTGCACCGGGAGGAGATGAAGACCGTCGCGCCCGAGGTGATCGAGGCCATCGAAAAGGAGCTCAACGAGATCTTCCCGCCCCTCGAGGGCAACGAGCTGATGTCGGAGATCTACCGCATCGCCAAGAAGATGAAGATCCGCCAGGCGCAGGAGTCCTAGAGACGCCGGCCCGCGGAAACCGGAATCGGAGAGAACCGAGACCATGAACGCCAAGGACATCGAACGGATCGTCAGTTCCCTCGACAGGATCCCCACGCTGCCGGTCATCTACTCCAAGCTGGGCAAGCTGCTGCAATCCCCCGATGCGACGATCGCGGCCGTCAGCAACATCATCTCCGAGGACCAGGTCATCGCCGCCAAGGTCCTGAAGTTCGTCAACTCGGCCTTCTACGGCTTCCCCCAGCGGGTGGGCAGCCTCCAGCGGGCCATCGTCATCCTCGGGTTCAACACGATCAAGAACCTCGTCTTCGCCACCTCCGTCTTCGACATGTTCCGGGGCATGGACACGGGAGGGGCCTTCGACAAGAAGAATTTCTGGAAACACTGCATCGGATGCGCCGTGGCGGCGCGGGTGCTGGCCGAGGCGGCGGATCTGCGCAACCCCGACGAGGTGTTCACGGGGGGGCTGCTGCACGACATCGGCAAGCTCGTCACCGCCGTCCACTACCCGGAGCGGTACAGCACCGTCGTCAGGGACGTCCAGGCCACGGGGTCCCCGATGGTCGAGGCCGAGCGGAAGGTCTTCGGCTACGACCACTGCCAGGTGGGCAGCGCCCTCGCGGTCCACTGGCGCTTCCCCCCGGAGACGGCCCAGATGATCGGCGCCCATCACCTGGCCGACGGGGCCGTCCCGGCCCGCAAGGACATCGCCGCCGTGCACATCGGCAACATCCTCTGCATGGCGCTCGGGCTCGGCTCGGGAGGCGAGAGGAGGCTTGCGACGGTGAACCCCAGGGCATGGGAGCTGCTGGGGCTGAGCCTCAGCAGCCTCGAGCTCGTCATGGACAAGATCGTGAAGCTCTACCGGGAAAACACGGAAATCCTGGACATGTAACGGTTCGCGGGCAGATCATGCAGGAACTCAGCGAGATGGCCGTCAACAGCGGCGACCCCCGGGCGATGCAGAAGAGGATCCAGTACCTCGACGAGCAGAACCGCGCCCTCGTGGCGATCCAGGACAAGCTCGAGCGCCTCTCCGACTTCCGCTCGGACATGATCCTGTCGCACGACATCCCGGAAATCCTCCAGTCGGGAATCGGCAAGTTCCAGGAACTCGTCAAGACGGAGGCCTGCTCCGTCTTCCTCGTGGACGAGAACGGCTTCGAGTTCCGCCACGAGATCTCCATCCCGGACCGCGTCGCCGCGCTCATGGAGAAGGAGATCGACGCCCAGATCATGTCGGGCACCTTCGGCTGGATCATCAGCAGCGGGACGCCGGCCTGCGTCCCCGCGGAGGTCTTCGGAAAGTCCGACGGCCGGAAGCTCAGCGTCATGATCGCGCCGCTGTCGAACAAGGAGCGCACGCTGGGGGCGGCCACCATCGTCTTCGAGCAGGACGAGGACTTCATCCGGCAGCAGACGCTCAAGCTCCTCTACATCCTGTCGGGCTTCTTCTCGCTGTCCCTCGAAAACGCCTACCTCTTCGCGGACCTCAAGAAGAGCTACTTCGACACGATCCGCGCCGTGGCCAACTCCGTCGAGGCGCGCGATGCCTACACCCGGGGCCATTCCAACCGCGTGGCCGCCGTCGCCAAGATCATCGCCGCGGAGATGGGCTGGGGCCGCCGGGATCTCGAAATGATCGACTGGGGCGGCGTGCTGCACGACCTCGGCAAGGTGGGCATCACCGACACTATCCTGAACAAGCCCGGAAGGCTCACCGACGAGGAGTTTGCGATCATGAAGACCCACCCGACGATCGGCGCGCAGATCATCGGCGGCATCGCCTTCCTCGAGCCTCTGCTTCCCTACATCGCCCAGCACCACGAGCGCTACGACGGCCGGGGCTACCCCGCAGGGCTCAAGGGCGAGGAGATCGCCATCCAGGGGAGGCTGCTGGCCATCGCCGACACCTACGACGCCATGACATCGGACCGCCCCTACCGAAAGGGGCTCGACGCCCGGATCGCCTATGACGAGATCCTGAAGTGCTCCGGCAGCCAGTTCGACCCCGTGCTGGTCCGGGCCTTCGAGAAGGCCTTCAAGGCGGGGAAGATTGTTTGAAAATAGGCATCAGGCATTAGACATCAGGCATCAGGAGTGGAAAAAAGAGGATCGGCTGGAGTCCGGATCCTCTTTTTTTCTTGTCGCTCCTCGTGCCTGACGCCTGTTGCCCGATGCCTATCGTTTGATCACATCCACCCCGGCGGGGGGCTTGAAGGTGAAGAGGCTGTCGGGAAGGTCGCGGTTGAGCTCGATGGCCGAGAAGGTGAGCGTCGTCACGTTGCCGAAGGGGTCGAAGAGGACGACCTTCTCGATCTGGAAGGTCTCGCGGTTGACGGCGACCTGGAGCTTCTTGACCCCCTCCTCGGGTTTCACGGGCTCGAGATCGAGCAGGTAGTTCCCCGATTTGCCCGCCTCCTTCTCCGGGGCGAAGGAAATCCTGAAATCGTCCTTGAGCTTGCCGATCCCGGCGAGGAACCGTACGCTCACGGTGGACTT